>CAZFLL010000076.1:0-20671 GCA_964519865.1 uncultured Chitinophaga sp. | reverse complement strand
GGGAATTCCGCCGCAATAACCTCAACTTTTTTGAACTGGGCATTCTTCGCCGCGTGGTGGAAGAAGCCGGTGGCGTGAATGCCAGGATCGAAGTGATCACCACCGCCTCCACGATTCCGTATGAAGTGGGGGAGAATTACCTCAACGCATTTGGCAAGATCGGTTGCACCAATATAGGACTCCTTCATATCCGTAACCGGCAGGATACGATGATTGAGGAATACCTGGAGCGGATCCGTGTTTGTGATGCGGTGATGTTTTCCGGGGGTAACCAATTGCGGTTAAGTGTGACGGATGGAGGAACCGAATTCCTGGCCATACTCAAGAAACGTTACCAGGAAGATGAGCGTTTTGTTATCGCCGGTACATCTGCCGGTGCCATGGCCATGAGCAGTACAATGATTTATGAAGGAAATGCCACCAGGGCCCACCTCAAAGGCGAAGTGAAAATCACTACGGGACTTGGCTTTATGAGTAGTGTGATCATTGATTCACATTTTGAAAAGAGAGGCCGTTTTGGCAGATTGGCCCAGGCTGTAGCGGCTAACCCGGGTTGTATTGGAATCGGTCTGGGCGAAGATACAGGGATGCTGGTGACCGGGGGCAACCGGATGGAAGCGATCGGCAGTGGCCTGGTTGTTATTGTGGATGGCCACGAAATCAGGCACAGCAATATTGCGGATATTCCTGATGGCAACCCGATCAGTATTGAAAATATGAAAGTCCATTTCTGCGAGAAAGGGAATGGCTACCTTATCAATGAACGTGAGTACCTGCCCGAAGCCAGCGACGGATCGGTGATCCGGAAACAGGTGGATGTGGAGTAATAGAGAATGGAGAATGGAGAATAGAGAATAGGTAATAGGAAAGGCATTCCGGTACAGGGGATGCCTTTTATAAATGAAATAGTTAATTTCTAAATACTCCCGCCTTATTGGGTAGTTAATTAAGCTACGGAGGCTTTCTTTGACATACACCTGTCTTCACCGACAGAAGCAGTAAAAAAAGTAAGCGATACAACGTATTTGTTTTTAAAAGCATCCTGTTACAGCAGGATGCTTTTGTTTTATATTGCAGTATAAAAAGCCATATATGAAAAAAGGAATATTATTAGTGCTGATAATGATTTCAGTTGTTGCCTTTACTCCGCAAAAAAAGACACGTGTGATATTCTTCGGGGATTCTATAACTGAACTGGGGGTGAAGCCCGGTGGTTATGTAAACCGGGTGGACAGTATGTGCAAAGTGGAAGGGAAAGGAAGCAGTTTCGATTTTACCGGATCTGGTATCAGCGGCAATAAAGTCTACGATCTTTACCTCCGGATGGAAGAAGATGTACTGGCGAAGAATCCGGATGTGGTGGTGATCTATGTGGGGGTGAATGATGTGTGGCATAAAACTTTGCTGGGAACCGGCACTGACCCGGATAAGTTTGAAAAATTCTATCTGGCGATTTTAAAGAAACTGAAAGAGAAAAATATCAAAGCGGTGCTATGTACACCGGCCGTGGTGGGCGAGAAAACGGATATGAGTAATCCACTGGATGGGGATATTAACCGTTACAGCAATATGATCCGGGATATTGCCAAAAAGAATGAATTGCCTTTGATCGACCTGCGTAAAAAATTCCTGGATTATGAACTGGCCAATAACCCGGAGAATAAAGAAAAGGATATTCTGACCTATGACCGGGTGCACATGAATGCAAAGGGCAACCAGTTCCTGGCGGATGCCATGTGGTCAACGATCCGGTCACTGAATTAATTTTTCCAGGAGCTGGCTGATTTCCTGGTGTTTGTCGAGGGTCATTACATGGGTGCCGCCTTCGATCCTGTAATCCGCTTTTACATAACGGAAGGGGAGCAGTTTATCCGCCGAGCCATGTATATGGGTGATATTGGCCGGGATAGTCATATTTTTCCAATGCAGTATAGCGCTGATTGCCCAGCGAATAAAACCCATATCACTTTTCCGGATGATCTGGTGGAGTAATTTTTTTTCTTCCCGGGTCTTTCCCCCCAGCAAGCCACTGCTGTGTAACGTGAATAGTTTAGCCAGGCCCGGGGGGCTCCATTTATAGAGCGGCAGGTAAAGCCCGGCCCTGAAATAGCCCGGGAATTCTTTTTTTGTTTTATTGCTGGAAAGAATAATCGCCCGGATGGCGCTGTCCGCCTTGGCCATTTCGGTTGCCAGCATTCCGCCAAATGAAATACCGACTATAACAGGCGATGCGTCAGGGATCTGGTTCCGGAGACGAATTGCATAGCTTTCTAAAGATTCATTTTTCCCCGGATTGATCCAGTCTATAAAAACCGGTTCACAAAAGGACAGGTTAAGCATGGAGAAAATCCGTTTGTCTGCCCCCAGTCCGCTTATGAAATATACCTTTTTCAAAGTATCGTTTAAACAACCTGTACCAGGTAGTAATTCTTTTTCCCCTTTTGTACAAGAATGTATTTATCATGCAGCAGCAGGCTGCTGTCAATGTTCATTTTAACACCTTCTGCTTTTTTCCGGTTAATGCTGATGCCGCCGCCTTCCACCAGTTTACGGGCTTCTCCCTTACTGGCCAATATACCCGTTTCGGCAAGGAAAGAGACAATGTCTGTACCTGTCCCGATTTTCTCTTTTGGCGTATCCACTTTTATCACGCCTTCCATTCCTTCCAGGTCTTCAATGCTCAGGCTTTCCGCCGGGGCGCTCTGGTTGGCAAAAAGTTTTTGTGTTGTTTCTTCTGCTTTTTCAAATTCCTCCTTTCCATGTACAAAAATGGTGATCTCACGGGCCAGTGTTTTCTGCAATACACGGGCGGCAGGGTTCATTTTATGTTCGTGGATCAGTATATCGATGGCATCCCTGTTCAGGAAGGTGAAGATCCGGATCCATTTTTCCGCATCGGTATCACTGGCATTGAGCCAGAACTGGTAAAACTGGTAAGGGGTGGTACGCACGGGGTCCAGCCACACATTGCCACTTTCTGTTTTGCCGAATTTCCCGCCGTCTGCTTTAGTGATCAGGGGGTTGGTAAAAACAAAGGCCTCGCCACCACTTTTGCGGCGGATCAGTTCAGTGCCAGTGGTCATATTGCCCCATTGATCACTGCCACCCATCTGGAGTTTGCAGTTTTTATGCTGGTGCAGCCAGTAGAAATCATACCCCTGCATCAACTGGTAGGCAAACTCGGTATAACTGATGCCGGTTTCTCCCTCAATTCTTTTCTTCACACTGTCTTTGGCCATCATATAGTTGACCGTGATATGTTTACCGGCATCCCGCAGGAAATCGATAAAGGAAATGCCTTTGAACCAGTCATAGTTATTGGCCATTTCTGCTGCATTGGGCAGGGTGGGGTTAAAGTCCAGGAATCGTTCCAGTTGTGCTTTTACTCCCGCCACATTTTTTTGAAGGGCCTCTTCGCTCAGCAGGTTTCTTTCTTCACTTTTACCGCTGGGATCACCCACCATGCCTGTTGCTCCTCCTACCAGGGCAATAGGTTTGTGGCCGGCTTTCTGAAAGTGAACCAATAATAATATGGGGACCAGGCTGCCAATATGAAGGCTGTCGGCCGTAGGGTCAAAACCGATATACCCGGTAGTCATTTCCTTGTTTAAT
The DNA here is from genome assembly GCA_964519865.1 of uncultured Chitinophaga sp. Lineage (GTDB taxonomy): Bacteria > Bacteroidota > Bacteroidia > Chitinophagales > Chitinophagaceae > JJ008. The sequence goes on along the minus strand of CAZFLL010000076.1, from coordinate 17,059 downwards.
TGTTCTTCTGTTCCGGGCATAATATCCGCAATCATACCTCTCCAGCGTAATTCTTCGATCAGGGTCATTTTATAATTAATTGAAATTCAATATTGGGGATCAGAATTTACCCCTATTAATCCTGCAAAAGTAAGGCAGATTGCCAATTTAGGGCCTGTACAGGCAATATTCATGTAAAATATTCGTTTTCAAGGATTAGTCTAAACCCTTCCCAATGTTATGATATTAGAAGGGTAAAGATTAATTTTACAAGCCGACCGTACCAATAGAAAACAGTAATTAATCCTTTGCTTATTTGAAAAAACCAATGAATGAAAACGAACCGCTTATTCCTGTTACTGCTTACCACCATGCTGTTTCAGGTTACTCACGCTCAATTCCGGAAATATTCCAATGAATTCCTGAATATAGGTGCCGGGGCACGGGGACTTGCCATGGGAAGTTCACAGGTAGCTACGGTCAGTGACGGAACTGCCGGTTACTGGAACCCGGCAGGACTGGTAAATGTCAAAGATCATCCGCAGGTCAACCTGATGCATGCTGAATACTTTGCCGGTATTGGTAAATATGATTACGCGAGTATTGCGCTCCCGACTGCGGGTAATAAACGTACGATCGGGATAACGGGGTTACGTTTTGCGGTGGATGATATCATGAACACGTTGTTCCTGGTAGAACCGGACGGGTCCATCAATTACAATAACATTCAGTCATTTTCCTCCGCTGACTATGCGTTTATTTTTTCTTATGCCCAGAAGTTAAAGGAGAAAAAAAATAAGAATATTGATTTTGGCCTGAACGCCAAAGTGATTCACCGCAGTGTAGGCAAGTTTGCCAAGGCCTGGGGTTTTGGGCTGGATGCCGGGTTGCAGATCAGGAGTAAGAACTGGAAATTTGGTATTGCCGCCCGGGATATAACCACCACGTTTAATGCATGGTCATTCACGTTTACAGAAAAAGAGAAAGAAGTGTTGTACCTGACCAACAACGAAATCCCGGTAAAGTCCACTGAATTAACAGCTCCCCGGTTAGTGCTGGGAATTGCCCGTGAATTCAGGCTGGGGCAGAAGTCCAGCCTGCTGGCAGAAGCGAATATTGATCTTACCTTTGACGGTCAACGGAATACCGTGATCAGTGCAGACCCGGTAAGTGCGGACCCCAAGCTCGGTCTTGAGCTGAATATCAACAATGTTTTTTTCCTCAGGGGAGGTATCAATAATTTTCAGAAAGCCCTTTATGATGGCGATACCGTGAATCAGAAGCGTGTCTGGATTTACCAGCCAAGCGCCGGAGCCGGATTTAAGATCCAGAATGTGGCCGTGGATTATGCATTTACCAACCTGGCGAACCAGACTAATCCCCTGTTTACCCATGTTTTTTCACTCCGGCTCAACCTGGTGGGAAATAAAAACGATAATAAATAAATTGGTCAGTACCCGATAAACTTTAGTTCCATGAAAAGATTTTTACTATTCTTATTACTTATTACAGGTCTCACTGCCCAGTCGCAGACCTATAATAACGAATGGATTGACTATTCCAAAACCTATTATAAATTTAAAGTGGGTGCCACAGGTCTTTACCGGATCAGTCAGCCGGTGCTTGCCGGCCTTGGTATTGGGAATACGCCTGCCCAGGACTTTCAATTATGGAGAAAAGGAGAGCAGGTGCCCCTGTACACTACTGTACAAACCGGCACACTGGGTGCTGGTGATTATATTGAATTCTGGGGAGAGATGAATGACGGTAAGTCTGATAATGAGTTATACCGGGATGCCGATTATCAGCTGAATGATAAATGGAGCCTGGAAACAGATACCGTTTTTTATTTTCTGACCATTAATCCCTCAGGTGCCAACAGAAGACTGGTCCCGGCAGCCAATATACTTCCTTCTGTATTGCCGGTTGAGCCCTATTTTTTACATACTGAAGGCATTTATTATAAGAACAGGCTTAATAACGGGTATGCAGCAGTAGTGGGTGAATATGTTTATTCATCTTCCTATGACCCGGGAGAAGGATGGGCCTCTCCGGATATCGGAACCAATGTCACCCGTACTGAGAATCTCGCTAACCTTTATCCTTATACCGGAGCCGGAGCCCCGGCCCCTGTATTGCGTATCAATGCTTCAGGGAATGCTCTGAATCCACGACAGGTAGAAGTAAGGGTGAATAACACCCTGGTGAATACACAGACCATGGACTTCTTTGATTATAAGAAGTTTGAAACCACCTTGGCAGCCTCATTGATCAGCGGAGGTACCGCTTCTATTGCTGTTAAAAATGCCACTGCTATTTCAAATGACCGGATGGCCATTGCGCAAACAGAACTGGTCTATCCACGACTATTCAATTTCGGTGGAGGCAGTAATTTCATTTTTGAATTAGAGGCAAATACAGCAGGTAATTATTTAGAGATTGTCAATTTCACACATGGGGGAGTCAGCCCTGTGATTTATGACCTTACGAATGGAAAACGATATGTAACCGATATTACCAATCCCAACCTGATCAAAGTAGTCCTTGAGCCTTCTGCCGTAAAAAGAAAGCTGGTCATGTTCGGTCAGTATCCTAACTATCCTATATTCCAGGTTACCAGTCTGCAAACCCGGAATTTTATCAATTATCTTGCTCCGGCCAACCAGGGTAATTTCCTGATCATCTCCCATCCGGCCATGTTTACGTCCACATCGGGTTCTAATCCGGTGGATGATTACAGGATCTATCGCAGTTCTGCCGCCGGGGGTGGTCATATAGCAAAAATTTACCTGATCGACGACCTGGTTGACCAGTTTGGCCTGGGGGTAAAAAAGAACCCGGCTGCTATCCGCAATTTTATTCTCTGGTCCCGGTCCCGGTTTACCGCCCCGGTAAAGAATGTATTACTGATCGGTAAAGGAATTAACTATACCCAATACAGGACGAATGAAAGTAATCCGGATGTGGAAAGACTTTCTTTCATCCCTTCATTCGGATTCCCGGCTTCGGATAACCTGCTTGCCTGTGATTCAAGGGGAGATGGAATACCCAAGGTTTCCATTGGCCGTTTATCCACAATCACGGGCGATGAAGTGGCGGCTTACCTGAGTAAATTAAAACAGTATGAACAATACCAGGCCATCTCTTCACCCCTGATCGCTGATAAGGCCTGGATGAAAAATGTAGTCCATGTGATCGGTGCGGCTGATGGGTCACTGGGGGCCATCCTGACGGCGGATATGGAACGTTACCGGGCCATTGTGGCTGATACCTTTTATGGCGCCAATGTGAACACTTTCAGTAAAGTTTCTTCAGCTCCCGTGGAACAGGCCAGCAGTGACAGGCTGAGTAAACTGTTTGAGCAGGGGATCGGCGTGATGACCTATTTCGGGCACTCATCGGCCACCACCCTGGAATTCAACCTGGATAATCCGGATCAGTATAATAATCCTGGTAAATACCCCATCACGATTGTAATGGGTTGTAACGCCGGTAATTTCTTTAATTTTAATACCCTCCGTTTTTTAACCAAGGAAACACTTTCTGAAAAATTTGTTCTGGCAGATCAGCGTGGATCCATTGCCTTTATTGCCAGCACCCACTTTGGTATTGTACACTACCTGGATATTATGAATACCAAGACAATGACGGCGGCCTCCGTAACGCATTATGGGAAAACGCTGGGTGAAGTGATGCGTGAATCCATTGCGCAGGTGTATAACCTGACCACGCAGAATGATTATTATGCCCGTTTCCATACAGAGCAGGCCACCCTGCATGGCGACCCTGCCATCCGTTTTGACGGGTCTACTGATAAACCGGATTACGCGATAGAAGAACCACTGGTAAAAGTAAATCCTTCATTTATCTCAGTGGCGGAGACCCATTTTAAAGTGGATGCAAAATTTGTCAACCTCGGGAAAGCCATCAGTAAAAATATTGTGGTGGAGGTAAAAAGAACCTATCCGAACCTGACGACTGAAGTGATCCGCCGGGATACGATTCCGGGCATCCGTTTTATGGATTCACTGTCTTATTCCATTGATATTGTCGGAACCCGTGATAAGGGCCTGAACCGGATTTCCATTTGTGTGGATGCCGATAATGCCGTGGATGAACTGTATGAAACGAATAACTGTGTATCCAAGGATGTCTTTATCTATGAAGATGAAGCCAGGCCGGTCTATCCGTATAATTATGCCATCATCAATAATCCATCTGTAAAACTGGTGGCTTCCACGGCAAATCCGTTTGGAAACCTGAAGCAGTATGTGATGGAAATGGATACAACCGAGTTATTCAATTCTTCTGTAAAAATATCCAGAACGCTCAGCTCTGCAGGCGGTGTGATGGAATTTATTCCAGGTATCACCCTGCGGGATAGTGTGGTGTATCATTGGCGGGTTGCACCTGTACCGGTCAGCGGTCAGCCTTCCTGGAATAAATCTTCCTTTATTTACCTGAGCAATGGCGGCCCCAACAGCAGTGAACTGGGTTATAACCAATCTGATTTTTACCAGCATACAAAATCCAGTTATATCCGTGTCAGCCTGGATACTGCCAGCCATACCAATAAGTTTGGTACGGTTTACCAGAACCTGTTCCTGCGTATGGGAACATATGTAACTAGTGGATCTTCGCAAGCTGCTGCATTTTCAGTTTCAATTAATGGAGTTGCAGCTATCCGTTTAACTTCATGGTTCCAGTCCCTGGTGTTTAATGTATTTGATCCCGTCAGTTTCAGGCCCTGGCAAAACCAAGTAATCAGAGCGGCAACTAATTTTCCAAATGACCTAGGTGATGGGCGTTTTGGAAGCCATTCTCCTATGAACTTTTCTGGTGTGATGACGCCTTTTAATTTTGAATACCGGTATACCACTTCCGTACTCAGGAAAAGGATGATGGACTTTATGAAGGATTCTATTCCTGACGGTTTCTATGTGGTGGTAAGGAACTTTACTCTGGATCCGAATACGTTTGGAAGTGCACCCAACTTCCCGATTGCCTATGCGGCTGATTGGGCGGCCGACGAAAGCCTCTATGGTACAGGCAACTCACTTTATCATTACCTGAAAAATGCCGGATTAAGCGGAATAGATTCATTCTATCGCCCTAGACCTTTTGGCATAGTCTATAAAAAGAATGACCCCGCTTTTACCCCGAAATGGATCATGGGGGCCGGGGTGGTCGATAACCCCACACTTTCTGTGGATTGTCCGACTATAGATACCGTTGGTTTTATTACTTCACCGGTTTTTGGTCCATCGATGGCCTGGAAACAATTAAAATGGAGAGGTAGCGCAGAAGCCACCGGAGACACCACCACATTGAATGTGATTGGTATAACGCCGGATGGCGATGAACATATCCTGATCACCGGACTGACGCCACTTCAGCAGGATGTTGATATTTCAACCATTGATGCGGAGGCCTATCCGTTTGTTAAACTGCAACTGCGAACCTCCGATAATGTCAATTTCACCCCCTATAACCTGCGCTACTGGAGGGTTACCTACCAGCCGGTGCCGGAAGGAGCGATTGCACCAAACCTTTATTTGTCCGTCAAAGACACTGTGGAGGTAGGAGAACCCTATGGGTTTAAAGTAGGCTTTAAAAATGTGAGTGAAGCACCTTTTGACAGTATACGGGTGAAGATGGTTATTACGGATAAGAATAATGTGCCCCATATTATTCCGCTGCCAAGAACAAGACCTTTACCGGTCAATGATACCCTGCAGCTTGGGGCCGTGGTGGCCACCGGCACGATTCCCGGAGCCAATACAGTCTATGTTGAGGCTAATCCGGATAACGACCAGTGGGAGCAGTACCACTTTAATAATTTTGCTTTCCGTAACCTGTACGTAAAACCCGACAGCCTTAACCCGCTGCTGGATGTGACTTTTGACGGAATGCATATCCTGAACCGGGATATTGTTTCCTCCAAACCGGATATTGTTATCAAGCTGAAGGATGAAGCCAAATGGATGTCGCTGGATGATACGACCCTGCTGACCCTGCAGGTACGCTATCCCAATGGCAGCCTCCGCCGCTTCTATTTCAATAATGACACCCTGCAGTTCAATTCGGCCGGACAGGTACCGGTAAACGATAATACCGCCACCTTGAATTTCAAGCCCTATTTCGCGCAGGACGGGGAGTATGAAATGATCCTTACAGGAAAGGATAAGAGTGATAATGAAGCTGGGGCCATTGAATACAGGGTCATGTTTGAGGTGATCAATAAGCCGATGATCTCCAATATGCTCAATTATCCCAATCCGTTTACTTCATCCACCGCCTTTGTATTCACAATCACCGGTAATGAAGTGCCGCAGAATATCAAAATTGAGATCATGACCGTAACCGGTAAGATTGTACGGGAAATTACCAAGGATGAACTTGGTCCGCTCCGTATCGGGCGTAACATCACCGAGTTTAAATGGGATGGTACAGACCAGTATGGACAGAAACTGGCCAATGGCATCTACCTGTACCGCGTGGTTACCAACCTGAACGGTAAGGCACTGGATAAATACAAGGCCCAGGGTGACGATACAAATAAGTATTTCAATAAGGGGTATGGCAAAATGTACCTCATGCGATAAAAAATATTCCAAAAAACGAAAAGTCCTGCCCCGGCGGGACTTTTTTTTACGCCCGGGATAAGCGAGTTTTGCAGACTGAATACGACCAGACGGATTGTCAGGTTTAAATCACGAGCTTTCAACTCATTCAGGAATATAAAGTAATATGGCCAAGATCGCAATCAATATAGCAACCGGAAGTCTGCAGCAAAATGAAATGATCGTGGGTATCGACCTGGGCACCACAAACAGCCTGGTGGCGATCATTCACCCCGAAACACGGCAGCCGGTGGTGTTAAAGGAACATGACGGTGTATCACTGGTACCTTCGATTGTGCATTTTGGCGAACAAGGTCAGGTGACAGTGGGAGATGAGGCCAAAAAATTCCTGGTAACTGAACCACAGCATACCATTTTTTCAGTGAAGCGGCTCATGGGAAAATCCTACAATGATATTAAGGATCATACCGGCTTTTTCAGTTATAAAGTGATTGATGACAATACTGAAAGCCTGGTAAAGATCCAGGTGGGGAATGTTTTTTATTCACCGGTGGAACTTTCTTCCCTGATCCTGAAAGAACTAAAAACCAGGGCGGAGCATATTTTAAAAACCCCGGTAACGAGGGCTGTCATCACGGTTCCGGCTTATTTTAATGATGCCCAGCGGCAGGCAACCCGGGATGCAGGAAAACTGGCCGGACTGGATGTACTCCGGATTGTGAATGAACCTACTGCTGCCAGCCTGGCCTATGGAATGGGTCTCAGCCGGGATGAAGTGAAAACGATTGCAGTTTATGACCTGGGAGGTGGCACATTTGATATTTCCATATTGCGTATCAGCAATGGTATTTTCGAAGTGCTGTCAACCAATGGGGATACCTACCTGGGAGGGGATGATTTTGACCGTGCTATTGTAAAATACTGGGCGGGAGAAACCGGTGTGACTGAAGAGGAGCTGATGCAGCATAAAAACCTGGCCCAGGAATTAAGACTGCTGGCAGAACAGGCAAAAATTGCACTCAGCAGCCATGAAACATTTACCGGCGCTGTTGCCGGCCAGGAATTAAACCTGACAAAGGAGAAACTCGAATCACTGATCAGTCCACTGGTTGACAAAACCATTGCATGTTGTACGCTTGCATTGAAAGACGCTGAACTGACCATCGGGGATATTGATGAAGTGGTGATGGTGGGAGGCTCTACCCGTGTACCCCTGGTAAAAAATACCGTAAGTACATTTTTCGGGAAAAGAGTACATGACTCACTCAACCCCGATGAAGTGGTGGCCCTGGGTGCCGCGGTGCAGGCGGATATACTGGCCGGGAATAATAAAGAAGTACTGTTGCTGGATATCACCCCGCTTTCATTGGGCATTGAAACAATGGGCGGACTCATGGATGTATTAATACCCCGTAATTCAAAAGTTCCTTCCAAGGCAGGCAGGCAATATACCACGCAAAAGGATGGACAGGGGAGTATGCGTATTTCTGTTTTCCAGGGTGAAAGAGACCTGGTAAAGGATAACCGGAAACTGGCGGAATTCAACCTGACCGGTATTCCCGGAATGCCGGCCGGGCTGCCAAAAGTGGAAGTATCATTCCTGGTGAATGCAGATGGTATTCTCACGGTGAAAGCAAAAGAACTAAGGAGTGGTGTGGAACAAAGTATTGAAGTAAAGCCGCAGTATGGATTGACTGATGCTGAAGTGGAACAGATGCTGATGGATTCCATTACACATGCCAAGGAAGATATCAGCATCCGTGCCCTGGTGGAAGCCCGTACGGAAGCGCAACAGATACTGGACACCACCCGTCAGTTTATTGAACGCAATACCGGGTTCCTTACGGATACTGAACTGGCAGAAACGGAAAAAGCAATGGTTCATCTTGACCAGTTAAAGGAAACCGGAACTAAAGATGAGATCCAGGCAGGGGTGGAGCGTTTAAATGAAATCTCCAGGCCCTATGCAGAAAGGCTGATGGATACAGCGGTATCAGCTGCATTAAAAGATAAGTTTATCAAGTAAGGTCGGCCACCAGGCACCAGTCGCCATCACAGTCGGAACAATCGGCATTTTGCAATTCAACCACATCCAGCAGGTAGTCCTTTTCAGGGAAGAAATGCAGGTGAAGGTCGAGGGTGTAATAATAATACCGTTGCCTTGGGGTAACGATGATCAGTTGTTTCCTGGCGACCCTTTTTAATTCTGCGATTGCTTTTTTTAATTCCGGTAGATGTTCGATGGTATGGTGGCAGGTAACGATATCAAATGATTTGTCTTCAAAGGGGAGTTTGTAAATGGATCCCTGCCTGTAGTCAAACGTTTTACTGACTGTTTCCTGGTCAAATACATCACAGCCTGTTAATTGCAGTTGTTTTTGTTGTTCACTGAGCAATCTCAGCCAGTGGCCCCTGCCACATCCCACATCCAACAGGCTGACTGATCCCTGGTCCAGTTTATCCATCATCAGCCGGATACACTTATCATTCAGGTCTGTTGGCCGGTCAGTTGCCCGGCAGTCCAGTTCACGGTATATACGGTTGAATTCATCTTCAGATAGTCCCCTCGCAATTTTTTTAAAGTCCATATAGGTGCCCAGGTTCTTTCCTTTGAACCAGTACCAGAAAAAAGGGTACATGAACCAGCGGCTGTCGCGGATGAATACCGGGAGCCCTTCATCCATCAGGAACCGGATCGTATTAGTCAGCTTTCTGTTCAAGACTGTTGTTTTTCATTCGGCTAAAATAAATTATACCAGTAATAAGGAATATAAATGAGAATACGGCGATATACAGTATGCCCGTGGCCTTATACCTGAATTCCACTTCCTGCACACCGGGTGGCACCAATATACCCATAAATGCGCGGTTGGTTATGATGACCGGCACTTTCCGGCCATTCACCCTGGCCTCCCAGCCGGGGTATTTATTCTGCATCAATACGAGCAACCCACCTTTTTCTGTGTCAGTGTGCAACCCGATCCTGCCTGGCCTGAAAGATGTAAAGCGTATTGGCCCAGCACCAGGATTTGTATTGTTCAGCAGGTCTGCTGGTACATCTGAAACAGCTGCTTTCCGGTAATCATTTGATGCAATAAATTTTGCTTTATCCTGAACACGGTATACCGTATCGGCGAAATACGCCAATGGGAATTCAAGTATTTTTTTCCGGAACAAAGTGTCTTCCCAGAAATCCAGTTGCCAGGAAAGATTGGCCGGCGTTATGATATAGTCAGATCTTCCGGGCTTTTTGTTATACGGATTCAGACAGCCGATTTCATTAAAATAATTCATGCCATCTTCCGACAGCTCACGGACAGATGTATTTATATCCGGAACGGGATAGCCTTTTGGCTGGTGGTTAATAATGGATTGTGCCGTTTTTGGTGAAGAGGATCTGAAATAAGTCAGCGGAAGCATCAGCTGGGCAGCCAGGATCATTTCACTGCATATCAATAGTAACAAATATGATTGCAGCCGGTTTCTTAGCAGAAGCCTCCGGGTGATAAGTAATACTAAAGAAATTAACAGGGCATTTAAAAACAGGAGATCATAAAAACCCAGTGAATCGAATAAGGCTTTGAACCCTGCCCTGTTCATTGAAAAATCACTGGCAACAGCGGGATTAAACATCCGGCTTTTCACCAATCCGGTGAGCAGCAACAAGACAGCAATAATTAAAATGATGTTGACCAGTTGCAGGACGGTTTTCTTATAAGGCCCCGGATCTTTCAGATACTTGTCAAGTGCCAGGAAGGCAAGGAGCTGACCGGCAAAAAGAAAAAACAATTTGGCATTGGCCGGATGGCGGAAACTGTCCATCAAAGGCAATGTATAATAGCTGAGTACCCTCAGACCCCCGGCCTTGCCCAGGCTGAATACGAGAAAGAAAAGGAATATACCGGTGAAAAATTTCTGTACAAATGTTTTATATCCGCTGTGCCGGAAATAAACCAGCAGGAAGATCAGTGGAATCAGGCCGGCATAGCAGTTTCGTATCAATGGATCCGTGTATTGTTGCCAGTTTAAACGAAGCGTGGGCCAGGGTGTAAGGAATGAAATAAAATTGACCGGGGATAAAGAATTGGAAAGAGCCACATCCAGTTCCACACCTGCACCCCTGCGTATCGAAGCCAGGAAAGGGATATAGGAGAGGATAGCCGGCAGGCAGATAATTAAAAAGCTGACTGCCGCTATGGCCGACTGGCGGGAACATTTCTTCAGGCTTACCCAGAGCCCGGATACTTTTTTATACCGGAATACTGAAAAAATAAAATAAGCAATAAGCACATAGGCCAGCAAAATAAAATCCGCCGGGTAGGCTGATAATAACATCAGTGAAAAGGAAAGTCCCAATAGAAAAGCGTCTTTTACCCTGAATTGTTCAAAAGAGCGGATGGCATAGAGAATTACCAGCGGGAGGTAAGCCGCTGCATAAAGCCAGTTCAGGAACTGCCCGGAATCGGTGATATACCCGTTGAGCATATAGGCGGCGCTGCCGGCCAGTAGGACCACGCGGTTGAGTTTAAAATGGGATAACAGTTTATAGAAACTGAAACCGGCTATGATCACAGTCAGGATGGTTTCCACCTGCAACCAGTAAATATCATATTTGCGGATAAGGCTTAATACCAGCACGACCGGGTTCCAGGTGCCTGATTGCATATCGGCGTGCAACGGGTAGCCCATATTGATATAAGGTGACCAGAGGGGGAAGTAGCCGGACTGAATGGCTTCGCTGGTATTATACCGCATGGCCATAAAATAATTGATTGCGTCATTCTTGACACTGAATATCATAAAAGAAACGGGCCAGTAGGCAAGTATGGCCAGCCCGGTGATAAAAAGAAAATCCTGGTATTTTATAGTCGACCGGTTCAGCTTCATTTTCCGGTATAATATTTTTTCAGTACCAGTACTTCACGGGTTACCCTGAAGATACTGTACCAGCGTAGTTTAGAGCCTTTGCGTTCTGTCCATTCGAGCAGGGGTTCTTCATGGCCATTGTCGTTCAGCGGGCCAAAACGGTTATACAGGCGGCAAATGATCTCCACATCAAAAAGCCATTTGGTCCTGAAGGGATCTTTAAATGCGGTTTCCATGCAGTCCCGATGAAAGATCTTGGCACTGCATTGGGTGTCGTATACATCCAGCCGGATGATTGAGCCCACGATGGTAGCCATGATACGGCTGTAAAAGTGACGCCATTCATTCCGGGTGATTGTTGAACCGATCTTTTTTACCCGGCTGCCCAGGATGAATTTTTTCTGATTTTGCTGAAACAGCAGGTATAAACGGTGCATTTCCTCCAGGCTGACTGAGAGATCAGCATCCATATACCCGTAATGTGTGCAGTTGTGTTTGCGATAACTTTCATTCATACCCTGCCTAACGGCTTCACCTTTTCCACTCCGGCTGTCTATACGAAGTATGGTGACCCGGTCAGGATTTGCCAGGGCCATTTTCTCCAGCACTTCATCTGTCTTATCTGTGCTGCCGTCATTTACAAAAACAAGCCGGGTGTCCGTGTTAAGCTGCAGAAAGCCGGTGAATTTTCCGGGGTCCAGCCGCAGGGCTTCATTATGACAGGGTATTATAATGGAGAGAGCCGGCATATACAATAACAGGTGAGCCCGGGTATTTTAATTCCGAGGTGGGCAAGATACCAAGTAATTTTAAATTCCATCCAAAAGAAGGTGCTGATCAGCCCGGTTAAAAATGATCCGCCCTTCCAGTTATGAATACTATCTCCCTGCTGTATGGTTTCTTTCTTTTCAAACAATTTTTGCAGGAAACGTACAGGGAGCAGGCTGTTAAAAAAATACCCGCTCTTTTCCATTTTCAATGAAAGCGGCGAAAGCAATTGTTCCAGTTGGCGGAGATTATACCGGCGGTAGTGCCCGAGGTTTTTATCGTGTATCGAAAATAATGGCTGGAAGGCGGGTACGGTTATTATAAATACCGTATCCCTGTTCACTGCCGGGTGTTTAATCAGGTCCTGCAGTAATAAACCGGGTTGCGCCACATGTTCGATCACATCCATCAGGACAATGGCATTGGCCGGAGAATTTGAAGGAATATTGTTCAGGTCATTGGTGAATTGCAGGTTGACCGGTTTCTGTTCATTTAAATAGGACAGGATTTGTTCCGTATAATTTATATCAACAGCTGTAACCATTGCACCAGGATGAATGTTGGCTATTCCTGTGGCTAAATAACCATCCCCGCTTCCCACATCGGCTATATTTTTTTTACCAGGCAGCCGGTTGACCAGGAAACGGAGAAACCGGAGCCGGGTCAGTTCCCAGGGATGCCTGCGGAATCCCTCTTTTTTTACCAGTTTATATTCGACCAGGTCCATGTCTGTTTTCCGGGTTCAGCTGAAGCGCTGTTTTAGTTTAAGAAAAGGTTGTTCAAAAAAACGGAAGCTCAGTATACTGATCCCGACCGCAGTGCCGGTGGCCAGCAGGGAGCAAATAAAATGACTGAGTGATTGGTTACCGGGAATACTGATCGACTGGTAAAGGAAAGGAGTCATGATTAAATAAACCGGCCAATGGAATACATACAAACCGTAGGAAATCCTGCCGAAAAAGCGAAGCAATGGAAAATTAAAGATCTTGTTGATCAATTGGGTGCTGCTGGTTACTGCTTCGTTGACCAATAGTCCGAATGTCATGGCAAAAGTGGTATAACCGGCAATGGCGAGGTAGGGGAAGCTGAAGGAAAAGCGCCGGTTGATAAAGTAAAAAATAAAATTAGCGGCAGCAAAGAACAGCACTACAATATAGGTGTTCCTGGACAGGAAGCCGGGGCTGACCCGCTGCAACAGGGCCACCATACATCCGATACAAAGACCGTCAATGCGGCTGAACGTGTAGAGGTTAAAATAGGCCAGGTTGGTTACCTGGTAATTCCAGATCCAGACCCGAAGTCCGATTACGGCCACGAGTACAAAGGAAATAAACAGGAGCAGGCGGGCTGGTTTCCTGAGTAACAGGATGACCAGGGGCCAGAGCAGGTAAAATTGTTCTTCCACCGCCAGCGACCAGAGATGATGCAAGCCGGTTGTATCGCCGGCCGGTTTGAAAATGAATAACCAGTTTTGAAGGTACGTCCACATCCATAGCTGGTTTTCCCTGTAATAATCAGCCTGGAAATTGTGAAACAGCCGGGGAATGATAAATATAAAAATGACTAAGGCCAGGTAGTATAGCGGGAATATCCGGAGCAGTCGCCGGCCGTAAAAATTCTTCAGGTAATTGGGTTTATCCAGTGTTTTCAGCAGGATATCAGTGATCAGGAAACCTGACAGAACAAAAAACAGGTCAACCCCCAGCCATCCGAAAAAGAAATAATTGATGAATCCGAAATTATGATAGACCAGTACCAACAGGATTGCCAGGCCCCGGAGGCCATCCAGCGCGGGGTAGTATTGCCTGTTTGGTTGTGCAGGGTTCATCAGAAAGACCGGGGTTAGTAGTTAGTCTTTCAAAGATAATCTTCTGAGCAGATACTTGCCAATCATATCAAATTCAAGGTTGACGGTTTGACCCGGTTCCAGTTGCTGAAGATTGGTATGGTTGTATGTATAGGGAATAATGGCTACGTTGAAGTGTTTCTTTTTTACATTGAAGGCGGTCAGGCTGATCCCGTTCACACAGACAGAACCTTTTTCTATGATCAGTTCTGCAAATTTCCGGGGGAATTCAAATTCAAACACCCAGCTGCCGTCCTGTTCTGTTTTTTTAACACAGATGCCTGTCGCGTCCACATGGCCCTGCACCAGGTGTCCGTCGAGACGGCCATTCATCTGGAGGCATCTTTCCAGGTTCACCAGGGATCCATCTACCAGGCTCCCCAGGTTGGATTTTTTCAGGGTTTCATCGATGGCGGTCAGGCGGTGCCGGTTGCCATTGACTTCTTCCACGGTCAGGCAAACCCCGCTGTGGCTCACACTCTGGTCGGTTTTTAACTGGTCTGAGATCGGGGATTCGATCCAGAAAGTCCGGTTGGACCCCTTGGTAATGACCTCTTTAACGATTCCTGTGGATTCTACTATTCCTGTAAACATAGGGGCAAGGTAAATCATTTCTAATTTCATTTCTTCATTTCAGAATTCCCGCCTATCTTTGCCATCCTTAAAAAAATACCGAAGGGGGTATCAATTTTATTATGCTGATCATCGACTCAAAAGACTGCGAAAACATCGACAAAGCTTTAAAGAAGTACAAAAAGAAATTCGAAAAGTCCAAAGTGCTCCTGCAACTGCGTGAGCGCCAGAGTTTCACCAAGCCTTCTGTAAGACGCAGGGGCCAGGTACTGAAAGCCATCTACAAACAGCAGTTGGCCAGCGGCAAGATCGAAAGCTAATCCCTGCCGGATAATATACTCTTGAGATAGCTGCAAAGTTTAATAGCTTTGTAGCTGTCTTTTTTTATGCCTGTACAAGAACGCGCCTCCATACAATCATTCCTGGACTTCCTGAAGTTTGAGAAAAGGTATTCGGTGCATACCCTGGTCTCTTATACCACGGACCTGGTTGATTTTTTTGACTTTCTCGATACGAACTATGGCATCCGGAATATCCGGGAAGTTCAGTCTGCCATTGTACGCAGCTGGCTGGCTTCGCTGAAAGACAAGGGGCTGGGGGCTGCCACCCTGAACCGGAAAATTTCCACGCTGAAATCCTTTTTCAAATACCAGCTCAAAACAGGGATGCTGGAGCAGTCGCCTATGGGGCAGGTGATCAGTCCCAAAAAAGGAAAAAGACTGCCGGTATTTGTAAAAGAAGAGGAAGTCCGTCAGCTGGTACAAACCCTGAATCAATCGGCAGACAGTTGGAAAAGCCTGAATGCAAAAATGCTGGTTGCCATCTTTTATGCCACGGGTATGCGGTTAAGCGAACTGATTGGTCTGAAAGACGGGCAGATTGACGTTGAAAGGGAACAGATCAAGGTACTGGGGAAAGGGAATAAGGAAAGGGTCATACCGGTCAGTCCGCAATTATTGGCCATGATCCGGGAATACCAGCAACTGAAGAAAAAGGAATTTGAGCAACCCGGGGAGACGCTGCTGGTTACAGAAAAAGGAAAGAAACTATATCCGAGGTATGCCTGGGCATTGGTACACCAGGTGCTGGGAGAAGCCAGTACGCTTGATAAGAAAAGCCCACATGTGCTCCGGCATAGTTTTGCCACCCACCTGATGAATCACGGGGCAGACCTGAATGCGGTGAAAGAATTACTGGGACACAGCAGCCTGGCTGCCACCCAGGTTTACACCCACAACACCATTGAGAAGCTCAGGGACATCCATAAGAAAGCCCATCCCCGGGGCTGATTTTGACCCGGGGCACAATAAATTTTAAGTATTCATTTTGTTGGAGGACGAAATCTTTTTTTGTAACTTGACTATGATAAAAGAACCGAACCCCTAAGAAAAACCTTTCAGATTAAGTTCTTTATTTATTGTTTCACAGTTTAAAAAATGATGACCATGAACGTAAAAATTCAAACTGTTCATTTCAACGCTGACAGCAAGTTAATGGAGTACGTAAACAAAAAATTGGAGAAGCTGACAGTGTTTAGCGATCGCATCATCCAGGTACATGTGTATTTGAAATTGGACAACGTGGTACATTCGATTAAAGACAAAATCGCAGAGATCAGGGTACACGTCCCAAGACACAACTTTTTTGTAAAATCAACCAGTAAATCATTTGAAGAATCCTTTGACAGTGCTTTCGATTCACTCGTAAGCCAGATAAAGAGAAAAAAAGAAAAACAAGCCGCGTAACAAATTCAAGGGTGGATCGAAAGATCCACCCTTTTTTTTTGATAGCTTCCGGACTTACCTGCTTCCGGTCTTCCCGACTTTCCGTCTTCCTGATTTTCTGACTTCCGGTCTTTCCATCTTACGGTCTTTCCGACTTTCAGACTATTTCTTGATTTTCAGCAGAAAAATTGTTTTATAAAGTTTTTACAATATCTAAATTCCCTTACCTTTGCCTTCCCAAAAAATGGGGTAGCTCTTTATTGCCCGATCCGGCGAATGATCCAGCGTCGCCGGTAACAATAAAACCGCCACCTTAGCTCAGCTGGTAGAGCAACTGATTTGTAATCAGTAGGTCGCCAGTTCGATTCTGGCAGGTGGCTCAGGGCGGGCAAGTAGCCAAGTGGCCAACGGCAACAGACTGTAAATCTGTCCTCTTCGGAGTTCGGTGGTTCGAATCCATCCTTGCCCACAGCGTCCTCCATAGTGTCAGCGAAGGAGGACTGCCTCTGAAAAAGAGGTATATTTTTTAGTTCTTAGAAACAAACCCGCCTTCGCGAACGCTACGGCGGGTAAAAGCGGGAGTAGCTCATTTGGTAGAGCGGTAGCCTTCCAAGCTTCAGGTGGCCGGTTCGAGCCCGGTCTTCCGCTCAGTATTGTGTCCTTAGGGGTGCTTATCAGCCGTGGTAGCTCAGGGGTAGAGCACTTCCTTGGTAGGGAAG
>CAZFLL010000075.1:0-20775 GCA_964519865.1 uncultured Chitinophaga sp. | reverse complement strand
GGGTTTACAACAGCTAAGGAATGTTCAGATTAACGGAGTGGTCTTCCCATTCTCCATTTTCTATTTTCCATTTTCCATTCTCTTTCCTTTACAGCTACGGGGATAGCACCGGACTCACACCGGATTTCCCTTTTAATCCCCCGTGTTATACGGGAGAACCAAATCTGTGCAAATGTAGGATGACTGATAAATAATCTGTCAAGAGTTATCAACAGCCCGTTTTAATCCGCACATTCAGGCGGCCGGACGATACATCCTGAGGTTCCGGCCAAATATTTCTTTCTTTGCAGTATGGCAAAGGAAAAACTATGGTCGGTTCTGGCGCATATACTTGGCTGGCTCCTTTTTTTTGGCCTGCTGATGGGATTCCTCCAAAATGCACATCCGGAATCAGGGGTCATGGAGCTGATCACGAAGCCGGCCTTCCTTTTTTTCGCCGCTGTTTTTTTCTTCAGTTATTATTTTAATACATTGGTCCTGGTACCAAAATTATATTTACAGAAACAATACTTATTTTATTTCGCGGTGATAGCCTTGTTATTCGCGGCTATCTTTTTCATCAAACCATTTGATACACTGCTGGCACAGTTTATTCCCCAACCGGGTATGGAATTTCCCAAAGGACCTCCGCCACCGGGCTTTGATGATACAGTTAACTCCGGTTTCCGCCCGCCGCGGGAAATGAAAGGCTGGCTGAAAACGGATATTGTCAGTTGTATCCTGTTTGTCATGGTTACCTCCCTGGGACTGGCCCTCTGCCTGATCAGGCAATGGCGTTTTACTGAACAAAGGGCTCTTAAGGCGGAAACGGAAAAAGCCAATGCGGAACTCTCTTTCCTGAAAGCACAGATCAACCCCCATTTTTTATTCAATACCCTGAATAATATTTATTCCATGGTGGTGGTGAAACATGAACATGCAGCCGACGCGGTGATGAAACTTTCCAATATCATGCGCTATATCACGGATGAGATCCGGACCGACCTGGTGCCGCTGGAGAGTGAGATCAGTTGTATCAATGATTATGTGGACCTGCAACGGTTGCGCCTGGGTGGCAAGACGACGGTGGAACTTGAGATTACGGGGAATACCGGTTCAATGCAGATCGCTCCTTTATTGCTGATGACCTTCGTGGAGAACGCGTTTAAATACGGGGTCAGTAACCATGAATCATCAGTGATACGTATCGGGCTTTTTGCGGAAGAACCACTTCTTCGTTTCACTTGCCGGAATAAATTATTCCCGGTTCAGTCACATGCGGAAAGAAGCGGTATTGGTATTCCCAATGCCCGGAAAAGACTGGAGCACCTGTATCCCGGCCGGCATAAACTGGATATCCGTGAAGATGATGGTTTTTATGCCGTACAGTTAATTTTACAATCCTGACAAATCAGTATTATGAAGATCCGTTGTATCGCCATAGATGATGAACCGCCGGCATTACTCCTGATGAAGGAATATATTTCCCGGATACCCTCCCTGCAACTCGACCGGTTCTTTGAAGATGCAGTGAGCGGTAAGGCTTACCTGCAACAGAAAGGAACTGATCTCTTGTTTGTGGATATTAATATGCCCGATATCTCCGGGCTGGACCTGGTGCGCTCACTCAAAAACCCGCCAATGATCATATTCACCACGGCGTATAAAAATTTTGCGATCGACGGATTTGAACTGGATGCCGTGGATTACCTGGTAAAACCGATCGCTTTTGAGCGCTTTGAAAAAGCTGTCCAAAAAGCCACTGAATTTTTTGCCTATCGAAAGCAGGCCCCCAAAACCGCAGAACCGGATGCGCTCTTTGTGTATTCAGAATACCGGCTGGTGAAGATCCCCCTGGACGAAATTGAATACATTGAAAGCCTGGAAGATTATATACGCATTCATACAATTACCGGCAAACCGGTGATGACCCTGATAACCCTGAAAAAAGTACTGGAAAAACTCCCCGTTGTACAATTCCGGCGTATTCACCGGAGCTATATTGTATCCGCCGCGAAAGTGAAATCTGTACAAGGCCGCAAACTGCGGATGCAATCCGGGAAGGAACTGCCTGTCAGTGACAGTTACCTCAGTTTTATCAGCGACTGGAAAAAGGTTTAATCACCTGATGTCATTTTTTTGCATTTTTATTTGCAGCATTTCTTTAACAGTTCAACGCATAATTGAATTTGCTTTTTTGCGTTTGACGGGTAACATCTACTGTATTATTTAACGGTTCCGTTCAAACGGAAAACAAGCTGTGTCGCTTCTGCCCGGAGATTTTTTCACCTGAAAAAAATTTATCCGATGAAGCGTGTACAACAACAAGCCCTCGTGCTGGTCATAGCCCTGTCTGTGACCAGGGTCCTTTCCGCCCAGCAAAATGTTCCGAAGTATGAATTTGGTATCAACCTTGGTTTTACAGTATACCAGGGAGATCTCACTCCTGAACGGCTGGGTTCATTTAAGACTCAGAAATCAGCCCTGGGCCTGCATGCCAGTAAACTGCTCAGTCCGTCATTCTCCGTACGGGCGAATTTCCTGCGCGGCCGTCTGAAAGGAGATGATGCACTTTATTCCACCCCTGAGTTCAGGCAACAACGGAGATTCAATTTCAGTACGCCGGTAACGGAGTTTACCGGCCTGTTGGTCTGGAATCCATTGGGTAAAAACTATACTGAGAAGGGATTCTCCACTTACTTCTTTGCAGGAGCCGGATTGGCGTTCCTGAACATAAAACGGGACTGGAGCGGACTCAACAGCAGCTATTTTGATGCGGAGACCAGCACCATATTCAGCGGGTTAGGCATTGATACCACCCATTCAGTACCTAAACTGATCCCGGTGATCCCTGTAGGGATGGGCCTCAAATACTATTTCACACCAAAGCTTGGGCTCAATGCCGAAACTTCGTACAGACTGGGGTACACGGACTACCTCGACGGATTCAGCCAGGCGGCCAACCCGGATAAAAAAGATCATTACCTGAATTATTCAATCGGGGTGGTTTACCGCACCGGGAAAAAGAACAGGCTGAAATGCCCCAGGATCCGGTATTAAAAAACCGGGTATGAAAATACCGGGACAATCGGGGCATTTACCGGTACCTGTTAAACGTGGAACAGAAATTTCAATCTTACACGGGCGACATAGTCAGATAATACCGAATGAATTTGTCGGGCAGTTAGATGAAAATACGGGTCCTGTTTCCACAGGACCTTCTTTAATTTTTCTTTGACAGGTTATTCGGGTATGCATTATCTCCTGGTTTCCTGCAACCACTGCAGGGACAGGCCCGCATAATAATTTCTCCGGGGTGCTGCATTGTAAAAGCGGTTGGCAGCGGCATTAATATCATTGCCCAGGCTATAGCTTTCATCCAGCAGGTTGTCAGCACCGGCATAGAAGTTCAGTTTATACTTTTTCTTCCAGGTTTTCTTCCAGCCCAGTCTTGCTCCCAGCAGGTGATAGGGATCTGCTGAAGCGGTATTGGCATCATTCAGGAAAATGCGGGAAGCCGCATAATACGTACTATTGATATAAAGCCCTGTTCTCAGTTGCCAGTCCCCCAGCAGGGAGAAGGTGTTCGACGGAACGGAAGGAACCGTTTTACCGGAGAAATCATCGGTGCCTTTAATAAAAGAGCCATAACGGTAATGGCTATATGTGTAGCCGGCCTGCAGGATTAAATTGTCTGAAAATCCCCGGGTGAATGCCTGCCAGTAATCCGCCTGCAGTTCAATTCCTTTCTGCTGTACATTACCCGCATTGACAAAATAGTCGGCCCCGCTGAGATCCCTTCGTTGCACCAGGGCATTATTCAGCCGGAAATAATAACCGGTTGCTTCAAGTTTCAGTTTGTTCTTCAGGAGTTCATGACTGGCGGCCAGTTCATAGTTCCAGCCATACTCTGCTTCCAGCGCGGTGCTGATCACCCCGGTGGAGGGCAGTAACTCTGATACAGTCGGGGGTGAGAAGCCCCTCGATACTGTTGTTTTCACCGCAAAGGATTCATTGATATTTCTTTTGAGGGAAATTCTTGGAGCCAGTTCATTGCGGTAATGGCGTTGCTGGGTAAGTACCGGGTAGCGGCTGAGCCGGGTAATCCCCACTTTGGTTTTATTGAGACTGATTCCTGTATTCACCAGCCATTTTGTATTCAGTTCAATATCACCCTGCACAAAAAAACTGGCGGCCGTATAATCAATATCATCATTGGTCTGCAGGGTATCCGGCTGCCCGTTTTTATTTTTAGCCACCTGGGTGTTAAATTTCCCCTGCTGGAACTCACTGCCGGCCACCAATTGAAACTGGGATTTTTCTTTTTCACGGGTATATACAAAAACAGTCCGTCCCCCGTATCCGGGTTCGTTCCTTCGTTCATAATTCCGGATGGCAGAATTTTTTACCTGGGCAAAAGCGCCATATACAGTGGTTGTATTTCGAAAAGATGAATGAATCAGGTAGGTATTACTGAAACCGGCAGTCAGTGTTTTCTGAAAGATCGCGGCTTTGGCATTCACTGCAGAGGGGAATCCGCCACCGGCTGGTCTTGCTGCTTTCGGGTTGGCAGTATATTCGGCCAGGGTCAGGGCACCCGGTGTCTGGTAATACATGTCATTGTATAACAGGGAAGCTGTTAGTTCCTGCTTGGCTGAAAGTTTCAGCTGGGTCTGCCAGCTGATATTGTCCCGTCGCATGGCAGACTGAACGCGGTATCCATCCGACTGGTTATGGGCATAACTCAGCGCATTTTTATTTTCTTTTGTTCCGAAAGCCAGGGTAGTAAACCCGTTACTCAATCCATAAGAGCCGCCTACATATTCCAGGGAAGCACCCGGTTTCCACCGGTCAAAATTATTCATCAGTACAAGTCCGCCGGTACCGGCCCCGTACATACTTCCGGCAGGGCCCTTGTATATTTCGATGCTGGAGAAATTATTCCAGGCAAACTGGTTGAAATAGGTATTGCCACCCGGATCGGTGACCGGGATTTCATTCCAATACACTTTTACATTGCGTACCCCGAAAGGTGAACGCAAAGAACTGCCCCGGATATTGAGACGGTAACTGCCCGGACTTCTTTCTTCCATTCTTACACCAGGCACTGTATTAAATCCGTTTACCAATGAGGATTTATTATACCGGTCCGCATTTTGTTGTTCAATGATTTTTACCGAAGTGGCAGATAATCGTTCTTTCCGGTGCTGTTCAAAAGCCCTGACCACCGCTTCTTCCATTGTTTTTGTGCTGTCGTTGCCGGATTCCTGTGCATAACAGGAAAAAGAAGATATGAAGATGAAAAAGAGAAGGGAAAATCTACACATGTAAGAGCAGTTCAGGTGGATAAAGTTAGTATGTTTTATTTGTATCTTTCCGCTTATGACTGCAAAGAATAAACTTAATCTGTTTGACCTGAGCCTGATTGTGGTGAGCCTGGTAATCGGTATGGGGATCTTCAGGAATCCGGCTTCGGTGGCGGCTACATCCGGGACCAGCAATATTTTTTTCCTGCTCTGGATCGCCGGCGGACTGATTGCACTTTGCGGTGCATTGACCTATGCGGAAATTGGTCAGCGATTACCGGCCATGGGTGGATATTATAAAGTATTTGCGGAATGTTATCATCCTTCTGTTGGCTTTTCGGTAAACGCCATTATCCTGATCAGTAACGCCGCTTCACTGGCCGTGGTAGCCCTTATCGGGGCAGATTATGTGAGTGATTTATTATATGGGAAGCCCAGTGGCATCCTTTTTAATGCCGTAGTGGCGATCACCGCAGTGGCTGTTTTTTTTGTGGTCAACCTGTTTGGATTAAAAACCAGCAGCCGTACCCAGAATGTACTGATCATTATTAAAGTGGGACTGATGGTATTACTGATCTCTGCCTTGTTCAAAGGCGTGGTGATTGAACCACATGGCTACGAAGAAGGATCCCCCTTGTTTACACTGAATGATAAATCTGCCTTTTCCCTTTTTGTGATCTCGCTGATCCCGGTCTGCTTTGCTTACGGGGGATACCAGCAAACCATCAATTTCGGGGGAGAGGTCAAAGAAACCCGGATTATTCCCAAGGGGATCATTATAGGGATCATCATTGTTATCCTCTTATACCTGCTCATCAACGTGGCCTATGTACAGGTGATCGGGTATGATAAAATGAAAAATGCCTCCGCGATCGGGGCCTTACTCTGTGAAGCCTGGTTTGGAAAAGCCGGAGGCAAGGTATTCGATGCCCTGATGTTTCTGTCGGTTCTGGCCTATGTCAATATACTGCTGATGAGCAATCCCCGGGTTATGTTTGCCATGAGCCAGGATAAGGTATTGCCCAAAATTTTCTCTTACCGGCATCCTAAAACAGAAGCGCTGGTACCCGGACTGGTCACCTTTTCCCTGATCACCATTTTCGTTACCTTCTTTGGCAAGGGGGTGGATAATATCTTAAATTTTACCATGTTCCTGGACAGTATCGGGATGAGTACCTCCGCCGCCACTTTATTTATCCTGCGTAAAAGGAAACAAAACCAGGAGATGATTACCGGGAACTGGAATAAGTTTACCCCCATGCTCGCCGGATTCTTTGTATTCAGTTATTTTATGATTGCGGTGGGAGTGGTGATCAAGGATGTCAACGCGGCCCTGATCGGCACCGGGTTACTGGCATTTTTCCTGGTGATTTATTATTTCTTTTACCATAAGAAAACGGCATAATGGATATCTCTCAAATCATTAATGAACTGGGCGAAGACCGGGAACACTATTTCAATGCAGTGGCTCCGCCCATTATTCAGACCAGTAATTTCACCTTTAAGAAAGTGGAGGACCTGTCGAAAGCGTTCGAAAATGAAATGGGCGGTTATCTCTACAGCCGCGGACTTAACCCCACAGTGGATATACTGCGGAAAAAACTGGCCGCACTCGATGGAGCCGAGGATTGCCTGGTTTTTAATAATGGGGCCGCCGCCATCTTTGCGGGCATTTTCGCCAATATTAAATCCGGGGACCATATTGTATCGGTCAAAGCGCCTTATACCTGGGTGGGAAAAATGTTTGATGTGATCTTGCCCCGGTTTAATGTAACCGTTACCTATATTGATGGCTGGAAGATCGAAAACTGGAAAGCAGCCACCCGGCCCAATACCAGTTTTTACTACCTGGAATCCCCCAATAGCTGGGATTTTGCCATTCAGCCCATCCGGGAAGTGGCTGATTTCGCCCGGTCAAAAGGAATAACCACCCTGATTGATAACAGTTATTGTACCCCGTTATACCAGCAACCCATTGGTATGGGGATCGATTTGGCCATGCAAACAGCCACCAAGTATATCGGGGGCCATAGCGATACCCTGGGGGGTGTGCTTTGCGGCACCCATGCCATGATGGAAAAAATCTTCAACAGTGAATACCTCAATATCGGCAGTGGCATCCAGCCCTTTAATGCCTGGCTGATGATCCGCGGTCTCCGAACCCTGCCGGCCCGGATCGAACGGATCACGAAAACAACCGCCGGACTGGTGTCACACCTGCGGCAGCACCCGAAAGTGGAAGCAGTGCTTTTCCCGCTGGATGACAGTTTCCCGCAGTATGAGCTGGCCAGATCCCAGATGAAAGGGGCTTGTGGTTTGTTTACCATTGTGCTCAATACCCGCGAAAGAGACAGCATTGTCCGTTTCTGCGAATCCCTGAAACATTTCATGATGGCGGTGAGCTGGGGCGGACATGAGAGCCTGGTTATTCCCAAATGTGCCGGCATTCCCCCGGCTGATTTTAACCCGGCTAACCGGGAGCACCGCTATGTAAGAATCTATGCCGGCCTGGAGGATGCCGCTTACCTGCGTGCCGACCTGGATCAGGCATTGGCCGTGATTTAAATGCCGCTTGTCAAAAATCATGGCCCCGGCCATCGTTTTCAACTATTTTTGCAGCCTATGAAAAGGAGCATCAAGCTGGCTGTTGCATTATTGATTGTAACTGCTTCATTCGGCCAGGATAAATGGGACCTCAGGCAATGCGTTGACTATGCATTAAAAAATAATATTACGGTAAGGCAGGCTGACCTCCAGATCCGTTTTGCACAGCTGGAATTACAGCAAAGCAAAATGGCACTCTATCCCGGGGCCAATTTCAGCAGCAGTTTGGGATACAGTTCCGGCCGCAACCAGGATCCCACCACTTTCAGCCTGATTACAACAGGGTACACCTTTAACAATATGTCCCTTCAGTCCAGTGCGGACCTCTTTAACTGGTTTACGAAAAAAAATACGATAGCCGTTAAAGACCTTAACTTAAAAGCGACTGAAGCCGGTGTGGAGAAAGCCAAAAATGATGTAGCCCTGAATGTGGCCGTCGCCTATCTCCAGGTTTTATTAGCCCGGGAGCAGGTCGTGTTGGCCAGGTCACAGGTTGATCAGTCAAGGGCCCAATATGAAAATACCCGCAAACAGGTAGACGCCGGAAAATTACCAGAGTTAAATGCGGTTAACCTCGAATCAGTACTGGCCAGCGACAGTTCCAGCCTGATCAGCGCGGAAGTAACGGCCAGCCAGTTATTGTTGCAGATGAAAGCACTCCTGAACCTGGACGCAGCAGCCGCATTTGATATTGACACGCCGCCGGTAGACAAGATACCGGTAGATAACCTCGCTGAATTACAACCGGAAGCTGTTTATATGCTGGCCACTGCCAATATGCCGCAACAGAAAGTGGATATACTGAATCTGAAATCGGCTTTAAAATCAGTGGATGTTGCCAAAGGTTCGATGTATCCCACGTTTTCCATCTTTGGCAGCCTGGGAACCAGTTTTAATAACCGTTCTACAAAGGTTACAGGTAAAACACAGGTCAATGCACCAATTGGTTCAGTCACCGTGAGCGGAACTCCTTACCAGGTCTTCCCGCTTTCTCCTTTTGACGTGTATTCATATGGTAAAGCCGGTTACCTCAGTCAGCTCAACGAAAACTTCAGGCAATCCATCGGGCTGAGCCTGAGTATACCCATCCTGAACGGGGGGGCCTTAAGAACAAACTGGCAACGGTCAAAACTGACTGTTAAGCAGGTGGAATTACAGAAGGAGCAAAACAGCTTTACCTTAAAACAGGATATCTATAAAGCCTATAATGACGCGGTAGCCGCCATTCAGAAATTCCAGGCGAATCAGAAAACCGTGGCCGCTTCACAGAAGGCCTATGACTTTGCGGTAAAAAGGTATGAACTCGAATTACTGTCTTCTTATGACCTGATCACTGCCCAAAACAACCTGGCGAGGGCAAAAAGTCAGCTCGTGTATACACAATATGACTATGTATTTAAAATGAAACTCCTCGAGTTTTACAAAGGGCAGGGCTTAAAACTTTAAAAATCTGACGATGAACAAGAAACTGAAATGGATATTGATCACACTGGGGATACTGGGTGCACTCTTTATCATAGCTAAAATAGCTGGCGGCGGGGATAAAGCCGTTAAAGTGGCTACCGAGAAAGCCGTTAAGAAAACAATCATTGAAACCGTCAATGCCAGCGGCAAAGTGTATCCTGAAGTGGAAGTAAAGATCAGTCCGGATATTTCCGGGGAAATCACCGAGCTGAATGTGGAAGAAGGGGATAGTGTACGTAAAGGCCAGGTGCTGGCCCGTATCTATGCCGATATTTATGCCCTGCAGCGCGATGAAGCCGCTTCACGGGTGAACCAGTCTGCCGCCACCGTGGACAACAGCCAGGCTGCACTGGCCTCCTTACAGGCCAACCTGGACCTGGCCCAGCAGAGCTATAACCGGAATAAGAAACTCTTTGATGATAAAGTAATTTCCAAGTCAGAACTGGAGCAGTTTGAAACAACCCTGAAATCGGCCACTGCTAATTTTAATGCGGCCCAGCAGAATATTAAAAGCCTGAAAGCATCCGTGCAGGGTACCCAGGTGGGTTTAAGTAAAGCCAATAAGGACCTTAGCCGGGCGACCCTCGTGGCTCCGATGGATGGCGTGATCTCTTCCCTTAAGATTAAGAAAGGGGAGCGGGTAGCCGGTAACAGTTTTAATGTGGGTACCGAAATGATGACCGTAGCCGATATGGCCGTACTCGAAGTACGGGTGGACGTGGGAGAGAACGATATTGTAAAGATCAATATCGGCGACTCTGCTGATGTGGAAGTGGATGCCTATAATAACCGGAAGTTTAAAGGAGTGGTAACGAAGATCGCCAGCAGTACCAAGAGCGGTTCCCTGAGTTCCACCAATGATGTTACCAACTACGAAGTACGGATCAGGCTGGATAAGGATTCTTATAAAGACCTGTCCGACCGCACTTTCCCTTTCCGCCCGGGTATGAATGCCAGCGCGGATATCAAAACCCGCCGGGTGGAAAATGTACTGGCAGTACCGATTGCCGCCGTAAGTGCAAGGGTGAAGGGAAGCGACCAGAGTATGGCCGATAAGAAAAAAGAAAAAGAAGCCAGCAAGGATGAGAATGAAGCCCAGAACCAGAATGGTATGACCGTGGAAAGCGATGAACTGGAAGAAGTGGCCTTTATCCTCCTGCCTGATGGTAAGGTGAAAAAAACAGTGGTGAAGACGGGCGTTCAGGATATCAACTATATTGAAATCCTGAGCGGGTTAAAAGAAGGGGAGGAAGTGATCACAGCCCCTTATGCGGCAGTAAGTAAAGACCTGAAAGACGGGATGAAAGTGACGGTAGTGCCAAAGGATAAATTATTTGATAAAAAATAATCAGTTAGCAGATCTCGAATAAGGGCTTTGATTGTTTATGCTTCGGTTCACCCGGCATGACAATCGAAGCCCTTTCTGTTCTATGAATAAAGTTTGGCCTTACCTTTAATCTGTTTTACGGAGTACAACCAAAATAATACTTGTATGCGGTTTGGAGTTATCGGGAGCGGAAGCTGGGCCACAGCCCTGGCTAAAATCATAACGGATAAAAAACAACCGGTGAACTGGTGGGTCCGCAATGCGGAGACGATTGCTTTTTTTAAAAAGAAAAGCCATAACCCGCATTACCTCAACTCTGCCAAATTTGACCTTTCCTTATTACATCTATCCACGGATGTCCGCGAAGTGGTGCGACAGTCGGATGTACTCGTGATCGCCATTCCCTCTGCTTATGCAGCGGACAGCCTGGCCGGGCTTACACCCGAAGACTGGAAAGGAAAGAAAGTGGTATCGGCCATCAAGGGCCTGTTACCGGAGAAAAATATTCTGCTGAATTATTACCTGCAACAGGAATATGGCCTCGGGCTTGAAGATTATTTCGCCGTCCTTGGACCCTGTCATGCGGAAGAAGTGGCCGAGGAAAAATTATCCTATCTCACATTCTCGGGGATCGATACTAAAATGGCCGCCATCATCGCCGGGCATTTTACCACGGATTATATCAATACCGTGGTGAACCATGATATTCTTGGGGTGCAGTATGCCGCGGTACTCAAAAATATTTATGCATTGGGTGCGGGGATTGCCCATGGACTGGATTACGGGGATAATTTTCTCAGTGTATATATTGCCAATGCGGCGGATGAAATGGCGGGTTTTCTCCGCCAGTTCGGGGCCGAACATATTACCGTGGGTGAACATGAGGGGGAAGACCCGCTGACCCACCGAAAGACACCCAATTATGCCGCTTCTGTTTACCTGGGCGACCTGCTGGTTACCTGTTATTCCCTGCACAGCCGTAACCGGCGTTTCGGAAATATGATCGGCAGGGGATATACGGTTAAATCAGCCGAACTGGAAATGAACATGGTGGCCGAAGGACACAATGCAGCGCGTTGCATCCACCTGATCAACCAGTTGTCCGGTACCCCCATTCCCATTGCGGAAACCATCTACAGGATATTATGGGAAAATGTTAAAGCCGGGGAAGGCTTTAAACGCATTGAAGAGGTGCTTGTCTGATTTGTAAACAATCAGTATGCCTCTTTTTTACCATGGATTTGTACCAGCCGGGATCGGACTGATGATGATGACCCTGGCCGCCAAACAGGTTTACCTGTATTGGAAGAAAAGACATTCGGGATAAAAAAACAGTTGAAGTTTTTTTATCTTCATGTTCTATAAACGCCGGGCATGATTAATTTTTTCCAGGTCCTTTTCTTTATCGCATCCTTGTGGTTGCTGGTCATGAACGGACTTGAATTCAACAAATGGAATGAAAGCCGGAAAGCAGGCAGTGTGAAACAGGTTCCCATCCGCTGGTTTAATTTAATACTGACTTCCCTCGTGGCGTTGGGTTGTTTTCTGAATATTCTTATTGGCTGGATCAGTAAGTCTTAAAAAAAAAGGTCGGAGGCAATCCCATCCGCCAGCAGTTTTCCCTCTTTTGTAAGCATAAGTGATTCGTTAACCCGGATCAGTAAACCATTGTCCAGGAATTTACCGGCTCCTTTTTCGATGATCAAACGGGATGCTTCCGGAATAAGTGTCAGGTTCAATCCTTCCATGGTCCGCAGGGAGGTCATGATATATTCATTCAACCGCTGTGTTTCAGTTAGCACTTCTTTCTCAAACGGGATCCTGTTTTCTTCCAGCGCGGTGATATAGGTGTTGTTATTCGCGATATTCCATTGCCTTTCAGTCCCGGTAAAGGAATGGGCAGAGGGCCCCAGCCCGAGGTAAGGCTGGTTTTGCCAGTAGGAGGAATTATGACGGCTACGCCTACCCGGTTTGGCGAAATTGGAGATCTCGTAGTGCTCATAGCCCGCGGCTTCCAGCCAGTCCATCAGTAATAAGAATTGGGCCGATTGCTGATCAGGGTTAACATTCTCATATTGTTCCTTCCGGATCAGTTTATCCAGCGGGGTCTTTGGTTCCACCGTCAGGGCATAACAGGATAAATGCGGAACCCCGGCGGCAATTGCTCTGTCCACATTTATTTTCCAGCGTTCATCCGTGAGACCCGGTGTTCCATAAATCAGGTCGATGGTGATATTGTCAAAATACTGAAGGGCCAGTTGCAGCGCGGTTTCCGCCTGTACAGCATTATGCGCCCGGTTCATCCAGCGCAGGTCTTCTTCAAAAAAACTCTGGATCCCGATACTCAGCCGGTTGATCCCGGCCGATTTCCAGCCCTGCAGTTTTTCTTCAGTGATATCATCCGGGTTGGCCTCCAGGGTGATCTCTGCCCCGGGCTGCAGGTCAAAATATTTTTTTATCCGGCTGATCAAATCAAGGATCTCACTATTTTCCAGCAGGCTGGGAGTACCCCCGCCAAAATAAAGTGAGTTTATCTTGTTTAATCCGGGAAAATCCTGCTGCAACTCAATCTCCTTCAATAAAGCGTTCAGTAATTCGTTCTTGTACCGCAGGGATGTGCTGAAGTGAAAATTACAATAATGACAGGCACTTTTGCAGAAAGGTATATGTATGTAAATACCGGCCAAGGTTTTATTTTTAATTGAATAATTTAGCACTGACTGCTGACCCGAAAAATCCGCTGAAAAGCCGCATGAGAAAATTCAGACTGCAAATATCGGTACTACTGACCTTGCTAACGGGCATTTATGCACCGGCCCAGGAGAAATACCAGTTGCGTGTACATTATGCGGACAGCACAAACGCTGCAGCTTCAGACGGAACCCTTATTGAAACCTCCTTTTCAACCCGGTTCAATTGTACGGAGTATGTGGCTAAATTGCCCGCCCTTTTACAGGCCAAAGGATATGTGACCGCTTCGGTGGACAGTGCGCGGTTTGACAGCAGTTTTGCCAGGATTGTACTTTTCCTTGGACAAAAATACCAATGGGCCCTGCTGGATACCCGGCAGGTGGAGGCTTCCCTATTGGATGCTGTGGGCTGGCGGACCAAAAATTTTACCGGAAAGCCAATGGATTTTGCACAGGTGCAGCTCTGGCAGGAAAAATTCATGGTCTACCTGGAGAACAATGGCTATCCCTTTGCCCGGATTTCGCTCGATAGTTTACAGATCGAACAGGACCAGGTGGCCGCCATTTTAAAAATTGATAAAGGGCCTTTGTATAAGATCGACAGTGTCCGGGTTTACGGAAATGCAAAGATCTCGCCTGTTTACCTGCAACGTTATCTGGATATTCCCAATGGCAGCCGCTATGAGCGGGAAAAACTGATGCGCATCAACCAGAAGATCCGGGAACTGACCTATGTGGAAGAGGAAAAGCCCTTTGATATTACGTTGCTGGGAACCGGTTCCGTGGTAAATCTCTATTTAAAACAAAAACGCAGCAGCCAGATCAACGCGCTGATCGGTTTTTTACCCAATAACCAGCAACTGAATTCAAAGGGCCTGTTGCTGACCGGCGAAGCCAATTTATTATTAAAGAACCAGCTCGGTGCCGGGGAGACCATCGGGCTCAACTGGCAGCAACTGCAGGTGAAATCCCCGCGGCTGAATATCCTGTACCAGCATCCTTATTTGTTTAAATCCTCATTCGGACTGGATTTTGCGTTTGACATGTTTCAGAAAGACAGCAGTTTTGTGAATGTAAACCTGCAGCTGGGTGCCCAGTATGTATTAAGTAAAAACCAGTCCGGTAAATTATTTATCCAGCGTTTCCAGACTATTGTAAGCAACGGGGGCATTGATTCGGCCTATGTGGTGAATAACCATCGCCTGCCGGATGTGGGCGATCTGAGTTCATTTAATGTGGGACTGGACTATGAACTCAACAGTACGGATTACCGGCTCAATCCACGGAAAGGAAATGAATTCAGGATTACCGGTTCGGTGGGTACCAAGAAACTGAAAAAAAACACCAGTATCCTGGAACTGAAAGATCCGTCCAATCCTTCTTTTGATTTTGAATCCTTGTATGATACCGTAAAACTGAAAACCTATCAGTTCAGGGTCAGGCTGACTGCTGCCAAATACTTCCCCTTAGGGAATAAGCGGAGTACCGTGAAGACCGCCATTAATGCCGGTCTGTTTGAAAGCGGTTCAATATTCCGGAATGAATTGTTTCAGCTGGGTGGGTACAGATTATTACGGGGCTTTGATGAGGAGAGCCAGTATCTTTCACAATTTGCCATTGCCACGGCAGAGTACCGGTACCTGGTAGGACAGAACTCCTATTTCTATGTACTGGCCGATGGTGGCTGGGGGGCCAATAATGCACTCAATGCAGGAAGGAATTATACCTATTTTGGAACAGGACTCGGGCTGGCATTTGAAACAAAGGCCGGCATTTTCAACCTGGCCTGGGCCGTGGGAAAGCGGAATGATACAGAATTCAATCTACGGCAATCCAAGATCCACTTTGGGTTTGTGAATTACTTCTGATTGATTTGCCTGCGGCAAAGGTTGGCCACGAATTCACACGCCTGCCCCGCCTTATGCGGGGAATACACACGAAAGAATACAGAAAGGCAAGCCACGGATCACACGGATAAACACGGATTGCTTTTCAATAATTCAATGACTCTTCAACATTCGGAGTATAAAGTCCCCCTTCGGGGGACCTGCCTACCGGACAGGCAGGTTTAGGGGGCCTTAACTACGTTAAAGGATTGGCCTCGAAATCATACCAAAGATCAGAAAATAAAAAGTAAAACACCTTAGTATGGGCTGTTTACTACCGACTACCGACCTGCCTTTGCCGGCAGGCAGGCTCCTGACTACCGACTTGCAATCTTTCTTTTCAGCAATATCTCGCAATCTCTCCTTATTTATCACCCGCTCCCTGCTATTTTTGCAACACAATTTTTTTTCTTGAAAAAACTGATCTGTTTATTGGTATTTGTGGCTGGACTGGCGGGGATTTCCCGGGCGCAAACGCCGCCGGATAGCCTGGCTCCTGTAACAGATAGTCTCAGTACCCCGGATAGCACTGCGCCAAAGGATACTGTGTTGCCCGTGTACAAGGTGGAGAAAGTGTGGAAGCCGTTGAGTGAAACCGATACCGCCTGGTCCCTGAACCTTACTGACCAGGTTCCGCTTCAGCAAATCCAATGGCTGATCCTGGCGCATCATCCGTATTATAAATTTGAGTTTAAGCCGGTAACTGGTATCCGTAAACCGGTAGTACTGGCTATTGGAAAGGAACGGGTGGTACATAGCAAGGATTATCTTTTTTACAGCCTGGTATTACTGATCATCGTTTTTGCCCTCCTGCGACGGGCCTTCCCCAAATATTTTAATGACCTTTTCCGCCTGTTTTTCCGGACCACGCTCAAGGAAAGACAGATCAGTGAACAGCTCATGCAGACCCCTGTCCCTTCCATTTTGCTGAATGGCTTTTTTGCCTTCAGTGCCGGCTTTTACTGCTGCTTCCTGCTGGGTCATTACGGACTTAACCCGGCCGGTGATTTCTGGACCCTGTTCCTTTATTGTGTCGGGGGACTGGCTGCTGCTTATTTCGTCAAGTTTATCGGGCTTAAGATTTCCGGATGGATTTTCAATATGGAGGCGGCCGCCAACTCCTATATATTCATCGTCTTTATCATCAACAAGATGATCGGGATCCTGCTACTGCCTTTCCTGCTGGTGCTGGCTTTTTCGACCGGTACTGTGTATGATGTCGGACTCACCCTTTCCTGGTGCCTGATCGGTGGCCTGCTGATTTACCGGCTTTTTCTCACTTATACTGTCGTTCGTAATCAGGTCAAAGTCAGTCCTTTTCATTTCTTTTTATACTTCCTGGCCTTTGAAATTGCCCCCCTTTTGTTGGTTTACAAGGCCTTGTTACTGTTTTTCAGTGAAAACACTTAACTTTGCACACAACTTTAGCCGATCCGAAAATGAGTACAAATGGGGTTAAAAAGGCCGTTGAACAGGCCAAAGCGATACAGCGTATACTGATTACCCAGCCGAGGCCTGAAAGCGAGAAGTCTCCGTACTTTGAATTGGAGCGTAAATACAGCGTTAAGCTGGATTTTCATCCTTTCATTAAACTGGAAGGAATACCCGGCCGCGATTTCCGTAAACAAAAGATTGAGATTCCGCATTACACCGGAATTATATTCACCAGCCGCAACGCGATTGATCATTTCTTCCGTATGTGCGAGGAAATGAAAGTCAGTGTATCACAGGATACCAAGTATTTCTGTATCACAGAAGCGGTGGCCCTTTACCTGCAGAAATTTATTCTCTACCGCAAACGCAAGGTTTTTTATGGCGCGGATGGCACCAATAAGAGCATGTTTGATGTGATCAACAAGCACAAGGCCAATGAGAAGTTTATGTATGTGTGTTCCGAGAACCAGCAGGACAATGAGATCGTCAGCTGGCTCAAGGCCAATAACTGCGAATTCACCTTAGCCTTTATGTACCGCAGTGTAAGCAGTGATGTGAAAGAGATCCTGATTAATACAGAATATGATGTGATCTGCTTCTTTACACCGAGTGGGGTAAAGAGTCTGTATGATAACCTGCCCAAATTCAAACAAAATGGTACCGTGCTGGGCGCCTTCGGCACCAATACCTTCCGGGCCATTGAAGAGAAAGGATTAAAACTTGAGATCAAAGCCCCGCAGCCACAGACACCGAGTATGGTCGCGGCATTGGATCAGTTCCTGGCATCCACGAAGAAAAAGAAATAAGCTACAAATAAATTGAAATAGCTGTATTTGAAAAAGTGCAGCTATTTTTTTTGCCTGCGGCAAATCAGGGGCCACGAATTGACACGAATACACACGAAAAAATACAGAAAGGCTCTGCTACGGACCTGCCTGCCGGCAGGCTGTTTACGCGGATAGACACAGATCTCAGACCTGAATTACCAGGCGTGAACTAACGACTATAAACTATTGACTAATGACTTTGTTCTAGTTTCATTATACTTGACGAATGAAATCCCCCAACCGCCTCATCCACGAAACCAGTCCCTACCTCCTGCAGCATGCCCATAACCCGGTGGACTGGTATCCCTGGGGACCGGAAGCGCTCAACAGGGCGAAAGCCGAAAACAAACCCATCCTGGTCAGTATCGGTTATGCTGCCTGTCATTGGTGCCATGTAATGGAACGGGAGAGTTTTGAAGATGAAGCCACGGCGACGGTCATGAATGAACATTTTATCAATATCAAGATCGACCGGGAGGAACGGCCGGACCTCGATCATATTTATATGGATGCGGTACAGGCTATGACCGGAAGCGGGGGCTGGCCATTGAATGTTTTCCTGACTCCTGATACCAAACCTTTTTACGGGGGCACTTATTTTCCCCCGAAAAAAGCCTTTAACCGGTCTTCCTGGACAGAAACCTTATACGGGGTGGTACAGGCATTCCGTGAAAGAAGGCACGAGATCGATGCCCAGGCGGATAACCTGATGGATCACCTGCTTAAGGCCAATTCATTCGGATTACAATCGCCTGATGAGGCAGATGCTTTGTTTCATCCGGAAAAAGTACAGGATTGTTTTAACGCCCTGATGAAAACAGCCGACCGGCAATGGGGCGGCTTTGGCAAGGCGCCAAAATTTCCCCAGACATTCTCCATTCAGTTCCTGTTACGGCATTATCATTTTACCGGGGAGAAAGCGGCACTGGAACAGGCTTTGTTATCGCTGGATAAAATGATTGATGGCGGGATATATGACCAGGCCGGGGGCGGATTTGCCCGTTACTCCACGGATGCGGAATGGCTGGCCCCTCATTTTGAAAAAATGCTTTATGACAATGCCTTGCTGGTATCGGTACTGAGTGAGGCATACCAGCTCACCGGGAAAAAGCGTTACCGCGAAGTCATTGAAGAAACCCTGGCCTTTATAGAACGGGAAATGAAACACCCGGATGGGGGCTTTTATTCAGCACTGGATGCCGACAGTGAAGGGGTGGAAGGGAAGTTCTATACCTGGAGCCGGAAGGAAATAGAGGAGATATTGGGCGGGGAGGCCGAAAGCTTTTGTGCCTATTATGATGTGACCGAAGGGGGCAACTGGGAGCATACCAATATTCTCTGGGTCAGAAAGCCGCTGGCAGACGTAGCAGCGGCCCTTCAAATAACCGAACAGGGTTTAGCGGAAATCCTGGACAGGGGCAGGAAGCGGCTGATGGAGGTCCGGGCGGACAGGATACGCCCCCTCCTGGATGATAAAATACTGCTGGGATGGAA
The DNA here is from genome assembly GCA_964519865.1 of uncultured Chitinophaga sp. GTDB lineage: Bacteria > Bacteroidota > Bacteroidia > Chitinophagales > Chitinophagaceae > JJ008. The sequence goes on along the minus strand of CAZFLL010000075.1, from coordinate 1,764 downwards.
TGCCCTCATGAATACAGCTTATTGTAAGGCCTTTGAAGCCACTGGAGATGAAGTCTGCCTGGAGCAGGCGATCCGCAATATGCAGTTTATATTAAAATCATTTAAGGGAGAAGATGGCCGGTTTTTCCATACCTGGAAGCAGGGACAGGCCCGCTATCCGGCCTTTCTGGATGACCTGGCCTACCTGGTACAGGCTTTATTACAGCTGCAGCAGGTGACCGGTGATACCGGATGGCTGGAGCAGGCCCGGGATCTTGGTCTGCAGATCATTGACCGGTTCAGCGAGCCGGGCACCCCGTTTTTTTATTATACGCCGGAAGGGCAGGAAGACGTTATTGTACGGAAAAAGGAAGTGTATGACGGTGCGGTGCCATCCGGGAATGCGGTTATGGCAGCCAACCTGCATCATATTGGTGTTTTATTGGATATAAAGGAATGGCAGGAACGAAGCCTGGACATGTACCGGATGCTCGGGAATGCCATCATCCGTTATCCGGGTTCTTTCGGGATTTGGGCCATGGGGGTCCAGGAACAGGTTCAGGGGACCAACGAAATCATCCTGGCCGGGGACAACCTTTCAGTCCTGAGGGCCGATTTGCTGAGCAGATATGTGCCGAATAAGGTACTCCTGAGTCCTGGAAAAGAAGTGGGCTGGATCGCGTTGCTGGAGGGTAAGAAAGAGGTGGGTAAACCTACAATATACCTCTGCCGTAATAACACTTGCCAGGCTCCCGTATTTTCCGCAGAAAGCCTTATCTCACTGATAGACAGGGGTAAAAAACAGTAAATAAATTTTAGTTAATACAATAAAATAAGGTTCGTGGCCGTTAGAAAAGTTACCGTGATTTTTACGGTTTGAATTTTAAAAATAAATTATAACCTTGTGCCGGAGAACAGTTCTAAACATTATATTTGCCCAATACCCTTTAAGTGTATGAAAATGAGAAACCTTTATTATGCCCTGTATGCAACCGCGTGCATGACTCTTGTATCCAGTTGTGGAATCCTGGGTGGTAAGAAAAACAAAGGCGGCGCCCTGCCGAATGATGGTCAGGTGCACGGAGTAGCCCCCGGCGGTAAGTATGTGCTTCCCAAGCCTCCGGGAATGGTGTATGTACCCCAGGGTACATTCCATATGGGTCCCAGCGATGAGGATCCGGCATATGCATTCAGTGCCCGTAACCGTTCCGTATCTATCAGCGGCTTCTGGATGGATGCCACTGAAATCACCAACAACGAATACCGCCAGTTTGTAAACTGGGTCCGTGACTCCGTGGTAGCCCGTAAAATGGGTTATGTAAAAACCGGGTCAGACGGCAACGAGAACGTTGACTGGGCTAAAATGAAGACCATGAAATGGGGTGATCCCAAGGTCATGGAGCAGCTCAGCAGCACTGACATCATCCTTCCTCCGGATGACCGGGTATTTGGTAAAAAAGAAATTGATCCCTCTAAAATCGTGTTTCATTCCGAGACCTTCGACCTGAAGGAAGCAGCCCGCCGGGAAAATGCCGGTAAGCCCCGTTCTACCTTTATCGTAAAGAAAGATGTGGGTATTTATCCTGACACCCTGTGCTGGATCCGCGACTTCTCCTACTCGTACAATGAGCCGATGACAAAAAGATATTTCTCTCACCCCGCTTTTGGTAACTACCCGGTGGTAGGGGTGAACTGGAAACAGGCTACAGCTTTCTGCGAGTGGAGAACCCATTTCCTGAATGCCTGGCTGGATTCCAAGAAGAGAACACAGGAATCAGATTTCCG
>CAZFLL010000074.1:5903-20858 GCA_964519865.1 uncultured Chitinophaga sp. | reverse complement strand
CCCAGTACCGAAAAAAGACTCTTTGTAATTGACCTGGATCATTACCGGGTACTTTTCAATACACTGGTAGCACATGGCCGTAACAGTGGCAAGGAAATGGCTTATGCTTTCTCCAACCAGCAGTCCTCGTTTAAAAGCAGTCCCGGATTCTATACCACCGCAGAAACCTATATGGGTAAAAACGGCTACTCACTCAAACTCGAAGGACTTGAAACCGGCATAAATGATCATGCCATGGAAAGAGGGATCGTGATCCATGGCGCCGATTATGTAAACGAAGGACTGGCCAATGCACAGGGCTATATCGGCCGCAGCCAGGGTTGTCCCGCCCTTCCCCGTCAACAGGCTGTACCTGTCATTAACCAGATTAAAAACGGCACCCTGCTTTTTATCTATCACCCGGCCTATATACAACGTTCAGCCCTTCTTAATTAACCGCTGTTCATAACTCTCCATAGCAGGCTCAACTCATTGTGTATCTTTGCACAATTAATAAATTGTTATGCTTAAGATTGGCGTTATCGGCGTAGGTCACCTGGGAAAATTTCACCTCAATAACTGGAAAGAAATTGCCGGTGTTGACATCGTAGGCTTTTATGATCCACATGATGAAAATGCAAAAGAAGTTGCCGAAAAATACCAGCTCCCCCGCTTCCTGGATGCGGAAGCCCTGATCGAATCCTGTGACGCAGTGGATATCGTCGCCCCCACCAATTTCCATTTTGAATGGTGTGAAATGGCCATCAAAAAAGGGAAACATGTTTTCGTGGAAAAACCACTGGCCAATACAATGGAAGAAGCCCGTCAGCTGGTCAAGCTGGCCGCTGAATCCGGGATCAAATTCCAGGTTGGTCATGTGGAACGGTTTAACCCCGCTTTCCTGGCCCTCCGGGATATGGAACTGAAGCCCATGTTTATTGAAGTGCACCGCCTGGCCCAGTTCAATCCCCGCGGCACCGAAGTCAGTGTGATCCTCGACCTGATGATCCATGATATCGATATTATCCTGAGCATTGTGAAAAGTGATGTAAAATCAATCTCCGCCAGTGGTGTGGCCGTGATGACGGAGACACCCGATATTGCCAACGTACGGATCGAATTCCACAATGGCTGTGTGGCCAACCTGACCAGCAGCCGCATTTCTATGAAAAAAATGCGGAAGATCCGGCTCTTCCAGAAAGACTCCTATATCGGTATTGATTTTCTGAATAAGAAAACAGAGATCATTAAACTCAAGGAAGATACCGACCTGAATGTTTTTGCTTTTGATATTGAAACCCCTTCCGGTAAAAAGACCATCGCCATGGCCAATCCGCCGGTACCCGAAGTAAATGCGATCAAACTGGAACTCGAAGAGTTCAGGGACGCGATCAAAAACAACAGCAGGACCGTGGTGAATGAAATGGATGGACTCCTGGCTATGGATGTGGCCCACCAGATCCTCGAAAAAATCGGCCATAATGTGATCTCCCATTAATGCAGTCCGGCAAACAAATATCAGCAGGATGGTATGTGGCGGCCGATTATCTGACTGCCGCCCTGGCCTGGTTCTGTTATTACCTCTGGCGCAGCTGGATGCTGAATGATGCAGGGGCCTACCCGATCAGCCAGACTTCATGGACCCTGATCTTCCTGATTGTCCCCGCCGGTTGGCTGATGCTCTACACGCTTGCCGGTACCTATAATCATCTTTACAAAAAATCGCGGCTGGCTGAATTCACGCTGACCTTTGTCTGCAGCCTGATCGGTTCTATCGCTCTCTTTGTCACCTTTGTATTCAACGACTATGACCCGGTAAACGGGTATACTTATTTCTATTACGCTTTCTTTGTTTTACTCGGAATCCATTTCTTCCTCACTTTTATAGGCCGCTGGCTGATCCTCCGGAAAGTAAAACGGCAGCTGCTCAGCGGAAAGGTTTTTTTCAATACCCTGATGGTAGGCAGCCAGGATAATGCAATCCGGATCCTGCGCGAAACTGAACTGAACCTTCGTGATGGCGGATATCGTTATGCCGGTTTTGTTACACCCGAACCCAATGGCAAAAACGGTATCCATAAACTGATCCCAAAACTTGGTGAAGTAGAGGAGATTGAAAAGATCATAGATAACCATGATATAAAACTGGTGGTGCTGGCATTGGAAAAAACAGAACAACCCCTGCTGGAAAACCTGATCAACCGGCTCAGCGAAAAAGATGTGGAAGTGAAAATCCAGCCCAATACACTTGATATTCTCTCCGGTTCAGTAAAGACCATGAGTGTAATGGGGGCCGCGCTGATCGACCTTCAGACCGGGTTGATGCAGCAATGGCAGCAAAATATCAAACGCCTGATAGATGTATTGAGTTCACTGATCAGCCTCTTACTGCTGTCACCCTTCCTGCTTTATATGGCTCTACGGGTAAAACTCTCTTCTGCCGGTCCCATTTTCTATTCACAGGAACGGGTGGGTTATAAGGGCAAGACTTTCCGGATGTATAAATTCCGCTCCATGGTAAAGGAGGCAGAAAAAGACGGCCCGGCCCTCTCTTCAGAAAATGACCCCCGCATCACCCGCTGGGGTAAGACCATGCGCAAATGGCGCTTCGACGAACTCCCGCAGCTCTGGAATATCCTGATCGGCGAAATGAGTCTCGTAGGCCCCCGCCCGGAAAGACGTTTCTATATCGACCAGATCATTGCCCGCTATCCTTTCTACAAATACCTCCTCAAAGTAAAACCCGGTCTCACCAGCTGGGGCATGGTCCAGTTTGGCTACGCTGAAAATGTAGACCAGATGATCGAACGCAGCAAATTTGATTTACTCTACATTGAGAACATCTCGCTGATTCTTGATTTTAAGATCATGATTCATACGGTCAGAATAATCTTCAAGGGTAAAGGGAAATAGGAGCAGCCGGGAGCGGCAGTCGGGAGTCAAATACTTCAGACAGCACCCCCCGCCAGCAACGTCCGCTAAACAACAAACGACTAAACCACTAAACCTAAAAAACAGTACTTTTGAGAAACTGTCTATCCCATTGAAGAAATTACTCCTCCTGCTTATTTTAACCGGTCTCCTTACGAAGGGTCTCTGTCAGCAGACAACCACGAACACTAAAGCTACGGTGGACAAGCCCGACACCCTTGATAAGCACTATTGGCAACAGGAAGTAAACTATACCATCGAGGTTTCCCTGAACGACGTAGATCACAGCCTCACCGGCTTTGAGCAAATCGAATACATCAACCACTCCCCCGACACCCTGCACTATATCTGGTTTCATTTATGGCCCAATGCTTATAAAAATGATAAAACGGCGTTCAGCGATCATCTGCTGGAAAACGGCAATACAAAATTCTATTTCTCCAATAAAGATGATAAAGGCTATATCAACAAACTGGATTTTAAAGTCAACGGAATAACTGCTCAACTGGAAGACCATCCCCAGCACATTGATATCGCGAAACTGGTATTACCCGGCCCGCTGGCACCCGGACAAAAAATTACTATCAGCACCCCCTTCCATGTAAAACTTCCCTATAATTTCTCCAGGGGCGGACACGAAGGACAAAGTTACCAGGCTACCCAATGGTACCCCAAGCCGGCTGTATATGACAAGGAAGGCTGGCACCCGATGCCTTACCTGGACCAGGGCGAGTTTTACAGTGAGTTTGGCTATTTCAATGTAAAGATCTCTGTCCCGAAGAACTATGTGGTGGCGGCCACCGGTGAGCTGCAGAATACTGATGAAAGAGAATGGCTGAATACACGGAGCAATTTCACCTGGACTCCCATCAAACAAAAAACAAAAACAGCCGGCGGACAGGTAAAGACCAGTTACCAGTTGTTTCCTGAGTCAGAAAAAGAAATCAAAATACTAACCTACAAACAGGACAATGTCCATGACTTTGCCTGGTTTGCCGATAAACGTTTTATTGTAAACACCGATACCTGCCGGCTGAATTCGGGTCGTATCATTCATGTGTATAGTTATTATACACCCGATGAAAAAAATACCTGGCAACAAAGCGTAACCTATGCCAAAGAAGCAGTCCGACATTATTCCGGACAGGTTGGAGAATATCCCTATTCCGTGGTAAGTGTGGTTCAGGGTCCTGAAAGTTTTGGAGGTGGAATGGAATACCCGACTATTACAGTCATTTCTCCTTCCGATACACCACGTGACCTCGATTATACGATCGCCCATGAGATCGGACATAACTGGTTCTATGGCATACTCGCCAGTAACGAACGCAGCTATCCCTGGATGGATGAAGGCATCAATTCCTTTTACGAAAATAAATACCAGGCCTGGAAACTGCACCGCAAGCCTGTATCGCCTGAACAGGCGTTACTGGAAACCATGGTGGCTGAAAAAAAGGACCAGCCCATCAACACGGCAGCAGCTGATTTTACAGAAGCAAATTATGCGCTGATTGCTTATTATAAAACAGCAAAGTGGATGGAATGGCTGGAAAAAGAAATGGGGCCGGATGTTTTCCGGAAAGCCATGCAGGCCTATTTCACCCAATGGCAATTCAAACATCCTCAACCGGCCGATCTGAAAAATGCACTCGAAATCAGCAGTGGTAAAAGCCTGGACAGTGCTTTTGCTCTTCTGGATAAAAAAGGCAACCTGCCTGAAATACAGAAAAAAGGGATCGCCTTCCAACACCCGTTTTCCATTGCACCAAATATGGTGAGTGGTAAAATTTCATCCAGGAAAGCAGTGATCACCGCCCTTCCTGCTTTCGGGATCAACAACTATGATAAACTGATGGCCGGTGTGTTACTGACCAACCTGCGTTTCCCACCCAATAAATTCCAGTTCCTGCTGATTCCCTTATATGGATTTAACAGTAAAGCACTGAATGGAATCGGTTTTGTCAATTACAGCAGCTACCCTAAATCAGTCTTCCGAAAAGTGGATATTGGCCTCAGTGGGGCCCGTTTCAGTGCTGATCGCTTCCTGGACCCTGAAAGGAATTTCATCAGTGAACATCCGGACCCCTTCCTGCGTTTCAGCAAGTGGGTTCCTGGAATCCGTTTAACACTGGCAGAAAAAAAACCAAGATCATCATTCAACCGGTTTATGCAATTTAAGACCTATTTGATCAATGAAGATCAGCTGCAGTTCTTCCGGGACACAGTGATCGTTGGTATGGATACTACTATACTTTCCAAATACCGCACCGTTCAGGAAAACCGTGTCCTCAACCAGTTAAAATTCGTGGTGGAAAATAACCGGGTGCTGTATCCTTACCGGGGCGAACTGAAAATCGAACAGGGTAAGGATTTTCTACGCACGGCATTCACCGGGAAATATTTCTTTAATTATGCAAAGGAAGGGGGACTCAGTCTCCGGGTGTTTGCCGGCAAGTTTTTTTACATGGGCTCCAGGACCTTCAGTAAACAATTTGCCACGGACCGCTACCACCTCAATATGACAGGGGCCAATGGATATGAAGATTATACTTACAGTGATTATTTTATCGGGCGAAATGAGTTTGAAGGAACTTCAAGTCAGCAGATCATGGAAAGAGACGGTGCCTTTAAAACAAGAACCGATTTATTAGCGGAGAAAGTGGGGCGTACCGACAACTGGCTGTTTGCCGCCAACTTCAGCACCACTATACCAAATTCCATTAATCCGCTCAGTATTCTCCCGGTTAAAATACCATTGAAACTGTTCTTTGATATCGGCACCCAGGCAGGGGCCTGGGAAGCAAACTCCACCACTGACCGGTTTCTCTTTGATGCCGGGTTACAAGTCCCCTTGCTGAAAGAAACCCTCAACATTTATATCCCGCTGCTCTATAGCAAGGTGTATAAGGAGTATTACCAGTCCACCATTGCCAGGAAAGACCGTTTCCTGAAAAAAATATCTTTCAGTATTGACATCTCCAATTTCAGTTTCCGTAAAATCGACCGCAATCTTGATTTCTGATGCCAGCCGGTGATACGATACAATATTTAACAAGATCACAGATTGATACCAGCAAATGGGATCAGTGTATCAGCCGGGCTGCAAACGGGCGTATCTATGCCTGCTCGTTTTACCTCGATTGTATGGCACAACAATGGGATGCCCTGGTGCTGAATGATTATGATGCCGTGATGCCACTGACCTGGAACAGTAAATACGGGATCCATTATTTATACCAACCCTTCCTGGCAGCACAGTTGGGTGTATTTGGCAGTGATAATGTCCGGGTATTCATAGAGGCCATTCCAGGTCATTTCCGCTACATCGATATTTACCTGAATAGCGGCAATACAAATGCACTGAACACTGAATCTGTCTTGTTACGGGATAACTATATACTGGACCTGCATCATCCCTATGAAGAGTTAAATAATGCTTACCGTGAAAATATCCGCCGCAATATTAAAAAAGCAAAGCAGGCAGGCTGTACTGTCGTGAAGGATTTTGATGTGGAAACCGTAATAGCCCTTGCCTCCACCCAGATGCACCTGCATGATAAGAATGTGGAAGAGAATATCGGCCGGTTCCGCCGGCTTTATAAACTATTGAAAACGGAGAACAAAGCCACCACCTATGGCATATCCCTGCAAGGGGTGGTGATCGCCTCCTGTGTATTCTTCTTTTCCCATAACCGGGCTTATTATATTCTTGTAGGCAATCATCCGAATGGAAAAACCATCGGTGCCTCACATGCGTTGATCGATGCGTTTATTGCAGATCATGCCGGGCAGGACCTGTTACTGGATTTTGAAGGATCGGATATCCGTAACCTGGCTTTCTTCTACAGCAGTTTCGGGGCCGTACAGGAAATCTACCCGGCACTGAAGATCAATCGTCTTCCCTTTTATCTGAAATGGCTTAAAAAATAAATCAGGATTCGCGTTCTGCTAGAATCTGTTCGGCCAGCAGGAGGTCCACCGGCCGGGTGATCTTGATATTGGTTTCCTCTCCTTCCACCAATGAAACCTTGATTCCATATGCTTCCGCCACCGTGGCTTCATCGGTGAATTTATCCTTGTAATCGATCTGGAAAGCAGGCACAATGATCTTGCTGTGAAAAGTCTGGGGAGTCTGGATCAGCATCACTTTGTTCCGGTCAAAGGCGGCATTGCCCTCTTCTGTAATTAAACGGATACTGTCTTTGGACGGAATAGCCGGTATAGCCGTTCCGGTTTCCACGGCCTGCTGATAACACCGGTGAATCAGGTCTTTGGTCAGGAGGCACCTGACACCATCATGTACAAACACCACAGATTCTTCCTCGACCAGGGCCAGCCCGTTTTTCACGGACTGGAAACGCGTATCTCCCCCTGCTGTAATTCGGATCCTTTCTTTATCAAAAAATGCATCGATGATCTCCTGCCCCATATCTGTATACTCCATGGGCAGTACCAGGATCACCTGCAGGTCATTGTATGATTCAATAAATGTGCTGAGTGTATAATAAAGCACCGGCTTATCCCTTAGCAGCATAAACTGCTTGGGAAGGGATCCTCCCATTCTTGTACCTGAACCACCGGCCACTATGATCGCGTATTTTTTCATGGGCGCAAATGTAGGGGAAGCCCGTCAATTATTATTTATAGATTAGTGTTTCCTCTAAACCGTTGCTGACTTTACGTCCACGATACATTCCCTCACTGTTAAAAACCATAGCCGTATTTCCAGCAGCATCCACACCGATCATTCCTCCTTCCCCATCGATCTTCAGTAATTTATCATGTACCACCAGATGCATGGCCTCCTGCAGACTCAGTCCCTTGTACTCCATCAGGCAACTCACATCGTACGCAGTCACCGCACGTATAAAGGGTTCCCCATGACCGGTGCAACTGATCGCACAGGTTTTATTATTGGCATAGGTACCCGCTCCGATGATCGGACTATCTCCCACCCTTCCCCATTGTTTATTCGTCATACCCCCGGTACTGGTAGCCGCAGCGATATTACCTTGCTTGTCAACAGCCACGGCACCAACTGTGCCGAACTTCTTGTCCTCCGGAACTTTAGTGGAGGAGGGTTTGCCCTCTGTCACTCCGGTAATTGAAGGGTTTTCTTTTTCTTCAAGAGAAACTGAATGATCCAGTGCTGTCTCATCCGTATCCTGCATCTGCTTCCATTGTTCATGCCGGAAGGCTGAATAAAAATATTCATCGGGCTCCATTTTCAATCCATGGACTTTTGCAAACTCCCGGGCTCCTATCCCATTCAGCATCACATGCTGACTCCGGGTCATAATGGTATACGCCAATTCCACCGGGTTGCGGATATTCCGGACAGCAGCAACAGACCCAGCCATCAGGTCGGATCCGTTCATAATCGATGCATCCATTTCCTGGCTGCCGTCTTTGGCAAATACCGAACCCCGTCCCGCATTAAAAAGAATGCAGTCCTCCAGGGACATGACGGCTTTCTTAACGGCCTCCAGGGATGTCCCGCCCTTTTCCAGGCAACTATAACCGGCCTCCAGGGCTTCTTTCAATGCGGCCTTATAGGACTGCTCCTGTCCGGGTGTCATGGCAGAAGGAAGTATGGTACCAGCTCCCCCATGGATCACAATAGCATAGTTGGACATACGTGTTATTGGGTATTTTAATCCTGACGAAATTAGGTATTTTGTATCCGAAACTACTGAAACATGTTCTCCAGGAAACTGACCCAAAACGATCTGTTTATTATTGCTGCCAATTTACTGCCCGTGTACGGGGTATGGTTCCTGGGTTGGCCCCCCGTTGAAGCCTTTACGGTTTATGCCATGGAAACCATGATCGTAGGCATCATGACCGTATTAAAACTGCTGGTCTGTACGATTGCCAAAGGGAAGGATGAATGGAGCAACAATGGTACGGTGACACAGATGAGTGGATTCTTTTTCATCTTCTTTTTTATTGTTCATTTTGGCCTCTTTGCCCTGGTGCAGACCTCCATATTTGCAGAGACCGCCAAAATAAGCCCGCCCGGCAGCGGGATGTTTCATTTCTTCTTTCACTGGTATTCTTATATCAACAAGGAGATTGGATATATGCTGCTGGCCTTTATCATAGGCTACTTAGCGAAAAGCTTTATCCCTTTCCTGCTCAATGGTGACTATAAGAAACAACCGATGATGCTGATCATGTTTATGCCGTATGGCCGGATATTTGTTCAGCAGTTCACCGTTATCCTGGGCAGTATGTTTCTCAGCCTGGGGGCCGGCAAAGTATTTATCCTGATTTTTGTACTGGCAAAACTGGCTTTTGAACTCCTGATGAATTTTGAAGCCCTGCTGAAGAAATCCACGGAAGACATGAATAAAGGGAAAAATCAGGACAACAGCAACTCACATTCCTGAAGCAGTTTTTCCTTATTTATAACGGCAGTACCAACTTCCTCACATACCAGACCGCCCGCGATATTGGCGGTTTCTGCCATCAGCCGTACATCTTTAGTAGAAGCATAAACCAGTGAAGCCACGGCAATCACGGTATCACCGGCGCCGGATACATCGGCTATATTCCGGATATGCGAAGGAATGATATGACCGGAATTCCCCTGTTGGTAAAAAACTCCTTTCTCAGAAAGGGTGATAAAGGAAATAGCATGCTGCAACCGGCTGGACAGCGCTGAATGCAGTTCATTCATCCCCGTTTCTGTAACCGCTGTCGCTGTAAAATTCAGGGCTTCCCTTACTTCTTTCAGGTTGGGTTTAAAAATATCCACCCCGGTATAGGAAAAGAAATTATGCCGTTTAGGGTCCACTGCAATGATGATATTTTTCTCCTTACACCAGGCAATGACCTGTTTTATGACCCGCGCTGTCAGTACCCCTTTATTGTAATCCTCCAGGATAATAACCTGGGGTTGTTCCCTGGCGAGGTATTCCGCCACTTTGTCCAGGAACAGGTTTTCTTCATCCGGATCAAGGTCATGCGCCACTTCTGCATCCAGCCGCATCATCTGCTGGCTCCGGCTGATGATTCTCATTTTATTCGTGGTAATCCGCCTGGCCCCAGGCAGTATATATGAAGTGTCAATCCCGTTTTTTTCCAGCAGCTCTTTCAGGACAAGCGCGTCCGCGTCATCCCCCGTAACGGATAACAACGTGGCTTTTGCGCCCAGGGACCTGCAGTTCAGGGCCACATTTCCGGCACCACCAATACGGTATTCCTTATTCTGGAGGGTTACTACAGGCACGGGTGCCTCAGGAGAAATGCGTTCCACTTTGCCCCACATATAGGTATCCAGCATTACATCACCAATGATGCCTGCCTTGAGCGAGGAAAATCCGTCAAAGAGTTTCTTGTAATCAACCATAACTCAAAATAACGCAATATTTCTGTTGGAAAAAAGGGAAACAAAAAAGCCCCTCCCGGGGCTTTCCTGCATTAATTCTTTTTGGCCTTATAAAATTCATTCAACCCCTTCACCACATCGGCCGTGATATTATAAGCCGTATCCTTGAAATAGAATAGTCCCTGCTCATAGGAAACGATATAGGAATATTCCTTCGTCTTATTATACTCTTTCAGGAAGGATTCAATCTTGTTCTTGATCTCATTCTGGCGGCGCATCACAAAATCACTGTATTCGGAGTCCAGCGATTGTTTCCGGTTCTTCATCTCATCATCCATATTCTTCATTTCCCGGCTGGCGGCTTCTGATTGTTCCTGGTTCAGTGAACCGGAAGTGGCCTGCTGCTGATAGTAATTGAATTTCTGCTGCAGGTTTTTGGAGAGCCTTTCCATTTCGCTGTTGATGGATTCTTCCCGTTTCAGCATCTCGGATTTCAGTTCCTTCACCATATCAAAATTGGCTGCCAGGGAATCCATTTCAAAATAGGCAATCTTGAAAGTACCTTTACCTGATTCACCGGTTTTATTTCCACGTGAATCTGAAGTCAGCGATCCTGCTGTTTTCTTTCCCGTGAAATGAGTAACCAATAAATAGCCACAGCCAAGGGTCAGGGCCAGATTCCATATCAGCAAACCATTTTTCATCCAGTTCATTTTACAAAATAACTACGAATAGGCGGGCAAATATAAGGAATCAGCTACTTTATGAAAGCCTTAACAGGGACCGCTTTTAGAAAAAAAGGAGTAAGATAACTTACTCCTTATAGTGAATCATTTAGACCATCTCTCTTATTCCTCTTCGTCAAAAGACATGGCTTCGCGGGTGGTCTGGAGCAGTTCGTACTCCTCCTTGCTGCCCACAATCATGCTCTCGAAGTCGCGGAGACCGGTACCAGCCGGGATCGGGTGACCCGTGATCACGTTTTCCTTCAGTCCGAGCATATCATCGGTCTTACCGTTGATCGCCGCGGAAGAAAGCACTTTCGTGGTCTCCTGGAAGGACGCAGCTGAAATCCAGCTCGGCACACCCAGTGACGCTTTCGTGATACCCAGCAGGGTCGGGGAAGAAGTGGCGGGTTTGGCATCCCTGTACTCAACCAGTTTTTTATCGCTCCGGCGAAGCAGTGAGTTTTCCTCCCTTACTTCACGCAGGCTTACAATCTGGCCGGCACGCAGGTGCGTACTGTCACCAATCTCAGTTACCACTTTCTTATCGTAGATATAATCATTCTCTTCTACAAAGTCAAATTTGTCGGTCAGGTCATCTTCAAGGAAGCGGGTGTCACCCGGATCCACGATATTCACTTTACGCATCATCTGGCGCACGATCACCTCAATGTGCTTGTCGTTGATACGCACACCCTGTAAACGATACACTTCCTGGATCTCATTCACCACGTACTCCTGTACAGCAAACGGACCTTTGATCGAAAGAATATCGAACGGAGCGGTCTGACCGTCACTCAGTGAAGCACCGGCTTTAACAAAGTCGCCGTCCTGGGCCAGGATCTGGCGGGTCAGCGGTACCAGGTATTTCTTCTGTACACCGTCTTTCGCTTCAATGATGATCTCACGGTTACCACGTTTGATCGCACCCATTACCACCACCCCATCGATTTCCGATACCACGGCAGGATTGCTCGGGTTACGGGCTTCAAACAGTTCAGTTACGCGGGGCAGACCTCCGGTGATATCCCTCAGCTTACCGAGGATACGCGGGATCTTCACAATTACCTGACCGGCTTTTACTTCTTCCGCCTCATCAATGATGATATGGCTTCCGGTAGGCAGGTTATATGATTTCTTCTCTTTTCCTTCTACTACGATTGACGGGATCTTTGTTTTATCACGGGTTTCAATAACCACTTTCTCACGGTGCCCGGTTTGTTCGTCAGACTCTTCACGGTAAGTGATACCATCCAGTACGTTCTCAAACTTCACGGTACCGTTGATCTCTGCCATGATAACGTTGTTGAACGGATCCCATGTGCAGAGGATATCGCCTTTGTTCACTTTCTGGCCATCCTTCACATTCAGGGTGGCACCGTAAGGAATGTTATTCGTGATCAGCAGGCGGTCATTCTTCGTATCGATGATACGTACCTCACCGGTACGACCGATTACCACCTGTGATTTAGCGCCATCATTGCCTTCAACAATTACTGTACGCAGACCGTCAAACTGGATCGTACCATCAAACTTGGCCAGCAAGGTTGATTCTACTGATGCAGAACCGGCCACACCACCCACGTGGAAGGTACGCAGGGTCAGCTGGGTACCCGGCTCACCAATGGACTGTGCAGCGATGATACCTACGGCATCCCCTTTCTGGGCAATGTTTCCGGAAGCGAGGTTCTTACCATAACATTTCACACACACCCCACGCTTGCTTTCGCAGGTCAGTACTGAACGGATCTCAACGGTTTCAATACCGGCTTCTTCGATCTTACGGGCAATATCAATGGTGATCTCATCACCACCAGCCACGATCAGGTTATCATTAATGGGGTCGTACACATCATGCAATGAGGTACGTCCGGCCAGCCTGTCGCTCAATGGTTCGATGACATCTTCATTATCTTTTAAAGCAGATGTGGCAATACCACGCAGGGTACCACAATCTTCCTCTGTGATCACCACATCCTGGGCAACGTCTACGAGACGACGGGTCAGGTAACCGGCATCGGCTGTTTTAAGGGCCGTATCCGCCAGACCTTTACGCGCACCGTGGGTAGAGATAAAGTAATCCAATACGTTCAGGCCACCTTTAAAGTTAGACAGGATCGGGTTCTCGATGATCTCGGAACCGGTAGATCCGGACTTCCTGGGTTTGGCCATCAGACCCCGGATACCAGCCAGCTGTTTGATCTGCTGTTTGGAACCACGGGCCCCGGAATCCAGCATCATGTAAACAGAGTTGAAGCCCTGTTTGTCATTGGCCAGTTCACGGATCAGGGTCTCTGTGATACGGGTATCCACCCGGCTCCAGATATCCACGATCTGGTTGTATCGTTCGTTATTGGTGATCAGACCCATGTTATAGCTATCCCACACTTCATCCACTTCACCTTTCGCGTTGTCCAGCATTTCTTCCTTCACATCAGGGATGATCAGGTCATTAATACTGAAGGACAGACCACCCTGGAAGGCGGTACGGAAACCAAGCTGCTTAATATCATCCAGGAACTTAGCCGTTTTCGGCACATTGGTGATCTTGATGATATCACCGATGATTTCCCGGAGGTTCTTTTTAGTCAGCAGGGCATTTACAAAACCTACTTCAGCCGGTACGTGCTGGTTAAAGAGCACACGGCCAACGGTGGTTTCGATCAGTTTATGTTCGAGCAGACCATCCGCGTTCCTGATATTGGCTTTCACCTTGATCCAGGCGTGCAGGTCCACCACTTTTTCGTTATGGGCGATGATCACTTCTTCCGCAGAATAAAACACTTTTCCTTCACCGCGTACGATTTCGGTAGCTGTTGTTTTCTTACCCTTGGTGATATAATACAGACCGAGTACCATGTCCTGTGAAGGCAGGGTGATCGGCGTACCATTCTGCGGGTTGAGGATGTTATGCGAAGCAAGCATCAGCAGCTGGGCTTCCAGGATCGCGGCATGGCTCAGGGGCACGTGTACCGCCATCTGGTCACCATCGAAGTCGGCGTTGAACGCTGTCGTTACGAGGGGGTGCAGCTGGATCGCTTTTCCTTCAATCAGTTTGGGCTGGAAGGCCTGGATAGATAAACGGTGCAGTGTCGGGGCACGGTTCAGCATGACCGGGTGACCTTTCAGAATATTTTCCAGGATATCCCAAACCACCGCTTCCTTCTTATCCACCAGTTTACGGGCAGACTTCACGGTTTTAACGATACCTCTTTCAATCAGCTTACGGATGATAAACGGCTTGAACAGTTCGGCCGCCATATCTTTCGGCAGACCACATTCATGCAGTTTCAATTCAGGACCTACCACGATTACAGAACGACCGGAATAATCCACCCGTTTACCTAACAGGTTCTGACGGAAACGGCCTTGTTTACCTTTCAGCACATCACTCAGTGATTTCAGGGCACGTCCGCCTTCTGCTTTAACGGCATTGGACTTACGGCTGTTATCAAACAGTGAATCCACCGCTTCCTGCAGCATACGTTTTTCGTTACGCAGGATCACTTCAGGAGCTTTGATTTCCAATAACCTTTTCAGACGGTTATTCCGGATGATTACCCGGCGATAAAGGTCATTCAGGTCTGAAGAAGCAAAACGGCCACCATCCAGGGGAACGAGGGGACGCAGTTCCGGCGGTATAACCGGTATGTACTGCATAACCATCCACTCCGGACGGTTGGTAATTCTTGTATTGGCATCACGGAAGGCTTCCACCACACTCAGGCGTTTCAGCGCATCGGCCTTACGTTGCTGGGATGTTTCAGTGGCAGCGGCATTCCGCAGGTCAAAAGATAACTGGTCAAGATCGATACGGGCCAGCATATCATGCACGGCTTCCGCACCCATCTTGGCGATGAACTTATTCGGATCATCATCAGGCAGGTATTGGTTATCCTTCGGCAGCGTTTCAAGAATATCTAAATACTCCTCCTCAGTCAGCAAATCGCCGGGGTTTTGTCCTTTATCTGCACGGATACCCGATTG
>CAZFLL010000074.1:5352-5893 GCA_964519865.1 uncultured Chitinophaga sp. | reverse complement strand
TAAAGTATCCAGGATATCCAGGTATTCTTCTTCCGTCAAAAGGTCGCCCATGTTCTGACCCTTGTCGGTACGGATACCCGGCTGTATCACCACGAAACGCTCGTAGTAAACGATGGTCTCCAGTTTCTTGGAGCTTACACCCAGCAGGTAACCGATTTTATTCGGCAGTGATTTGAAATACCAGATATGAACAACAGGCACTACCAGTTTGATATGCCCCATCCTTTCGCGGCGTACTTTCTTCTCCGTTACTTCCACCCCGCAACGGTCGCAGACGATGCCTTTATAACGGATACGTTTGTATTTACCGCAGGCACATTCATAGTCTTTTACCGGACCAAAGATCCTTTCGCAGAATAAACCATCTCTTTCAGGTTTATACGTACGGTAGTTGATCGTTTCAGGCTTTAAGATCTCACCGTAACTTCTTTCCAGGATGGTATCCGGTGATGCCAGTCCGATGGTGATTCTCGAAAAAGCCGCTTTAGGACGATTTTCTTTTCTGATAGCCATGTTACGTTTATCGTTTGTCGTTTATGTT
>CAZFLL010000074.1:0-5342 GCA_964519865.1 uncultured Chitinophaga sp. | reverse complement strand
CATAATTTATTTAGCTTTTAGCTGTTAGCGGCGGGCAGCGAGCCCGCCTCTAATTATAAAATGTCATTTCCAATAAGGAGCTCGCAGCTCATTGCCCGAAGCTCATAGCTTGCTCTAAGCTTATTCAAATTTGAGATCCAGACCCAGTCCCCTCAGTTCATGCACCAGTACATTGAACGACTCAGGCACCCCGGCTCTCGGAACATTCTCTCCTTTCACGATAGACTCGTAAGTCTTGGCGCGACCGATAATGTCATCCGATTTAATAGTGAGCAGCTCCTGGAGAATATTGGAAGCTCCGTAGGCTTCGAGGGCCCGCACTTCCATCTCACCGAAACGCTGACCACCGAACTGGGCTTTACCACCAAGCGGCTGCTGGGTAATAAGACTGTATGGTCCGATTGAACGGGCGTGCATTTTATCATCCACCATGTGGTGCAGCTTGATCACATAGATAATACCCACGGTTGCTTTCTGGTGGAAGCGTTCCCCGGTCTCCCCGTCAAACAGGTACGTGTGACCGTGCATCGGGATATCGGCATCCTTACAGTAAGAAGCAATTTCATCTACAGAAGCACCATCAAAGATCGGGGTGGCAAATTTCAATCCGAGCTTCGCACCGGTCCATCCGAGGATCGTTTCATAGATCTGACCAAGGTTCATACGGCTTGGTACCCCCAGCGGGTTCAGTACCACATCCACCGGTGTTCCATCTTCGAGGAACGGCATATCTTCCTGGCGTACGATCTTGGCCACGATCCCTTTGTTACCGTGACGACCCGCCATTTTATCACCCACTTTCAGCTTCCTTTTCACCGCGAGATATACTTTCGCCAGTTTCAGTACACCGGCAGGTAATTCATCACCAATGCTGATGTTGAATTTCTCCCGCTTGTAACGACCCAGTTCCTCGTTGAACTTGATATTATAGTTGTGCAGCAGGGTATTGATCTGGTCATCCACTTTCTTGTCTCCGGTCCAGCCCAGCGGATTGATATTCGCATAATCCAGTCCGCGCAGGTTTTTCTCAGTGAACTTGGCACCTTTACCGATCTGTACTTCGCCGAAGTTATTGCTCACACTGGCTGATACATGGTCTTTCAGCAGGGTGGTCAGTTTTTCCAGCAGTACTTCCATCAGGTCGGTCTCGTTCTTCTCATGGATCTTTTCCAGTTTCTCGATAGCCGCTTTCTCCCGCACTTTCGCATTCTTATCTTTCTTGGCGCGCTGGAAGAGTTTCTTACCGATCACCACCCCTTCCACACCGTTCGGTGCTTTCAGGGAAGCGTCTTTGGCATCACCGGCTTTATCACCGAAGATGGCACGGAGCAGTTTCTCTTCCGGTGTGGGATCACTTTCCCCTTTCGGAGTGATCTTACCGATCAGGATATCACCTTCTTTCACCTGGGCACCGATGCGGATAATACCGTTCTCATCGAGGTCCTTGGTGGCTTCTTCCGAAACGTTGGGGATATCCGGTGTCAGTTCTTCTTCACCGAGTTTGGTATCACGTACTTCCAGTTCATATTCGGAAATATGCACTGAAGTGAACATATCTTCTTTCACCACTCTTTCGCTGATTACAATGGCATCCTCGAAGTTGTAACCTTTCCAGGGCATAAAGGCCACTTTCAGGTTTTTACCGAGGGCCAGTTCACCATTCTGTGTGGCATACCCTTCAGTCAGGAAGTCCCCTTTCTTCACGCGTTGCCCTTTCTTCACAGCAGGACAAAGGTTGATACAGGTTTCCTGGTTGGTTTTGATAAACTTGGTCAGGCGGTAAATACGCAGGTCATCTTCAAAACTCACGAGCTTTTCAGCAGCATCCCTTTCATAACGGACATGTATTTCGTTCGCATCTACAAACTCAACCACGCCTTCCCCATCTGAATGAATCTGGATCCTTGCATCACGGGCGGCTTTTCCTTCGAGACCGGTACCTACGATCGGCACATCCGGGCGCAGCAGGGGCACAGCCTGACGTTGCATGTTTGATCCCATCAGGGCACGGTTGGCGTCATCGTGCTCCAGGAACGGAATCAGGGAGGCGCTCAGACCCACAATCTGGTTGGGGGCCACGTCCATGAATTCCACATCATTCCTGTCCAGGATCGGGAAGTCACCGGTTTCCCGGCTTTGTATTTTTTCATCTTTGAAATTCCCTTTTTCATCGATCTGCGTATTGGCCTGGGCGATTTTTGCCAGGTCCTCTTCTTCCGCACTGAGGAATCTCAGTTCTTTCATGTTCACTTTACCGTTATCCACTTTACGATAAGGCGTTTCGATAAAGCCCATGTCGTTGATCTTCGCGTGTACGCAAAGGGTGGAGATCAGACCGATGTTTGGTCCTTCCGGTGTTTCAATGGTACAGAGACGCCCGTAGTGGGAGTAGTGTACGTCACGCACCTCGAAGCCGGCACGTTCCCTGCTCAGACCACCGGGCCCGAGCGCGGAGATACGGCGTTTGTGGGTGATCTCTGACAGCGGGTTGGTCTGATCGAGGAACTGGGACAACTGGGATGTTCCAAAGAAGGAATTGATCACAGACGACAGGGTCCTGGCATTGATCAGGTCAACCGGGGTGAATACCTCGTTGTCACGTACGTTCATCCTTTCACGGATGGTACGGGCCATACGGGCCAGACCCACACCGAACTGGGCGTATAACTGTTCGCCCACGGTTCTGACACGACGGTTACTCAGGTGATCGATATCATCGATCTCTGCTTTACCGTTGGTGAGGCGAACCAGGTATTTTATGATGAGGATGATATCCTCTTTGGTCAGTGTTTTCTTATCCAGCGGCAGGTCCACATTCAGTTTGCGGTTGATCTTGTAACGGCCTACTTCGCCGAGATCATAACGCTTGTCGCTGAAGAATAATTTGTCGATGATACCACGGGCGGTCTCGTTATCGGGAGCATCCGCACCACGCAGCTGGCGGTAAATGAACTGCACCGCTTCGAGTTCGCTGTTGGAGGTGTCCTTGTTCAGGGTATTGTAGATGATCGCATAGTCGCCACCCACATCCTCACGCTGAACAAACACACTGGCCACTTCCATTTCAGAAATGGTTTCAATGGCTTCTTCGTCCAGTACGGTATCCCTTTCCATCACGATCTCATTCCGCTCGATCGATACCACTTCACCGGTATCCTCATCCACAAAATCCTCCACCCAGGTACGGAGTACACGGGCAGCAAGGCGTTTGCCTACGTATTTGCTTAATACTTTTTTATCGGCTTTCACTTCATCGGCCATACCGAAAAGTTCCAGGATATCCTTGTCGGTTTCATAACCGATAGAACGCAGCAGGGTGGTAACCGGGAATTTCTTCTTACGGTCGATATACGCATACATGACATTGTTGATGTCAGTGGCGAATTCCATCCAGGCGCCTTTGAAGGGGATCACACGGGCAGAGTAGATCTTGGTGCCGTTCGGGTGAACAGACTGACCAAAGAATACACCCGGAGAACGGTGCAGCTGGGAAACCACCACACGTTCCGCTCCGTTGATCACAAAGGTACCGCGGGGGGTCATGTAAGGGATATTACCCAGGAACACGTCCTGAACAATGGTCTGGAAGTCCACGTGCTCTTCATCGTTACAGCTTAAGCGAAGTTTCGCTTTCAGCGGCACGGCATATGTCAATCCCCTTTCCATACACTCCTCAATGGTGTACCGGGGCGGATCGATAAAATAATCCAGGAATTCCAGGACGAATATGTTCCGGGTATCGGTGATCGGGAAATTATCCTTGAACACACGGAACAAACCTTCGATATTTCGCTTATCGGGGGTCGTTTCTAACTGGAAAAACTCTTTAAACGATTGAATCTGTACTTCGAGAAGATCAGGTGTTTCAGCCAGGTGCTTGATTTTACCGAAATCCACTCTTGAGTTCACTTTTGTTGAAGACATATGCGTAAAACCGGTTTTTACAACGTTGAGGACACACCAATCACGTTCATGCTCTCATTTTAGAAAAAATAAAAGTGCATGAAATTCAGCTACTTACACATGATTTGGGATGTCAAAATATATTTGGCCAAAATAAAGGATTGCAAAGGTAGGGATTATATGTTCTCAACCAAGAAAACTTTGCTCACAATAACCCGGCCAAAAAAGCAGAAAATCAGGGGGTTTACCCCCTCCCCGAGGCCCCGGATTTGCCTAAAATCGTGGCATGAAAAAGAACTCCTGGCTCGCCGGTTACCTGACCCTCAGCCGTAAGGAAAGAACCGGGGTACTCCTTATCGGGGTACTGGTGCTGACCCTGTTTTTATTACCCTCCCTCCTGCCCCGTCATTCCGGTAAGGCGGTCAGTCAGGCGGATACCGCCTGGATTATGGCCATGAAAAGACTGGAACAACAAGAAGAATCAAAAAGCCGCTACCACCAGGGGGAGCCTGCTTCAGGGAGCAGCTCAAACCCGGGAAAACAACAGGCTTACTCCAAACAAAAGGGAGCCTCCTTATTTTATTTCGACCCCAATACCCTGGATGAGGAAGGATGGCAGGATCTGGGATTGCGGGAGAAGACGATTAAGACGATTCTGAACTATGTGGCCAAAGGTGGAAGATTCCATAAGCCGGAGGACCTGCATCGGATTTACGGGCTGTTTCCGGATGAATATGAAAGACTGGCTCCATATATCCGGATTGAAGAGCAGGGGAGCATGGAACAGCCTGGCAAAAACACCGGGTTTGCGAAGGTTGAAAAATCTTATCCTGCTTCAGCCCCGGGAAAAATCACAGATGTGGAAATCAATACCGCGGACACAACCGCTTTTATCGCCTTACCAGGCATTGGGTCAAAACTGGCTGGACGGATTGTACATTTCCGGGAAAAACTGGGCGGGTTTTATTCCATCGCACAGCTGGGCGAAACATTTGGACTGGCCGATTCCGTTTTTCAGAAAATCAAACCCCGGCTGAAACTTCAGTCACTAACACTGCGACGGATCAATATCAATACCGCCACTGCTGAGGAACTGAAAGTCCACCCCTACCTGAAATGGAATATCATCAATGCATTACTGGCTTACCGGAAAGAACACGGACCGTTCCGGAAAAAAGAAGAACTGAAACAGGTCATGGCAGTTACCGATGAAATGTACCAGCGGATTGCCCCTTACCTGGTTACGGAATAAAAAAGGCCCCGGTAAACCGGGGCCTTTTTTTTATCAGTCAGTTGAAATTAAGCAATCTCAACATCAGCACCTGCTTCTTTCAGTTTAGCGGCGATTTCTTCAGCTTCTGCTTTAGAGATACCTTCTTTGATATTCTTCGGAGCACCGTCAACCAGGTCTTTTGCTTCTTTCAGACCGAGACCAGTCA
>CAZFLL010000073.1:4225-21234 GCA_964519865.1 uncultured Chitinophaga sp. | reverse complement strand
CATAAATCCCGTCATTCCGAGCGAAGCGAGGAACCTTGTATTTGCCTTTGCTCAAGGTACAAAGAACAAGCTCATTGACTTATAAAGTTAGTTATTCAGTAAATGGCAGTTTGCTAACATCTTATTGCGGCTGCTAATTGGCAAAATCACTTTACCACAATCACTGCTATCAATGGTTATTATTTGAAGTACTGCTTTTTAAATACAGGGTTCCTCGCTTCGCTCGGAATGACGATTTTATTATTTTAATTAAAGGGGAAGATTTCTCGCTGCGCTCGAAATTGAAATGCAACCGGTCATCCAGCTGGAATTAACCAAAAAACAAGAAGAGCAATTACAATAAACAAAACAATGGCGAGAGCCGATTTCAAGAAAGAACCAAATATTAAGCCCAAATCCTTCTTGCTGATTTTTGAAAACATTTTAAGCCCATGTGAAGAAAAATAGCTGAAAAACAGTTTATTGATTTTAAACCATTGTTGCGCCACGTAAATAACCAGAATAAAAAAAGCCACTATTAAAATAAACGACTGCGCCATAATCCAGTAATTTATACACTCGCTACTTAAAAACTCAACCGGAACTTTCTCCAGTACGGGCCTTTCAAGATTTGCTTTACATTTTCGAAGTAAAGCCACGTCAATTTTCAAGCTGGTGGAAACACCCTCTCCCCTCTCCTCTCTCCTCTCTCCCTTTCCTACCCCCTCACCACCACCGCCATCATCCCACAAGGCCCATGCGCCCCGATCACCAAACTTTGTTCAATATCGGCTGTCTTGGATGGACCGGCAATAAAGACACCAAAGCCGGTCTCGTTGATCGTGATTTTGTCATACGCCTCGTGCATGGTGGGCACGATATCTTTTTCATGAATAATGAGGATAAGCTGCTGCGCAATGAAGGGGAGTAAACGGTTGATCATTTCCTCTTCGGTGAGCCAGATAGAGCCGTTTTCAGCAACAGCCACCAGGCCGGGGATAATGGCCGTATCGACAGTGGCCAGTTCCTGTGGAGATAAAGTGGCAAGACCGGCCGGATAATCGGCCGTGGTATCAATCACAAAAGTGCCCTTATCCATTTCCGCAATCAGTTGCTTCGCTTCTGCTATTGAAGCCACTTCTTTACAACTGCCCCCGATGGCCGTTAATACCGTTTTGAACTGTGCCAGCAGATCAGGATAACGGATCACGACCGAAGTATCGGGTTCAGGAAAGGGAATGGACTCCGGTTTGTTTTTCCGGATCGCACTGAATATTTTATCGCGGTTGCTCATTTCTTTTTGTTTTGCAGGTACCAGCTACGGAAACTCTGTTTCGGTGGCGCGGGCATCTCCCGCTGTTTGTACCAGGGGTTAATTTTGAATTTAACCATAAAGGGCATATACCTCAATACCCATCGTGCGGATGCCCCGCTGAAACGATACAGGGCCGGGCGCCCCAACACAAAAGCCATTCCCTTCATCATGATCTTCTTCATCAACGGCACATGACCGCTCTTCGTAAGTGCCTGCCGCCATTTCCATAACTGGTCATGGATATCAATCTTAACCGGACATACATTACTGCAGCTGCCGCAAAGAGATGAGGCAAAAGGCAGATCGGAATATTTCTTCGGATCAAAATTGGGATTGAGGATGGAACCAATAGGACCGGCCACGGCGGTATGATAACTGTAACCCCCGCTGCGGCGGTACACAGGACAGGTATTAAAACAGGCGGCGCAACGGATGCACTTGAGACTGTTCATGAAATCAGGTTTACCCAAAATGTCTGACCGTCCATTATCAACAATCACGATATGCAGCTCCTGCCCGGGCTTGGGTTTGTGGAAATGACTGGAATAAGTCGTAACCGGCTGTCCCGTGGCACTGCGGGCCAGCAGGCGCAGGAAGACGGATAAATGCCAGGCCTGCGGAATCAGTTTTTCAAAGCCCATGCAGGCAATATGTACACTGGCGGCATGGGTCCCCATATCAGCATTGCCTTCATTGGTACATACGACAAAACCACCTGTTTCAGCAATGGCAAAATTGACGCCGGTGATGGCGAGTTCAGAGGCAATAAATTTTTCGCGCAGGTGTACCCTGGCTGCCCTTGTAAGATAGGTCGGGTCATTATTCCCTTTCTCCGTATGCAGGTGTTCATGAAAAGTATCACTCACATCCTGTTTTTTCAAATGGATAGCGGGTAATACAATATGACTCGGGGGTTCATGCCTGAACTGTACGATCCTTTCTCCCAGGTCGGTATCGACCACTTCCACCCCCTGGTCTTCGAGGTAATGATTGAGCTGGCATTCCTCGGTGAGCATACTCTTGCTCTTCACGATCCGGGTGATGCCCTTGCTTTTTATGATCTCATGGACGATGCGGTTGTGATCTTCCGCCGTAACAGCCCAGTGCACTTTTACTCCATTGGCCAGGGCGTTCTTCTCAAACTCCTCCAGGTAATGGTCCATATTGGAAAGTGCATGGTTCTTGATCTGGGATGCCCATTCACGTAATTGCTCCCATTCAGGCAGTCCATGCGCGGCTTTATCCCTTTTCTGGCGGACAAACCATAAGGTTTCATCATGCCAGTTGGTGCGGGCTTCGTCCTTTATAAATTCCTCAGCGAGTGTTGCATGATCTTTCATCTCAGGCCTCCGTGTTTAGGATTTCCGCAATATGAATGGTTTTGATCCTGCTGCCCTGGCGTTTTAAAATACCCTCGAGGTGCATCAGGCAACTCACATCCACCCCCGTGATATATTCCACTTCATTGGCTTCATGTTGTTTGATCCGGTCCTTCCCCATTTTCACACTCACGGCCTCTTCAAATACAGAGAAAGTGCCGCCAAAACCGCAGCATTCATCATTGCGCACCGGTTTTAACAACTGAATCCCTTTTACCTTACTGAGTAACTGTTCAGGCTTGGAGAATTCAGGTAAAACCCGTTCAGACATGGAAGAGAGCCCGAGGCCGCGTTGCCCGTGGCAACTGTTATGCAATCCTACCTTATGCGGGAACACGGCATTGTGCACTTCCTTTTTCAATACATCTGTAATGAATTCTGTAAGCTCGTACACATGCTTGCGGATATGAATGGTTTCTTCGGGGTGTTTATCATCTTTCAAATGCTCCTTAATATGCAGGACACAACTGCCGGAGGGACCCACGATATAATCATAGCCGGTAAAATTGCGGACAAAGTTTTTATCACAGTCCTTCGACGCAGCGGCAAAACCACTGTTGGCCATGGGCTGTCCGCAACAGGTCTGATTGAGGGGAAACTCCACATCACAACCGAGTTTGGTCAGGAGTTCAAGTGTGGCCTGTCCTACCTGCGGGTAAAACTGGTCAATATAACAAGGTATAAAGAGAGCGACTTTCATGATTCTTCCGGTTCAATGTCCGTACTTTTTCAGCTGTACGAGGCTGGCAGGAAGAGCCTGCTTGTTCCAGTGAATATGCATGGCCATGGCGGCTCCCAGCGAACTGGCCTGGGCCACGGCGGCGGCATAAACTTCCATTTCAGGAAATGCGTCCGATAAGAGCTGCATGTAAATGGGGTTTTTGCTGAACCCTCCATCCACAAATATTTTTTTAACGGCTGTATTCTTCATCACCAGCCAGCTGCTGCGGACCTGCAGGGCCATGATATCCGCAACCAGTAAATGATAGGCTTCTTCATAGCTGAAAAAATCGCTGAGATCACGGCCGGGAAATACGGATTCACCAGGCAGTGTTCCGGCAGATGCTTCTTTTAATGAAGCATAATCCGTTTTGTATTTTTCCAGGAATACCGGGTCCGCTTTTACGGTTTTATAATAATCCGGTTCTTTCTGATAATGGGCAGCCAGTCTTTTTACCTGCTGCTCATGTTCATTCCCGGCAAATAAACGGGAGGCTTTTACGGGATGGCCTTTATAGGAGAGATAACAAAGACAATCATTTTTCAACTCCTCCACTTTCAGTGGCTGATGATTAAACGGATTAAGGGTAATACACCAGGTCCCGGTTGATAATAACACAAAAGGTTCAGTAAAGGAAGCGAGGTAAGGAATCAGGGCGGCTGAACTGTCATGCAGTCCACCCCCTACCGGGATCAGGTCTTTGGTATATCCCGCTATTTCAATGCAGGGAAGTATGGCGGGCAACTTATCACGGATCTGTTCCTCCGTTACCCACTGATGATAACTGTTCTTTTCAAAATTCCAGAGACCGGTATGACAACCGATACTGGTGATATCCGTAAAGAATGAACCTTTGAGTACAAAACTCAGGTACTGGGGCAAATGGAGGGCTGCTTTTACTGTGGCAAATACAGCAGGACGCTCCTCTTTCAACCTGTAGACCTGCATCCCTGAGTTCAGGCTGCCGAGTACGGGTGAGGCGGTCTGACTGGCCACGAGATCCTCGCCACCATATTTACTGTAAAATTTCTCAAGTAAGGGTTTCGGGTAGGGCTTCAGGTAATTATAAAGCGGCAGCATCACGCGGCCTTCATGATTCATGTATACAAAACTCGCCCCATAGCCGGAGAAATTGACGGCTTTCACCTCAAATCGGTCACTTTGCAATAAGCTGGTATAGGAATCACGGATCCAGCTGGTCAGGGCCATCACATCATCACAGGGAAAGCCATCTTCATCATTGATCTCTTCCATCGGCCGGCTGTCTTCCTGCAGCAGTTCATACTGTTCATTGAACAGCAGCAGCTTCTTATTGGTTTTGCCCACATCGAAGACCGCTATAACGGGGAGCTTGTCCATCAGAGTCCGGTTGCAATAGTATTAGTTCCTCTTTCTTTTGTCAGTGCTTCCCTGATCTTCTCCTCGCGGAAGAATTGCAGGGGATTCAGGGCCGCGCCATTGCGAAGCCTGGCTTCAGCCACCAGCGCGCGTACATCGGTATGGAAGGTCTGCTTGAGTAATTCCTGGGCGGCCACCACATCATTTTTATCTTGCGCCGCATTGAGCGCCTTACGATCTACCAGCAGGGCATGTGCATAGGCCATCATGATGGCTTCCACGGACTGCAAGAGGTCCTCCAACGGATCTTTTACATTGTGTGAGGCATCGATCATCCAGCCCAGGTCTTTGGCATGATCCATTCCATTGGCATCCATGCCTTCCACCAGTTCATTGAAGATGAGGAAGAGCTGGTAAGGCTTGATGCTGCCTACGGTCAGGTCATCATCGCCGTATTTGCTGTCATTAAAATGGAAACCGGCCAGTTTGCCTTCCATTAATAACAAGGCCACGATCTGTTCAATATTCGCATTGGGGAGATGATGACCCAGGTCCACCAGTGTTTTTGCTTTGGGACCGAGTTTATTGGCATAGAGCAGCGACTGTCCCCAGTCACCCACGGTCATGGAATAGAAATTAGGTTCAAACGCTTTGTATTCCACAAACATTTTCCAGTCTGCAGGTAAGGCGGCATAAATTTCTTCGAGACTCTCCAGGGTGTTCTGAAAAGCCTTGCGGAAATTCAGTTGACCGGGGAATGTGCTTCCATCAGCGAGCCATACAGTGAGTGATTCAGAACCGAGTTCAACACCATGCTTTATCACTTCAATATTATGATCGATCGCCTGTTTGCGGGTGGCTTTATTTACATGCTGTAAGGAACCAAACTTATACGAATGTGCCTGACCGGGCTGATCCTGGAAGGTGTTGGAGTTCACCGCATCGAATTTTAAATTCAGCTCCGCTGCGAGTTTACGGATAGCCGCATAGTCTTTGGGAATATCCCAGGGAATATGCAGGGAGATCGCACCACTGGATTGATTGAGTGCATGGAGCAGACCCACATCTTCGAGTTTCTGTTCGAGACTGCCGGGTTCACCGGGACCAGGGAAACGACCAAAGCGGGTTCCACCTGTGCCGAGTGCCCAGGAAGGAATGGCTACCTGGAATTTCGCCAGTTTATCAATTACTGTATCAAGATTACCCAGTTCGGATTGTAAAAAGGAAAAACGTTGTGTATGTTTTGCCAGTCCGCGTTCGTTGTGTTGCGCAATTTTCTTACTGTCGACTCTCATAATAAGATTGTATAATCAAATTTACAAAATAAACCCCCTGCCCCTCCAGGTTATCCGGCCGGTTGCAGAGGGTGAAAAAAATAACAGGACTTAACGGTAGAAGCCCATGGCCACACCGCCGTCCACGTTCAATGCGTTACCGGTTGATTTGTTCAATAAACCTCCTACAAAAGCAAAGCAGGCATTGGCGATATCTTCCGGTAATATGATCTCATTCAATAATGTTCTTTTTGCATAATAAGCCGGGAGTTCATCCACGGTAATACCATAGGCTTTGGCCCTGCCTTCGGCCCATCCACCGGCCCAGATATTGGAGTCGGAGATCACGGCATCAGGATTCACCGTATTCACCCTGATCTTATCGGCACCCAGTTCGGCTGCCATCAAACGGGTGAGGTGCGCCTGTGCGGCTTTGGCACTGCCATAACCGGGGTTATTCGGTCCGGCCACCACGGCATTCTTGGAAACGATATTCACGATATCACCTCCGAAGCCCTGTTTGCGCATCACTTCAATTCCTTTCTGGGAAACCAGGAACTGTCCTTTCACCAGGATATCATACAAACGATCCCATTCTTCGATACTGTGATCGGCTATTGATTTGGAAATACTGATACCGGCATTGTTGACGATGATATCCACACCGCCAAAGGCCAGTACGGTATCATCCATGGCCGCGGTGATACTGGCAACATCTGTTACATTAAGCAGGGTGCTGCTCACCGCGTCTTTACCATACTGTTTCACCATTTCTTCTTTGGCTGCAGAAAGACGTTCCGCATTAATATCATTGATAATAACACAGGCCCCTTCATCCGCAAATTTTTTCGCGATGGCTTTTCCAATACCACCGGCACTGCCTGTTACCAGGGCCACACGGCCGCTGAGTGGTTTGGGCTTCGGCATCCGCTGCAGTTTCGCTTCTTCAAGCAGCCAATATTCAATATCGAAGGCTTCCTGGCGGGGCAGTGAAGTATACTCAGACACGGCCTCAGCGCCACGCATTACATTGATCGCGTTGATATAAAACTCAGCCGCCACACGGGCTGTCTGTTTGTCTTTGGAGAAAGTGAACATACCCACACCCGGGAACAGGATCACCACGGGGTTGGCATCACGTACGGCCGGACTGTTGGGATGTTTACAGGTTTCGTAGTAGGCGGTGTACATCTTGCGATAAGCTTCAAACTGGGGAGCCAGTTTTTCTTTTACCGCTTTTACATCAGCCAGATCTGCTTCCGTGCCCAGGTCAAGTACCAAAGGAGAAATCTTGGTACGCAGGAAGTGATCGGGGCAACTGGTACCCAATGGCGCCAGGCGATCGAGATCATTGGAGTTGATGAACTGCAGCACTCTTTCATCATCGGTAAAATGGCCCAGCATTTTCACATTGGAAGAGCAGAAACCACGGAGTACAGGAGCCAGTTGAGCCGCTTTCTGACGACGTTGGTCTGCAGGCAGTGAATCCCGCTTAGCGCCGCCGAAAACGGGTCTTTTCTTCCCGTAATTTTCTTCGAGGTATTGGGCACAACGCTCAATAACTTCAAGCGTATTGATATAGCTTTCGTAGGCTGTATCACCCCAGGTAAACAAACCATGTGAACCGAGCATGATGCCACGGATACCGGGATTTTCATCGAGACATTGTTTCAGTTTCAGCCCGAGGTCGAAACCGGGACGTTGCCATTCCACCCAGCCGATGGTACCATTGAATAATTCCTGTGTGATCTTTTTACCATCCTTTGCCGCGGCAATCGCGATCGCCGCATCGGGATGCAGGTGATCGATATGTTTAAAGGGGAGGAATCCGTGCAGGGGAGTATCAATGGAAGGGGCTTTGGAAGCCAGGTCGTAGATACAATGGTTGAAGAGTTCCACCATGCCATCTTCGAATTCCAGTCCTTTATATACATTGGTCAGGCTGCGCAGACGATCCACGTACAGGGCGGCCAGGCCGTTTCTTTTCATGGAGCCGAGGTCTCCCCCGCTGCCTTTGATCCACATGATCTCTGTTTCCTCACCGGTCAGGGGGTCTTTGGCCATGGCTTTGCAGGAAGTATTTCCACCGCCATAATTGGTTAAGCGCAGATCGGCGCCCAGGAGGTTTGAGCGGTATACCAGTAATGCCACTTCATCACCGGCCAGGGCGGCTGCCTTTGCCTCATCCCACAAATAACTTACATGTTTAAAGTTTGCTGTTGCTACTGACATAAGTAACTGCTTTTTCGTTTTTCATTTTTTCATGCAGGCTGTTGCCGCGACCTACCAGTAAGACGGATAAGATGATCGTGGCGATTCCTATTGCGATGACTGTCTTTGTCTTTTTACTGACCCCTTTCCACTCTTTCAGCACCAGTCCCCACATATTGGCCACTAATATAATAAAGGCCATGTGCAGGATCCATGAGCTGGGTCCGTTACCGAGCTTACTTTCGCCCATTCCATAGAAGAAAAACTGGAGGAACCAGGCGGTACCGGCGATAGCGGAGAACAGGTAGTTTTTTGATAAGGGTGTTTTTTTATTGGTATAATCCCCGAATGATTTATTGCGGGCATTCAGGACCATACACCAGATAAAGTTGGTGGTCAGTCCGCCCCACAACAACACCACATAGATGACATTGTTCCGGTATAAAAATTCGCCATCCCCCGGGTTGGCGGCTTTCCAGGCTTCATTCGCCACATTGGCCAGGTCCTGTCCGGCTTCCAGACCGAAATTGAAACAGGCACTGAGCACACCGGATACGATGGACACAAACATACCCAGGGCGAATTTATATTCTGTTTTCACTTCCGTGCCATGCGGATCAACCGGTGCGGCACAGATCTGTTTTTCTTTCATCATACCTGCTTTACCGGAAATTATGATCCCGATAATACAGAGGAGTAAACCGATCATGATGGTGATGCCCCACTGGGAACCGGCCATATCACTGAAGGTATCCTTACCCGCCTTGGGGAAAAAGTCATAATATATTGCGGGAATCAGGGCTCCAAAGACCATACAAAGTCCCAGGATGATGCTGCTTCCAAGGGATACGCCCAGGTAGCGTACACCCAGTCCGTAAGTCAGTCCGCCGATGCCCCAGAGCACCCCGAAAAGATAGGTATATCCGAGGGTGGGTCCGGCAGCGCCGCTGATCATATCTGCAAATCCGGGAATGGTGAGCCAGGCGGCGATCGGGGGGACAATTAACCAGGAAAATAAGCCACCGACGATCCAGTAACTTTCCCAGTTCCAGCCTTTTACCTTTTTGTAGGGGATATAAAAACTGCCCGAGGCAAAACCGCCCAGAAAGTGAAAAATGACACCTAAAATAACATTCATAAAGGGGAATTCAAGTTGGAAGCAATCTGTTTACCTATAGTAAAACTAAGGAATACATTTCCTCTCCCGTCATGCCCCGTCATGGCTTTATTTTGGGTAGCAGGCCGGTAAAAAAAGGGGCAAATAGGGAAATAATTAATACTTTTAAAACTTACGATTGCTAAACAGTTACCGGCATTTTACCGGCATCCCGGCTGTGTCTAAAAGGACCTGGTTATGAAGAAGAACGTACTATTTGATTATATACATATTGACTACCTGTCGGCCACTCCAAAATACATGCAGCTGGCCAATTCCGTTATTAAAGCCATCAGCGAGGAAAAAATCAGCAAGGATGACCTCCTGCCCTCCATCAATGAACTGAGTTTTGAGTTCGAGATCTCCCGGGATACGGTGGAAAAAGGCTATAAGTACCTGAAACAGATCGGGGTGCTGGGTTCTGTACCCGGTAAGGGCTATTTTGTCAAGTCCACCGATGTGGAGCAGCCCCTCCGGATCTTCCTCCTGTTCAATAAACTGGGGGCCCATAAAAAACTGGTCTACGACTCCTTTGTAAAGGCCCTGGGCGATATGGCCCTGATCGATTTCTATATTTATAATAATGACTTCTCCCTGTTCAAAAAACTGATCCAGAACCATAAGAAGGAATACACCCACTACGTGATCATCCCGCATTTCCTGGAAGGCGGGGAAGGCGCTTATGATATCATCAACCAGCTGCCTTCGGAGCAGTTGCTGATCATGGACAAACTGATTCCCGGTATCAAGGGGAATTATGCGGCCGTCTATGAAAATTTTGAGAAGGATATTTATGCAGCCCTTGAAGAATTAAAAGAACCGCTGAGCAAGTACCATACACTCAAGATCATATTCCCGGACGATACCTATCACCCCGAAGAGATATTGAAAGGATTTACCAAGTTCTGCCGCCAGTACGCGTTCAATTACCGGATCGTACATGATATCTCCAAAGAACCGATCAAGGAAGGAGAAGTATTCATCAACCTGATGGAAGAGGACCTGGTGACCCTGATCGAAAAGATACTGGTGACCAAGATGAAAGTGGGCAAACATGTGGGCGTGATCTCCTACAATGAAACCCCCTTGAAGAAAATCATCCTTAATGGTATCACCACCATCTCCACGGATTTTGAATTCATGGGAAAGAAAGCCGCCGAGATGATCCTCAACGGTTCAACGGAACATATGGAAATCCCCTTTTACGTAACCAACCGCTCTTCTCTCTGATCAGCGCAGGTACTGACTGATACCGCCGGGATTTTGTTTTTTCAGTTGTTCAATAACAAAGCTCCTGTTGATTTTAGCCCCCTCATCGTTCGTATGGGTATTATCTGAAGGAAACATGGTTTTTACTTTCTCTGGTCCTAGCTTTTCATATTCTGCAGCGACAATCTCATTCAGGTCAATAAAATAAGCGCCTTCCTGTTCGGCCACCTGCCTGGCCCATAAGGCCCAGGAGTCGGCGGAGCGTTGTACTTTGCCTTCCTTCCAGTTATTGCGTGGCACCAGTGAACAGATAATGGCCGTAGCGCCTTTTGCCTTTGTTTCCCTTACAAACTTGCGCATATACCATCCGTATGTATACACCGTTTCCTGGATTTTACGAATGGGGTTATAGACCGATGTGTCTTTATCACTGATTCCCCGGAGTACGCCACGGGCCCTGGCCGTGTCATCAAGCGGACTCGCGTCATTGTGCCCGAACTGCATGATCACATAATCGCCTTTCTTCAGGGATTGCAACACCTTCTCCCAGCGGCCTTCGGTGAGAAAGGTGCGACTGCTTCTTCCACCGATGGCGTGATTCTGTACCTGGAGTTTATTGGTATCCACTTGTTCGGCTATAAAACTTCCCCAGCCCCAGAGACTGCCCTTGCCTGTACCATCGCCGTTGCGTACGGTACTGTCCCCGATAATATAAAACACCGGTTTCTCCTGCGGCTTCCATACAAAGGAAAAAAGCAGTAGGGCTATTGCGGCTATTCCGATACGGGAAAGAAGTCCGGTTCTTTTCATGATCAGTTATTTTTAAGGTATTGATTCAGGGTCAGTGTTTTTAACAGGCGGATGCCTTCGGCCACGGAAGCCGCATTCACCCGGGCTCCTTCTTCATTGGTATGGGTATGATCGCCCGGGAAAAAAAGTTTTACCTGGTCGGGTCCCATTGCATCATATTTATCCGCGGTGATCGCATTCAGGTCAATAAAGAAAACCCCTTCTTGTTGAGCTACTTCCTGTGCCCATTTGCCAAAATCCTTATCCGCTCTTTTTACTTTTCCATTATCAAACTGGTTGCGGGGGATCATGGAACAGATCACCGGAATGCCGCCCTTTGCTTTTGCTTCCCTTACGAATTTGCGGAGGTACCAGCCATAACTGTGTACCACTTCAGTAAGTGTATCACCCCAGTTCAGGGATACACTGTCTTCCCCTGTTCCTCTTAACACACCCCGGTATCCTCCTTTAGAAGTATCGGGTTTGCTGCCTTCATTGTGCCCAAACTGCATGATGAGATAATCACCGGGCTGAATGGCATTAATAACTTTTTCCCAGCGCTTTTCCTTTACAAATGTGCGGGTACTACGGCCGGCCATGGCCTGGTTACTAACTTTTATACGGGAGGTATCCAGTAATTCACTGATCATTTCTCCCCATCCACATTGCGGCCGGTTGGTATTGCGCACCGTGGAGTCACCGATGATATACAATACCGGTTTATGCTGTTCCTTTAAGAGAAAGGCACTGGCAATCATAAAAAGTGATACTACGAACAGGCTTTTTTTCATACTTATTTCTTTACAACAGTGATCTTAGGCATCGGCGGCATCTTCATTCCCTGTCCCAGGAAATAACTCACATGCGGCGGTTGGTTATAGGCCACATTCTGCCAGGCAATACTCAGCCGGTACTGCGGGTTATGCATCAGGGTATAAAGTTTCAGGGTGGTAGGAATAGCTGTACTGTAAATACGGAGTTCTTTACTGTCCGTGGTACGACAAATCAGCTCCTCTCTCCAGTCGCCGAGGATATCGGCACTGAGACAGGGATTGGCCTTGGTGCCGTTGTTACTGGCGCAACCTTCATCCCTTGCATCAAATATTTTTACCGCGCGTGAACTGTCATAATCCCATTTGCTGATATTGACGCCATTGAGGATTTCGCTCAGTGGATCACCATCCCAGTAGATGCCCATATTACAGGCGGGTGTTTTCTCAGCAATTTTATTTCCTTTTACATCAAACAGGCCACTTATACCAGCGCCGGCCACCCAGCATTCAAAGCCTTCATAGCGGGGATCGATATCGAGGGCGAGTGCACGACCCGGACCTTCCCCATCTTCTCCTGCTTTCACGGAGGCTTTCTTCCAGATCACTTCACCGGTGCGGGCATCCCTGAAATTGGCGCCTGCATCCCCAAAGCGTTCCTGAATACTGAATACTTCAAGACCGGGCCTGGAAGGATCCAGATCACTGACATGCAAAGCATCGGCATGACCAATACCCGTTGTATACAACCCTTTGCCATTATCATCCACGGTCATCTGTCCGTAAACGATCTCATCTTTCCCGTCATCATCCACATCGGTTACCGTCAGGTTATGATTCCCCTGCCCGGCAAATGTCCGGTTGCCCTCCTTGTCTGAGTCAAAGACCCAGCGCTTTTCCAGTTTTTTATTTTTAAAATCCCAGGCGGCCAGTACAGTCCTGGTATAATATCCCCGGCACATCACCAGTGAAGGATGCACTCCATCGAGGTATGCCACACAGGCCAGGAAACGGTCCATCCGGTTGCCATAGCCATCCCCCCAGAGTGATTTTAACTGATCAGTGGAAGGAAATAAATTATCGGGATAACGGGGAGGATCATATAAAACAGTGGATAATTCAGCCCCTGTTTGTCCGTCGAATACAGTCAGGTATTCCGGTCCTGATAAAATATATCCCTGTGCATTCCTGAAATTTTTGGTGCTGTCCCCGATCACCGTTCCTTTACTATCGATAGTTCCATCGGCAGTTTTCATGGCGATCTCAGCTTTGCCATCTCCATCCAGGTCATAGACCATGAACTGGGTATAGTGGGCTCCTTCCCGGATATTTTTCCCGAGATTGATCTCCCATAAAAAAGTACCGTCCAGTTTATAACACTGAAACACGGGCGGATCGGTTTCTCCTTTCTGTGAATTATCCTTTGCCCTTCCGGTCATATGTATCACGATCTCATAGACCCCATCCCCGTCCATATCGCCCACACTCGCATCATTGGCGGAATAACCGGTGGGTGTACGCAGGGGAATCGATAAATAAGGTTTGGGATTGGCAGGCACCGTGTACGAACTACCGGTTTTCTCTTCTTTTTGTTTCAGTATAGCTTTTACCGTATACAGGTTGGTCTGAGTAATATCGGCCGTATTGTCAATAAAGGAAGTCACTTTGTCCACCGGTTGCTGATTCAGCTTTACCGTCTTTCCCGCACTGGTCCTGTAAAGATTGAAAGCCGTAGCCGGATCTTCGGTACCCAGCAATCGCCAGCTTACAAATAAATGTCCGGACTTATCGGGAACGGCCATCAGTCCGCGGTCCAGCCACTCCATTCTCCGCTGGGCCGGTAAGGCGAGCGTGGCCAGCAGCAATACCATTAAGAAATCACTATATTTTCTCATATTCTTTTTTTAGCCTTTCAGACGTTCCTGTTCTTCTATTGCACCGGGTTTTTTCTTTACTTCTTCTTCTTTCTTTTCTATGACGAGACGGAAGTTTTTAAAGTTCCAGTCTTCGGCAAAAATCATTTCCCCCAGTACCGCGGCGGATACATAGGAGTTGTTAAAATTGAAATTGCGGATGCGTGACTGGGTCAGCCCGTTGACCTCAAAGGCTTTCTGCACATGGGTCATTTTTACATTATTGATATAGAAGTCACGGGTCTGGGGAATTCCTTTTTCCGCAGGGGTCACTTTCTGCAGCATAGCTTTCCAGTGCTGGGGCACTGAATCAATATTATAACCCGGGGGCAGTTCACTGTAGCTGTAGGCCGGGTACCAGTTGAGGTTGAACTGGTAAGCAGTGCGTATGGAATCCAGTACAGAATTGACAAAATAGACATCCTCCACCATACCGCCACGGGTGGTGGCTGATTTGATGCGAAGACCGTTATCCGTATGTTTGGCGGTAAGATCCGTACAGTAGATATGACGTATGCTTCCGGAGGTTTCGCTGCCAAGGGTCACCAGTCCGGCCCCGCGACGGGCAATACATTTACGGATCACGACATACTCGGTGGGTTTGTTCACGCGCAGGCCATCCCAGTCGCGGCCTGCTTTCAGGCAGAAATTATCATCGTTGCAGTCAATATCACAATTCTCGATCAGGGTCCAGGTGCTGGAGTCCACATCAATGCCGTCGGTACTGGGACCGCTGCCATCTTCATTGTTACGGATCACCACGCCATCTACGGTTAAGTAAGATGAGTAGAGTAATTGAATGGTCCAGAAGCCCGCATTTTTAAAGGTGAGCTGGCGGATAGTGATATTGGTGGAAGACTGA
Source organism: uncultured Chitinophaga sp. (assembly GCA_964519865.1). Classification (GTDB taxonomy): domain Bacteria; phylum Bacteroidota; class Bacteroidia; order Chitinophagales; family Chitinophagaceae; genus JJ008. Next base: position 6,318 of record CAZFLL010000073.1, on the reverse strand, counting down.
ACCAGTAAAGTGCGGACACGTTTGGCATCATAGTCCACGATCCAGCGCAATCCTTTTTTGTCATAGTCCCTGCGCATGGTCCAGTATTTATCCCAGCAGAATTTGCCCCGGGCATTCACCACCCCTTCACCGGTCAGGGCGGCATTTTTTACATTCAGGAAATTCAGCAGGGCCGCGGGCCAGCTGGTTTCAATACCGGCGATACGGGACTGCATTTCGGGATAGTCTTCAAAATGCTGTGAACCCAGCAGGGTGACACCCTTGCCGATCTTCAGCTGTACATTGTCTTTTATAAAAAGGCTGCCACTGACATATACGCCCGGCAGGAAACTGACAATACCTCCACCGGCAGCGGCACATTTGTCGATGGCGGCCTGGATGGCTTTTGTGCTAACCACATTGGTATCACTCTTTGCCCCGAAATCATTGACCACAAAAACCTTCTTACCAGCCGGAAAGGATTTTGCCCCCACCTTACTGACCCAGGCGGGTGGTGTAACCTGTGCGGCTGCACTGAACTGCAGGAAAAAAGAAATACTCACTAACAATAGAATGGACTTCATGTGTTTCATTTTTTATTTATCGGTCCGGAAAGGGGTAACCGGCAGGCCCACTGCATTCACGAGATTAGGTCTTGCGGTTTCATCCCAGGCAAAACGGATATATTTTGGTTTCTTAATTTTTTCGGAGGAAATAATCAGCTGATCCCCGTCGATCTTAACAGTGGCCGGTTCAAACTTTTTATCCCGGCCGGCGATGGTAAACCAATTCACTGATTTCCCATCTGAAGCACGTAATACGCCTCCTGTATTTGAAAAGCTCAGCTCCATTTTCCGGCCACTCCGTTTTGTTTTCAGCAATACCGGATGAAAGGCTTCTGTTTCCGTCCGGCCATATTCAACTGCCAGTGCCTGTGCCGCCATTCTCCAGCCAACGATCCATTTATAGGAAGGATGGATGTCTTTAAGATTATCCACCAGGTCGGTGGTGACCACCATATAGGTCCTTGGTAATTTCAGGCAACGGGTCTGTGCTTCCCAGAAGCGGGGTAATAATTCAGGGGAATGTTGTTTCGGGTCTTTCCGGGCAGAATAGAGATAAGGGGAAATCTGCACGGTATAAAATGGCAGGTCCTCATTTTTAAATGCATCGCGCCAGCTTTCTTCAAATACCCGCATCTTCTCCACATAAGTGTCCTGGTCCTCGATCATACAATTGCTTTCTCCCTGGTACCAGCAGACTCCTTTAATAGCCAGTCCGGCAAAAGGCGAGATCATTCCCTTATACATCTGGCCGGGCCGCATCCCATCAATCTTAAAGGTATCTGAGGTCATTTGTTTACTCAGGATTGAAGAACGCTTGTATTCTTCCGGCGCTGTCCATTGCTCAATGCGGGTACCGCCCCAGCTGGAGGAGATGATCCCGATCGGCACTCCGGTTTTGATATAAATCTCTTTGGCGAAAAAATAACCGATGGCACTGACATAACGCAAAGTAGTATCGGTCGCGGTAAACCAGCCTTTGGTAGGCAGTGCGGGAAATTTATTCACGGTACGTTCCATATAGATATAGCGTACCGCAGATAATTTATCCGTGGTTTTAAATTCCTGTGCGGCCACATCGGCACCGGTAGCTGGTGCTGCATATTTTTTAAGCGAACGGTCAAACGTGTATTCCATATTACTCTGGCCCGTGCAGAGCCAGACATCGCCCACTAGTACATTGCGTAATTCGAGTGACTGGTTAACAGCAGAGATCTTTAATGTAGCAGCGGCGGAAGAGACGGTTAGAGGTGCAAGTTCAACCAACCATTTACCATCCTTACCAGTGGTGGTTTGTTTTTCCTGCCCGGCAAAATTCACTTTGATATTCAGTCCGGGTGTGGCTTTACCCCAGACAGGTACCGGTTTATCCCGTTGCAGGACCATGTTGTCGGAAAAAATATCAGCCACGGAAAGCTGGGTATTGCCGGTAAAAGGAATTAAGAGAATCAGCACACAGAAAAACAGGCAGTAGCGTGGCATAAAGGCAATCAATTAAAGCCTTAAAGTAGTTGATAAAGCCCGTCCCTGCATCCTGTTGTATCCTGCGGG
>CAZFLL010000073.1:0-4125 GCA_964519865.1 uncultured Chitinophaga sp. | reverse complement strand
GCCCCGTACTTATGATCCCTGTATTTATCAAAATAAACGATCCAGCGGCCGTCCTTATATAAACAGGTAGGCCCTTCGGCCCAGTAGTTACCGGTAATCGGGGCTGATGGGGCTGAATAGCCTTTATTGATTTTCTTACTGGTGGCGATCCGGATATTCTTTTGGGGTGGATTGCGGGTTTCATCTTTGAGAAACATCACATATTTCTTCCCGACAGGAACAATACTGGCATCGATCACATTGAAGCCTTTGTCATATAGGGTGGCTGTTTTACTGAAAGAGTTGAAATCCTTTGTCAGCACATAGTACATCCGGTGATTATAACCACTTTCCACTTTCGGATCTTCAGGGTATTTACCCCGGATAGTAGTGGCCCAGTAGATCATGTATTGTTTCTTCTTTTTGTCCCAGGTGATCTCCGGGGCCCAGCAGTTGCGGGCCGAGTCTTCCTGCATCATTACGGGAATAAACTGCTGTTCACTCCAGTGTACCAGGTCGGTTGAATTCGCATAACCGATGCCCCGGTCATTCCAGCTCACCGTCCAAACCATATGGAATATACCGTCATGACCACGGATGATACAGGGATCACGCATCAGTTTGTCTTTGGACACGGTGGGGGTAAGAAAGGAACTGTCATTCCGTAAAGATGTCCATTTCAATCCATCGGTACTGGAGGCAAAATGCAATCCGTCCTGCCCGTTGTTTTTAAAATAGGAAAATAACCAGACACTGTCTGACTGGGCAGCAGCGGTAATCGTTAAACCAATAGCAAATAAAGCAGCAAATATTTTTCTCATGGTATTATCTGATTAATGTAACCCCCATCAGCCCGATCACCACATCATTGGCTACGGCTTTCAATACCAGGCTGCGGAGTGTTTTATTTTTATTCAGCGGCATATCCAGTACGGTGGCGGCTCCCCCTTCGATACCGAAATTAGAAAAGCCCTTGATACCGGTGTATTTATAGTTGGCGGGTATTTCGGTCCCTGACTTCAGGGAAACACGTATCGGTTTGGGTGCATCCGTTGTAAACGCAAATCCATCCACATAGTAATCTTGCTCTATGGGCCACCAGTTCTCGGGGTTGCGGAGCTCCAGTACATCGGAAGTTCCATCGGTATAATTTACCCTGATCAACCCATTGACTAACCGGCTTTGCATCGGATTGGTGCTGCCGGCCATCAGGAAGGCGGCTTCGGATGCGTTGCCGGATAATGGAATCACTACTGAATCCGGATAGACATCCCACATAGAAGTGAAAACTATATTGTTCTTCGATGTATCAGAAGGCGTGCTGAATGGGATACCTGTTGACGTCGTCCATACATTCTTTATCCCCGCTCTCGCGCGGAGTCCGCTGTCCATTACATTAAACTGAACACTATGATAAGCCCAGTTGCCGATACCTTGTATAGGTAATTGGAGAGTGGGCGATACCGGCCGGGGTGATTTATATTGCGGCTTGAAGATATTGGTCACTTTATCATTAAAAAAAGAGTCCAGATCTGCTTTATCCTTTAGTGCATGTGCCAGGGCGGGCCCATATTCAACGTCAGGCAGGACTAATGGGATATAAATATCCACCGGCTGCCACCAGCTGAATGCCCCCTGGCTTGTCTTTACAAAAAGACTATGTTCCCCGGGCATATCATTTACACTTCCTGAAACAGATTGCTTACTTATTACCGGGTTACTCAATACTCCCTGCGGGTCAGCTAGTGATAAGCTGGTTAATAGTTTCGATTGTAAGGAAAGGATTTCTCCTTTGTAATACTGTTCTTTATAAACCAGTCTGACAGGTTTATTTCCCAACCAGGTCAAGGAAACCACTACATTTTTGGTTGCCGGTAAATCAATTTCGATCAGGGGTTGCCCAACCGCCTCCGGAACAGGTCTCCATATGGCCTTCTTTCCATTTACCAATACTGCCGTTAACCGGTCCTTTACTGCCGGCAGGATCAGCGTAACCGAACGGGAGGTTTTAAACTGGCGGATATGGTATTCGTCTTTATTTCCTTTTCGGGTAAAATCAAATTGTATATCCGGGGTGGTAATCCCGGCTTTATTCCAGGTGGCGGGAAATCCGGGTTGTATGACCACCCTGTTTGACAATCCATCCGGATTTATCCCAAACAACCCTTCCACCAATGAACGCGAGACCATGCCGATCCCATCGGCAAAATCACGATAGAGTTCCCCGCGCATGGCATCATAAAAACTTAACTGCTGAAAATTACCCGGACCCGCACTGAGGTACATGGTTTCCAGTATAGCGCTGCGCCAGAGATGAAAAGCTTCTTCTTTCCGGTTGCCCTGCCAGTAGGCCAATGCCGTGTGCAGGTTCTCACTGGTCACCACATTATTCAGACTCCAGGTATAAGGCTGCCAGTTTGTTTCACTGTAGAGATACAGCCCCTTTTCTTTCCATCCTTTAGCGATGACGGGAATTCGTGGAATATGATTATCGATATAACGTAATGACTGGTAAGCCTGGAAGGGATCCGGCACCTTGCTGTCGATAGCATGATAGATGGTCCAGAGTCCGGCTGATGGATGCAGTAATTTATTTCCGAGCAGGTCCTTATATTCCGCATACCAGCCCTTGTCCTTCATCCATAATTGAAGGTTCATTGACTTTAATATTTTATCAGCTTCTATTTCATAAGCCGTTCCGTCTTCGCCGATCAGTTTGGCCAGCGAAGCGGCTTCTTTAAATGCCCGGAAATTATAAGCACTGCTATGGGTCACCCCTCCCCCGCTGTACTGCAAAGCATCACTGGCCCAGATGGCGGCATAGGCATCATAAAGTCCGTCGCCATCCATATCAAAATTCTTTTTCTCCCAGGCCAGGTGCCGTTTGAGTAGGGGCCACATCTTCTTTACAAAAGCGGTATCGCCGGTATACTTAAAATGATTTAACAGCTGATCAATAAACACCAGGTTCATATCATAGTGGTGCGCCCGGATATCTCCATTGGGATTGCGGCTGATATAGCCTTCACTGAATAATTGAGTTCCCACTTTCTCGAGATGACGAGCCAGGTTCAAAGCTGTATCCATCACCACCCCCAAAGTGGCCGGAGCAGTGATCTGTGATAAAGCATAGGCTTCAAAATTTCGCCTGGCCCGGTCATGCCAGCCGAGTGCATCCGCGGTATACGCTCCTCTCCATCCGGGTAATCGCATCCGCCAGGCAATGGCGCCATGCATAAAGGAAGGATCTTCCCAGATAGCATCTGCAGCTATGGATAAAGCACCACCGAGTGTATTGAGAAATGTATCGGGTGTACGTACATCAATACGGCTGGCCAGTTGTTGCCTGGCTTTTTCGGCAGCCGCAAACTCAAAGGCCCCGTTACCCTGTATGGCAGTAGCCGTATTGTGGATCAGGATATAATCTTCCTCGTCCGGAGCAAACAGTCCCGCGATACAGGGCGCACTCTTTGATGTATCAATTCCGGTGAACAGATCATTCAGGTTCGCGGCATTCAGCATACGCAGGGTGGACGTGGGTGGAAAATGTCCACTGAGTTTTTTGGTCTCCCCAGCCTCCCCTTTCAGCTGGCTCTCCGGTTTGGTTTGTATCTCATAGCGCTCTTCTTCGGTCAGCACTTTTCCACTGCCGTAGGAAAGAATAAAACCGGTTTCATTAATGCGGTAACGGTTATCCCTGCAGTTCTCTGCTTTCAGGTAAAAAGAAGATTCGGGATCCGCCCCGATATCGCCATCGCGGGAGAATTTTTTTCCCGAAGCACCACCAAAGACACAGGCGAGTAGCAGGTCAGGGGGCAACTGATTACCGTGGATACGAACAACCATCCCTTCCGCAGACGATAATGCGAGTACGGTAATCTGTAACGATCCTGTGCCCAGCAATGGATCTTTTATTTCATAGATCATACTGCCCGGACGATAACGGGTACTGATCTCTTTGGCTTCGATCAGCCATTTATGTTTGTCTTTATTGATCAGTGCAAAACGGAGATTGCCCCCCATGCCGGGCATATAAAGTGCAAATTCGGGCAGATCGCCTGCTTCCACCCTGAAAGCGGTATTGGTTCCATAGAGAGCCCGGTTGAAACGCATATAAGGATTTACACAGACAAAGTCCTTTCCATC
>CAZFLL010000072.1:0-21351 GCA_964519865.1 uncultured Chitinophaga sp. | reverse complement strand
TCCCCGCAGAACCAGAGCATCAGTCCGTACCCCAGCAGCATAAAACCCAGTTTGGTATAGTGGTGAAAACTGGTCTGGTAGATCTTTTCAATCAGTTTAAAATACTCCCACCAGCAGCCGAAATGAATAACAGAGAACAATAAAAAGAAACTCCATTGATTCAGGAGCAGGCCCGTCATCATCACCGCTACAAACACGATGGCGGTCAGCGCCCTTGTATTAAATGTCTGCCAGTTGAATGCCATAGCGTAAAGTTAAATCAGTAGAGCCGGTTATTGGCCGCTGCCCGGTCTTCGGCATAAATCTCCCCGTATGTGGTTTTGGAATGTTTGATCATCCAGTTCACCGCCAGGGCCACCAGGGTAAAACTGAATGCCGCTGTCAATGCGATCGAAGACATCTTCACGGTATTCTCTTCGTTGATCATGGCCGGGTAAAAATAGGCCACGATGATCAGCAGCGCATCATATACAAAATGGGCCAGCATGGCGGTCCAGATACTGCCGCTGTACCAATAGATCACTCCCAGGAGAATACCTAACACAAAACGGGGGAAGAAACCGTAAAATTGAAAGTGTATGGCAGAAAAAAGGAAAGCGGTAATGATGATACCCGGCCAGACTCTTTTAAAAAGTTTAATAAAGAGCCGTTGCGCCACTCCGCGAAACAATAATTCTTCACCAACAGCCGCCAGGCCTGCAATTAAAAAAATATTCAGCAACAGGTCCTGCCAGGTTCTTTTCGAAAGCAGGGCCATTACTGTTTTATTTGCGCCGTTTTCTTTGTCATTCACCCATTTCCCTATGCTTCCTGAAAAATGCATATTGCGGTTGATCTCTCCCAGCCATTGTACAAAAGGAATCGCCAGGATCATGACCAGCATACCAATGATCCAGTACGATTCACCATGGGGCTCCTGCAGGCGCAGGTATTTTTTGGTATTGGAACTGAAAAGCCAGGCACACACAAAGGAAGGAACCAGGAAAAGACCGATAAACTGGAAAACCTGCAGGCCACGGATATACGTGATGATGCCGGGTCTGTTATAATCCAGTTTGGTAAAATCCAACAGTTCTTTTGACTGGATACCGGTGATGGAGGATAAAACAATAGTGCCAAACGCAGAGCCGATAATAAACATGCTGACCAGGGCAATGCAAACCATCAAAAGCAATTGATTTCCAGCAGACTTATTCTTTAATAATCCCTTCATGCTACTACTCTGGCTTTTAGATTGTAAATTTGCAGGCTTAGCCTTATAGCCCGAAGGGCAAAAATAGGTAAATACACACGGAATGGTAAAAATTGGCAACATACAACTTCCTGAATTCCCGCTGCTTCTGGCTCCCATGGAGGATGTCAGTGATCCCCCCTTCCGGGCCGTGTGCAAAGACAACGGGGCCGACCTGATGTATACTGAGTTTATTTCATCAGAAGGACTGATCCGGGATGCCATTAAAAGCCGGAAAAAACTGGACATATTTGATTATGAACGCCCCGTGGGTATCCAGATATTCGGAGGGGATGAAGAAAGCCTGGCCATGGCAGCAAAGATTGTGGAAGTCACCAACCCCGACCTGCTGGATATCAACTTTGGTTGCCCGGTTAAAAAAGTCGCACTCAAAGGCGCCGGTGCCGGTGTGCTGAAAGATATTGACCTGATGGTAAGACTTACCTCGGCCGTGGTGAAATCCACCTCATTGCCAGTTACGGTAAAGACCAGACTGGGCTGGGATGATAACACAAAGAACATTGAAGAAGTAGCCGAGCGTTTACAGGATGTGGGGATCAGGGCCCTGGCCATTCACGGACGCACCCGTACACAGATGTACAAGGGGGAGGCGGACTGGACCCTGATCGGTAAAGTGAAAAACAATCCACGAATACAGATACCCATATTCGGGAATGGCGATATTGATTCCCCGGAGAAAGCACTGGAATATAAAAACCGCTATGGCGTGGATGGTATCATGATCGGCCGCGCGGCGATCGGCTATCCCTGGATATTTAATGAGATCAAACATTTTGTAAAAACAGGGGAACACCTGGCAGCCCCTACTATACAGGACCGGGTATCCGTGGCCCGCAAACATTTATACAAATCCGTGGAGTGGAAGAACCCTGTTGTCGGGATCAACGAAATGCGCCGTCATTATGCGAATTACCTGAAAGGTCTTCCCAATATCAAAGAATACCGCGGCAAACTGGTGACCCTTAAAACCGTGGAGGAAATTGATGAAGTGCTGAACGAAATCGAAAGGGTATATGCAGATTACCGGTTTGAAAAAGCGCCGATCGAATTGATCGATTATCATCAGAAATGCCCGGTAAACTAAGCTACGAGCTACGAGTTGCGAGCTGCGAGCCTGTAAACAGTTTCAGAACTATAGGTCTCGAAACTCATGGCTCGTAACTCGCAGCTTCAGCCAATCTCCATTCATCGCCGTTTCACTTATCTTTGCTACCTAATATTCTCTGCATGATCATCCACAAAGAAGGCTACAAAACCATCGGTATCGCCACCACTGTTTTCGCTGTCATCAACCTGGCTTCCTTTTATTTTATCAGTGCCGGTTTCCCGCTGCTGAGTTTGTTGCTGTTCATTGTCACGCTTGGTCTGCTTCTTTTCCTGATTTCCTTTTTCCGCATTCCCAACCGTCAGCTCACCACCGGTGATAATGTGATCGTGGCCCCTGCAGATGGAAAAGTAGTGGTGATCGAAGAGGTTCAGGCTGATGAATATTTTACCGACCGCCGTATCCAGGTGTCTATTTTCATGAGTCCACTGAATGTACACGTCAACCGTAACCCCATCAGCGGGGACGTGATGTACAGTCAATACCATAAAGGCAAATACCTGGTGGCCTGGCATCCCAAATCATCTACCGAGAATGAACGGCATTCTGTCGTATACCGCAAAGACGGGAAAGAAATCCTGGTAAAACAAATCGCCGGTGCCCTCGCCAAACGGATCGTGAACTACCTCAAAGCGGGTCAGACGGTAAAACAAACAGAGGAAATGGGTTTTATTAAACTCGGTTCCAGGGTGGACCTGCTATTACCGCTGGATACAAAGATCCATGTGAAACTGGGGGATAAGCCCAAGGGCGGGGTAACCGTGATCGCTTCCTGGTGATCAGAAGATCGTTTCCAGTTCTTTCAGATTAAATACTGTGTAGGTGGGAAACCTGTTTTCCTTCACCGGCATCCGCTCGCTGGTCAGGTGATTGACATGCACCTGGTCGATCCCGGCATTGACAGCCCCCAGGATATCCACATCAATCGTATCGCCGATCATGATACTTTCTGCCGGGTTGGCCCCTGTTTTCAGGAAGGCATATTCAAAAATCTCTTTATGAGGCTTCAGGCTGTTACTGCCTTCTGAGGTGATCACATGCGTGAAGTATTTAGTGAGTCCTGAATGCTCCAGTTTGCTGTACTGCGTTTTCTCAAATCCATTGGTGATCATGTGCAACTGGTAATTTCTAGCCAGCAGGTAGTCCAGGATCTCGATGGTATAAGGGAATAATAATTTGCGGGTAGGCAGCAGGTCGAGAAAAATCACCCCCATCTGCCGGGCCAGGGGCTCATCGGCGATTTTAAAATCCAGCAGGGTGAGCCACATTCTTTTCCAGCGCAGTTCATCCACTTTGATATAACCATTCCGGTACCTTTCCCAGAGTTTATCGTTGTGCAACAGGTAGTTTTTATGGAAAAGATCAAAATCGTTGACTCCCCGTTCTTCCAGCTGCATATCCCGGTAAAGATCCTGTAAGGTCTGGCGGCTGTTCGCTTCAAAATCCCAGAGCGTATGGTCCAGGTCAAAGAAGAGATGGGTATAGCGTTTGCCGGCCGGGGAATTAATTTCTTTATTCATAGATAAGTTTGCAATTTACAGAACAATTCAGACAGGTATGGAAAGGAATAACAGGCTCAATGTAGTGGTAACCGGCGCTTCCAAAGGAATCGGGAAAGCGGTGGCTGAAATATTTGCGGCAAACGGAGCGAATCTGTATATCTGTTCACGGGGCGAACTGGCTTTATATAAGACAATGGAAGAGCTGCAGACCCGGTTTCCGGATAGCCAGGTTAAAGCCCGTCCGGCCGATCTCAGTAAAAAAGAAGAAGCCATGGCCTTTGGTAACTGGTGCCTGTCACATGCCGTTCCGGATATCCTTGTCAACAATGCGGGATTGTTTGAACCCGGCAGTGTGCACAATGAACCGGAAGGCCTTTTGGAGAGCCAGCTTGCCGTTAATCTTTATAGTGCCTATCACCTCACCCGTAGTTTGCTGCCGCCTATGATGGCCCGCAAACAGGGACATATTTTCAACATGTGTTCCATTGCATCCCTGCATGCGTATGCCAATGGCGGTGCTTATAGTATCAGCAAATTCGCCTTGTACGGATTCAGTAAAAATTTAAGAGAGGAACTGAAACCGCATGGGATAAAAGTCACTTCCGTCCACCCCGGTGCGGTGCTCTCCGATTCCTGGGGTGGTTTCGATAATTCATCCAAACGGATCATGGAAGCTTCGGATATTGCCAACATGATCTGGGCGGCCTCCAGCCTGTCTGTTCAGGCCTGCGTGGAGGATATTGTCATCCGTCCACAGCTCGGGGATCTGTAATCGGCCATGCTACTGGCCGTTTAACCATTTTTTTGGTTTTTAATTGGAATGAGGGCTTTACTTTTAGTCCCGTTTACATGAAGAGAACCACGGCTATACTTTCCCTGTTTTTTATTTCACTTTCGGGTTATGCCCAGGTGGTTTTTAAAACAATTGCCCCCGGACATCCGGTGACTGCCGGCGAGTCATTCCGGATTCAATATTATGTGGAAGGGGCCAACTCCCATGAACTGATCCCGCCTGATTTTACTCCCTTTCGACTCGTGGAAGGTCCGGACATATACCCGTCGAAGACCAAAGGGGCCGGCCTGCTGTCGAAAAATTATGTATATACACTAATAGCCACCCAGCCGGGGGAATACACTTTACCAGGCGCCACACTCCGGACAGGCGGCAGTACCATGCAAAGCAGCGGGGCCAGGATCAGGGTGGTAAAAGAATTGACGGCTGCACCCGGATATGAAATGGATCAGCCCACTGGCTATTACCTGCAACCTGGTGAAAATGTACAGGAGAAAATCCGGCAGAATCTTTTTTTAAAAGTGGTGGCCGATAAGCAAAACTGTTATGTCGGCGAACCGGTACAGGTAACCTTCAGACTTTATTCCCGCCTCGAATCCCGCTCTGATATTATCAAGAACCCCGGATTCTATGGGTTTACCGTACAGGATATGATCAGCCTGGCCGATCAGCAGCTGGGTACTGAAAAGATCAACGGGAAGGAATTTGATGTACATACGATCCGTAAAGTACAATTATATCCCCTGCAGGCCGGGCAGTTTACGATTGACCCGATGGAAGTAAAAAACAAAATTGAGTTTTCTTCCATCGTACAGAACCGGAAAACACAGCAGCGGATTGCCGAAGGTCTGCTGAGCGGGAATGAGGAAGAACCGGAGGGTACCGGTACATCTGTCGTGGAAAATGAAATGCGTACAACAGCCCTGCTGATAAATGTGAAACCTCTGCCGGAGAAAAACAAGCCGGCTGATTTTAATTCAGCAGTCGGGAAATTTAAACTCAGCACCCACCTGGAAAAAACACAACTGGCCCGGAATGAAGAGGGGGTTTTAGTCGTAACTGTAGAAGGCCGGGGGAATTTTGTACAGCTCTCAGCCCCGGTTATCAGCTGGCCTTCGGGCATGGAAGGGTTCAGCGCGAATGTGACCGATTCACTGGACAAAACCCAGGTACCACTGGCCGGTAAAAGACAATTCAGGTATGGTTTTGTATGCAATAGTCCGGGAACCTACCGGCTGCCGGCTGTCCGCTTTTCATTCTTTGATACAGACAGTAACCGGTATCGCACACAGGAAACCGGTCCGCTGACTTTAACGGTAACCCCGGAAGAAATAAAGGAAACAGTTTCAGAAGAACATAAAGTATCCATTGATGCATTAAGCCGGCAGAAAAGTAAGATCGCCATCATTGTTGTCTTTTTACTGGTGGCCGGGGTGCTGGCTTTCTGGGCATTGAAGAAAAAACCGCAGGAACCCGAGCCCGTACCGGCTAAACCGGAGAAACCACGCATTGAAGAATGGCTGGCCAGGGCTGCCAGCCTGGCATCGGTTGATCCGGATTTTTATTCTGAACTGCACCGGGCTGTCTGGACTTATTTTGATCAGTGTTTTGGAATCGAAGGAACGGCCAGGAATAAAGAAAACCTGTTTGGGCTATTAAGGATGAAAGGAGCCCGGGAAGAGGATGTAGTGGTGCTGAACAACCTGTTGTCCGCCTGCGAGACAGGCATATATACCCGTGCTGTTACTGGTGAAAACGATGATGATCTGCTGGAATCGGCCAGGCAGTTGCTTGGGAAAATGAATGAATTGTTATTCTGAGTATTTATAGCCTACGCCTCTTACCGAGTGAAAGTATTTCGGATTGCGGCTATCCTCTTCAAAGTATTTGCGGAAATTAAGAATGAAGTTATCGATGGTACGGGTGGTCGGGTACACATTATAACCCCATACTGACTGAAGGATTTTTTCCCGCGGCACCACTTCATTTTTATTTTCGATCAGGAGTTTGAGCAGCATGGTTTCTTTCTTGCTGAGCTGGATCTTTTCACCGGTAAAACTGGTGGCTTCCTGTGCCCGGAAATCCACCTGGTTATTGCCGAATTCATAATTATCCCCCAGCGTGGTTTTATCCTGCAGTTTTTTATTCTTGTTGATCAGCTTATATACCCGGAGGAGAAGTTCTTCCAGGTTGAAAGGTTTGGTCAGGTAATCATCGGCTCCCTTTTTCAGTCCCAGTACCCGGTCGGCACTGCTGTTGCGTGCACTCAGTATAAGCACAGGCACTTCATTATTGCTGAGGCGTATGGTCTCGGTAACACTGATGCCATCCATTTCCGGCAGCATCACATCCAGGATGATCAGGTCAAAATACTCGTTGCTTACTGCTTTCAGTGCAGCTGCCCCGTCGAAGGCAGAGGTTACTTCATAGCCTTCCAGTTCGAGGTTCAGCTTTAATGCTTCATGAAGATTTTCTTCGTCTTCCACCAGCAGGATGGATGTTTTTTTATCTCCGCTCATGTCTTAAAAATAACTGCAAAATTACTGCCTGTGGGTACATTGTTTGTCACCGTAATGTCGCCATTATGATCACGGGCAATCTTACGGCAAAGGTACAACCCCAGGCCGGTTCCCTGCGCTTTCCGGGTGGATTCATTGCCGATCCGGTAAAATTTACTGAATACCCTGGATTTTTCAATGTCCGGAATACCCGGGCCTTCATCGGAGACCTGCAGCCGGATCGTATTGGCGGTCTTACTCAGGGTGGCTTTTATTTTCCCTTCCTTCGGCGAATACTTAATGGCATTTTCCACCAGGTTATTGATCAGCATCTGCAATAAAAGGGGGTCACCTTTCAGGTCGGCGTCTTCCTCAATCGAATCTTCCAGCACCCGGTCCGGGAAACGCTTCCGGAAATCATGGATACAGTCTTTCAGCAGGGTGGAGAGATCCAGTTCCTCCATAGCGGAATTATACCGGTCGGCTTCCAGCTGGGCCGAAACAAGAATATTATTGGTCAGTAAATTCAGCCGGGTGGTTTCATCCAGTGTATTCCGGATCAGTTTTTTTTGTTTCTCCGGATCAAGGGTATACTTCTGCAGGGTCTCCAGGTTCAGCCGGGCCACCGCAATGGGGGTCTTGAGTTCATGGGTAACCGCCATCATAAAATTCTGCTGCTGCTGCTGGAGTTTAAATTGTTTGCGGATCGAACGGTATACCAGGATGGCGCCAAGCACAATGAGAAACAGGAACGTGATGCCTTCCGCGATATATTTACGGGTATTCCGTTTTTCTTCCCGGGCAATGGACTGGGTCTGGTCAGCCAGGCTCAGGGTGCTGAGCGTTTCAGAACGGGCTGAAAGGAATTCGTATTGCTGCCGGGCAATGGCCTGGTTTTGTCGTTCGAGAGAAATAAACCACCAGACCAGTGCGGCCAGTACATAAAACAACAGGCTGCAGTAAATAAGCGTCGTGCGCCTTAACCTTTTACGGGTATCATCCGCCATGTAATGGGTTATTGTAGCTTTTCAATCCGTATACCGGTATTCCATACATTCTTCAGCGGATCTTCCCGCATGATCTGTTCAATGGTAAAAGTATAGTCACCGGGTTTTTTAAAATAAAAGAGTTTGTCAGCGGTCCTTGGTGTCAGTTGGGTACGGTGTTCATAAATATCATCCATACCGCTGCCCAGCCAGCCGCTCTCATCGGTCGCCAGCCGGATATCATACGGAACACCCTGGGCGGTATCCTGCCCGGGTCCTTTGGCATACAGGTTTACATAAATGTTCTTGTAACTGTACCGGTCGTCATGCCGGATGATAAAGTACACCATATAAGGAGCACTGGTGTCTTTAATGGTAAAGGTAAACGAAGGCCTGAAGCTGCTTTTCCAGCTATGACCGGGGATCACGGCTGTTTTTTCAAACAGGTCGATCTGTGTACAGGACAAACTGCCAAGCAACAGGATGAGGATGGCCGCTAAAAAACGGGAATGCAGTACAGGTTTCAAATAAAAGGTTTTCACAAATGTAAACAGAACCCCGGTTTTACAGGACATTCAGTACCTGTTCTTTTGCCTTTTCCAGTTCGTCCTTCATCTGAACGACGCATTTCTGGATGGTGGAATCGTAGGCTTTGGAACCGGTGGTATTGATCTCCCGGCCGATTTCCTGGAGGATAAAGGACAGTTTTTTCCCTTTTGAATCTTCCGGTTCAGCCAGCAGGTCCTTGAAATATTCACAGTGGTTTTTCAGGCGTACCTGTTCCTCACTGATATCGATCTTCTCTATATAGTAAATGAGTTCCTGCTCCAGGCGGTTCCCGTCATAATTTTCCTTTCCTACATTTTCTTCCAGTAAGCGGGTGATGCCTTCCCGGATCTTTTGCTTGCGGAGCGGTTCCAGGCGGATCACTTCTTCCTGCAATTGCTGGATATTATTGATACGTACCAGGAGGTCATCTTCCAGCGACTTGCCTTCATCCAGCCGGTGCGTGTTCAGGTTGCTGATAGCCATTTCAAGGACAGCCTGGAAATCATTCCATTCATTATCCGTAAGGGTATCGCTGCTGGGAGTGATCACTTCGGGCAGCTTGACCAGTGTACTCAGGATATTCGAAGGATCCAGGTTCAGCGATTTTGATAATTCGGCCAGAGGCTGGTAATAGGCTTTGGCCAGGTCTGTATTAATGGTAACCGGTTTGGCATTGCCGGTATCTTTCAGGCTGATCATGCAATCCACACTGCCACGTCCCAGTTTTTCGGATAAGAGACGTCGGATATCAAATTCAAAAGGCTTCAGGAAAGCGGGTAATTTCAGCTGGAGTTCAAATTGTTTGCCATTGAGTGATTTGATATCCACCAGGAAGGTCTTGTCAGCAACATTCTTTTCTGCTCTTCCGAAACCGGTCATTGATTTAAGCATGGAACGGGATTTAGTGTTTCCTGTAAAGGTATTTTTTATTATTGATTAAACAGCTGCGTAAATAAGCGGAGCAGACAGGCTGCTCATTGCGGGATGGTGCTGCCACCATTATACAAACCGGCGGCATTTAGTTGATACAGGTACAAAAAAAACCCCTCCGTAGTAAGCGGAGGGATAATATATGGATGGGTTAGTAAGTACGGGAATATTATTTCCCTCTGCAATATTAAAAATAATTTTACTTAACAAAAAAATATTTCCAAAATATTTTATTAACATTTTAAAAATCCTTGTGGATAAACCGATGGGTTTATACGCATAATGGAAATAAAAAATCATTGTTATACCGCTGAATGATCATTCGTGTTTGTTGCAATTAAAAAATGAAAGGACTCAATATTTGCAACAACAAAGTCTGTATCACATTTCTTTTTTCTTTGTTTCCCCAATGAAAATACGTTGTTGTTACACCGGTAATAAAAAGCTTCGGGCACCAGTGATTCACTTATTACCTTTGGCAAAACGAAAAAGTATGCGGTTTGAGCAACCGGTTCCGGTAACCACCATTGCTGCACTGATTGGAGCAGAGATAGCTGGCAACAGTGAAGGCCTGGCCACAGGCATCAATGAGATTCACAAAGTGGAACAGGGCGACCTGGTCTTTGTGGATCACCCCAAGTATTATGCCACCTGTATCCGTTCAGCGGCCAGTTTTATCATAATCAATGCCATGACTGATATCCCGGAAGGGAAAGCCCTGCTGATCGTCAATGACCCGTTTGAAGCTTACCTGAAGATCGTCCGTTTTTACAGGCCTTTCATTCCTTCACCGAAACCGGTCAGCGACTCTGCACGCATCGGGGAAGGTACGGTACTGATGCCCGGTTCATTTGTGGGCAACCAGGTGGTCATTGGCAAAAACTGCATCATCCATCCGAATGTAACCATCCTGGATCATTGTATCCTGGGTGATGAGGTGGTTGTACAGGCCGGCACTGTGATCGGCAGCGACGCTTTCTATTACAATAAAAAAACAAACCGCCCCATTCACTATAAACGAATGGCCAGTTGCGGCCGGGTACTGATTGAGGATGGCGTGGAGATCGGGGCTAACTGCACTATTGACCGCGGGGTTACACATGATACTATTTTAGGAGCCGGCACCAAACTGGACAACCTGGTACATATCGGTCATGATACCGTGGTGGGTAAAAACTGTTTGTTTGCAGCACAGGTTGCTGTTGCAGGAGCCGTTAAGATTGAGGACAATGTAATTCTCTGGGGACAGGTGGGGGTCAATAAAACACTGACCATTGGTAAAGACGCGGTGGTACTGGGACAAAGCGGGGTGGTGGCCACCATTGAAGGGGCTAAGACATATTTCGGAACACCGGCTGAAGATGCCCGCAACAAAAGAAGGGAACTGGTTTGGGTAAAACGGATCCCCCTGCTCTGGGAAAAAATTATGGGTAACAAAGAAAAGGACTGATTTTCCGTCTGGCCTAATCAGGCATATAATCATAGGGCAGGAGATCGGCCAGGTTCTTCCAGCTCCAGTACCCCTGGTTGATCCAGTCCTTCTGGTCATAGTAATACCCGTTTTGCGTGATCACGATCGCATCCTTCAGATCAATATAAGTAGTGGCGTAAGGAACACTTTTAGGCAGGTTCATTTTCTTCAGGTATTCCGGCTCCGGACTTTTCTTTGTATACATCACACTGATCTTTCGTGGATACCAGATCTCAATCTGTTCCGTGCTGTCCAGTCCCCCGTAATACACCGTATCATACGGATCTTTGATTTTATTGAATTTTTTATCATTGGTGGAATCCAGTAAGGAGATCACAAAACCATCTTCCAGCAGGGTACTGTCGTAATAACTATGCAGGAAGTGGAGTTTGGACCCGCTATAGGCATCCTCCCTTGCTTTCGCCCATTGTTTCTTCAGGCTGTCACTGCCTTCCATTTCCATAAACAGGCAATAGCCCCGGTATGAATTAATACTGTTATTGTAGAAATACACAAAGGAGTCCAGCTGGTAGCGCAGGTCATACCCCAAAGCATGATTGCTGATCAGTAAAGCATCCGTCGCCATTACTTTCAGCCGGTTTGTTTTTTTATAGAAAAAGAATTTCAGCACTTCCGGGTTGTTCAGCACACACTTTCCGGCATTGGGTGTACTGCCGATAAAATGCTGCATAAAAAAATCGCCGTATTTCTGCCAGCCATCCGCCACTTCAAAACTGCTCTTCAATACCACTTCCTCCATACTGTTGTCTTTCCGGACCATCAGTATTTCCAGTTTGTTTGGCTCGCTTACGCGCAGGGTCTGTGTCTGGTAACCGGCATAACTGAATACAAGGTCATAGCCCCCTGATTTCAGGCTGAGGGCGAATCCACCTTCTTTATTGGTCAGTGTACCCAGCGTGGTATTCTGGCAGAATACAGAAGCTTTGGATAAAGGCTCCCTGGTGGCGGAATCCAGGATGACCCCGCTGATTTCAAACTGGGCCTGTGTAAACAGGGTAATACTGGATAACAGGAATACCAACAAGGTCCGGTGTAGCTGCATGGAAATATGATTATGGAATAAAGATAGTCTTCGGCTCATCCCGGTTGCACGGCAGGAATAGTGCCAAGGTAGATTTCACAGGCCTTTTTTATGGTTTCTTCCAGTGGGGTAAAGGAAAAACCCGGCAGGGCCCTTAGGATTTTATCGTTTTCAAACAAGGTCTGACTGATCGCCACCCGGGCACTCTCTTTGGTCAGCAAGGGTTTTTTACCAGTCAGCATGGACTTTAATTTCTCCAATCGCCAGGCCATCTTCAGTAATCCGGGAGTAGCCTCTTTATACGGGGGCTTCTTCCCAAATCCGGCAGCAATGGTTTCCTGCAATTTCCGGAATGACCAGTTATCACCGGTTACCACAAATCGTTGTTCGCTGATCCCGCTTTCCATCAGTAATACCGTGACCCGGGCCACATCCTGCACATCCACAAATCCATTGATACCACCGGTATACCATTTGAATCCTTCATATACCTGTTTAAAGATGGCGCAGCTGCTCTGGTGCCAGTCCCCATAACCGAGTATCGTTCCCGGGTTAAGGATCACCGCATCCAGTCCTTCGCTGATGCCCCGCCAAACATGCAGTTCCGCTTTGAATTTGCTTTTGGCATAATGGGTATTGATCTTATTGTCTTCCCATTTCTTTTCTTCATTCACCCGGCCACCTGCCGCATCACGTCCAAGGGCAGCTACCGAACTGATATGTACCAGTCTCCGTACATTTTTCTCCAGGGCCATATTCACTACGTTGGCAGTGCCTTCCACATTCACCTGGTACAGCTGGTCTCTTTCTTTTTTAAGAAAAGATACAAGGGCTGCGGAATGGATCACGGTGTCAATACCCTCCATGGCATCTTCGAGGGATACCACATCCAGGATATCCCCTTCCACCCACTCCACTTTCTGCAGAACAGCCGGGGGAATCCAGCCGGGGATTTTATTCCCCCGGCGTATAGCCCGGACAGCATAATTCTTTTCCACCAGTTCTTTGATGATATAAGAACCCAGGAATCCAGTGCCGCCGGTAACCAGTACTTTAGTTGACAAATTAATCAGTTATCAGGTGATTGAAGGGGCGAAGATAATCCATGCCGCCTTCTGGTTTATTCGTATTTATAAAAGCCTTCTCCCGTTTTCTTCCCGAGTTTCCCGCTCTTCACTTTTTCTTCCTGTACAGGAGAGGGCTTTAGCCGGTCGGGCCGGTCCAGTTGTTCCCATACCGAACAACTGACCGCATAATTAATATCATTCCCGATCAGGTCCATCAGCCTGAATGGTCCCAATCTGAAACCAGTGGCTTCGAGTAACTGGTCCAGTTGTTCCACTTCCGCATTTCCTCGCTCCACCAGCCGCAGGGATTCAATATAATAAGGCCTGGCTACCCGGTTTACGATAAAACCCGGTGAGTCCTTACAAACCACCGGTGTTTTTTTCAGTTGCTTTGCCAGGGAAATAATGGTTTCCGTGGTGGCGGTATTGGTAAATGGGGTATTCACCACTTCCACCAGTTTCATGATCGTGGCCGGATTAAAAAAATGCATACCGATCACCCGTTCCGGGTGCAACACGCCTTTGGCAATTTCAGTAATGGAAAGGGAAGAGGTGTTGCTGGCAAAAATGGTATCTCCATGATTCAGTTCGGCCAGCTGGTTGAAGAGGGCAATTTTCAACCCTGGCTTTTCAACGATGGCTTCAATAAAAATGTCGGCAAGGCAGGTTTGCAGATCATCTGTATAACGGATCAGCTGACCAGTTTGCTGTTTTTCTTCTGCGGTCATTTTTCCCTTATCCACCAGCGACTGCAGGTTTTTTTCAATAGCCGCCTGCGCTTTTTCCAGCACCACGGAATTCAGTTCATACAGGATCGTGGCAATCCCGGCCTGTGCCGCTGCCTGCGCAATGCCGCTGCCCATGGTGCCCGCCCCGCATACACAAATGCTGTTGATTTCCATGCCAATGATTATGCGGTAAAGATAAGGCGGCGGGTGAACTATGCCCGCTTTAGCTTAACTTGAAAAAAAAAATCAGCTATGGACACCAATCAGACTGAATCACCAGTAATACCCGCCGCCCCTGCCCCGCAGGCCCCCGGCATTTTGGCTACAAAAATTCCGGCCGCTACCAGTTTTGTTATTGCTGCCGCATTATTCCTGATGCCCTTCCTGGATATCCGGTGCAATAATGTATCCCTGAAAAAAATAAATGGGGTGGAACTGGCTACGGGCTACAAAGTGGATAGTCCCGGGAAAAGTAACTCCTTGCTGGACGGTTTTGATCAGCGGGAAACCAAATCTGTCAGTACGCAGGATAAAAAGGATTCCAATATCTATGCCCAGGCGGCATTGATTATCGGACTCGCCGGCCTGTTACTTTCCTTCCTCAATGCAAAAACAGCTATGGCAGCCGCTGCGGCCACCGGGGCATTGGCGGCAGTCGCCCTGATCGGGCTGATGATTGATATAAAAAGACAGGTCAGTACTCAGCAGGCAGAACAAAGTAAGGAGGTAATCATTTCAGTGGATTTCACGCCCTGGTTTTATCTTGCCGTCCTGGCTTTCGGAGCTGCCGCGTTTTTTTCTTATAAACGGTTAAAACAAACAGTGTAAGTACGAAGTACAAGCTACGAGCTACGAGGTACGACCCTTCGGTATGTCCCGCATGAATATTTTCGCAAGCCCTGAAATATTACTTTTGCGGGACTACTCAGGGTGACAAGAATATGCCGTAAAACGAGGAACGGTTCGTTATTTTAGATTAATAGTTCTTAGCAGGTTCCTGACAACTGACACCCGGCATCTGACAACTGAAAACTGTAACATGAAATTTACACTGGTCATCTTCTTTATACTCCTGCAACTGTCCGCACCGTCCCAGACCCGCGAACGCTGGGAACAGGTGGTGAACTGGGATGGGGTCAGTCACTGGTCCAGGTATATGATCACCCTGCCTGCTTTCCAGGGTCCCAACTCGCTGCCCGTACCTCAGCTGGGCAATGGCCGGATCGACAGCAATTCGTATATCGGGGTGTCGGGAGCATTTCATTATACCAAGGGCGACAATACACAGAACATTATTATCAATGGCAACCTGGCCCTGGTTAAAGATGTGGTGGGGGTTGAACTGACCTGGATTCCCTGGGAACATTATACCATGAGTACCGCCCTGAAGGAAAAGCGGCATGTGTACTATGAATTTTTCAATGATAAAAAAGCTGCAGGTGACCTGATTCTGAATACCAATTTCAGGCTACTCAAAAAATGGGCGCCGGTGGCGGACCTTATTTTCCAGCTGGGCTACCGCATGCCATCGGGTACGGATTATGGTTCGGCCCGTTACAGCGATGGCCCCGGGTATCATTTTGCCATCAATATGGGAAAGACATTGGATAAAGCCGGTACCCTGAAACTGACGGCCATGGCCGGGTTCCTGGTCTGGCAGATCGAATCGGATATTTTCAAACAGGATGATTCCTTTCTGTTTGGCGCCGGTCTCGAATACCGTAAAAGGAATTTCAGCATCCACTCCAATATTGCCGGTTACCTCGGCTACCTCGAAAACCAGGGCGATAAACCCGTCGTCTTCCGTACCCGGATTGAACAGCAATTGAAAAAAATGAAACTGGTGATCGGGATGCAGGAAGGGTTACATGATTTTGATTACAGCAGTTTCGAAGCGGGGCTGCGGTTCAATTTCAATCAAGGAAAATGAGCATTCCGCTGCGCGTGTTTTTAACACATAGGGTCATAGGGCCACATAGAAGGCACATAGATTGTATGAAATAGTCATAAAATCTATGTGTACCCTATGTCTCTATGTTCCTATGTGTTAAAATGTATTTGTTCCCCTAAATAGCGGACGTAAACTGTTTCAGAAACCGCACATCATTCTCACTGAACAACCGCAGGTCATTCACCCCGTATTTCAGCATGGCTGGTCTTTCGATACCCATGCCAAAGGCGAAGCCGGTATACTTGTTGGGATCAATACCACAGTTGCTGAGTACATTGGGATGCACCATACCGCAACCAAGTATTTCCACCCAACCGGTTTTCTTACAGACATTACAGCCACTGCCGCCGCAGATAAAACAGGTCACATCCATTTCGGCGCTGGGTTCCGTGAAGGGGAAATAAGAGGGACGGAACCGGACTTTCACATCCTTGCCGTACATCTCTTTTACGAAGAAGTATAAAGTTTGTTTCAGGTCAGCGAAAGAAACATTTTCATCAATGTACAATCCTTCCACCTGGTGGAAAAAGCAATGGCTCCGGGCACTCACCGTTTCATTACGGTACACACGTCCGGGCATCAGCATACGGATCGGCAGTTTGCCTTTTTCCATTTCACGGATCTGCACACTGGAGGTATGCGTACGCAACACCCAATCGGGATTCTGCTGAATATAAAACGTATCCTGCATATCCCTTGCCGGGTGATGGGCCGGCAGGTTGAGGGCACCGAAATTATGCCAGTCGTCTTCAATCTCCGGACCTTCGGCCACTGCAAATCCAAGCCGCTGGAAAATAGACACGATCCGGTTACGCATGAGGGTCACCGGGTGACGGGATCCCAGGGGAAGCTGATCACCGGGCAGACTGATATCAATTGAAAATCCGGTCTCCACGGCCCCGGAGGAACTGGCTTTCAGTTCTTCGTAACGGGCTTCTGCAAATTGCTTGAATTCATTCAGGATCTGGCCGGCCTCTTTCTTTTGTTCCGGCGCCACATTTTTCATTTCTCCCATAATGGCTTTCACAATACCCTTGGTGCCCAGCCATTTGATCCGGTATTCTTCCACCTGCTTCTCATCGGCAGCGGTAAAAGCACTGATTTCATTCTTGTAATCGGCGATCTGTTTCAACAAATTGTTCATAGGGGGCAAAGATACGAAGGGAGGGGGAAAGTGGAAAGGGGAGAGGGGAGAGGGGAAAGAGGAAAGGGAAAGGGGAAAGAGGAAAGGCGACGGCTAATTGATTTTTGAGTTAAATCACTATGTTGCCGGAAACAATATTTTATGCTTCAAATAGCACATAAGAAACTGGAGGTTTATTCAATTTCAAGAGAGTTGGTTAAATCGATTTATTTTTTAACTAACGGGTTTCCTAAGGAAGAACAATTTCTACTGGTGAATCAGTTACGTCGGGCTGCAGTAAGTGTTTGCAGCAACCTGGCTGAGGGTTCTTCCAGAATTTCGAAAGGAGATATGAAACGCTTTTATGAGATTTCCCGGGGTTCACTGGTAGAAATAGATACACAGATTGAAATTGCTGTTGATCTGGGTTATATCAATCAGGAACAAATTTCAACGATTGAACCAATGTTAAATTCTGTTTTCAGAATGCTCTCCAAAATGATCCGAAATTTATCTTAGCATATTCCCTTTCCTCTCTCCCCTTACCTCTTTCCTCCCCTACATGCTTAACCTGATACTCAAATTAACCACCCTCCCATCCAACGGCGCCCAGATCTGCCTGAATCGCGGATTACTGACCGGTGGGATCAGGATGGACTCCTTGCGGGTCTGGCGGTAATCCAGGAGATTTTCGCAGTTCAATACAAAGGCAAATTTGCCGATATCATACCTCATCATGGCGGCAATAAACGGGTAGGCCGGTGTGCGACTGCCATCATCGAGATACTGTTTACCCGTATAAGCAGCTTCAATACCGGCCCTGAAATGACCGGAAAATTCATAGGCCAGTACGGTGGCAAATTTATTCCTGGCGCTGAGGCTCAGGTATCGGTTTACGGGGTCATATTTTTTCTCTGCAATTGTATAAGTGTACCCCAGGTAGATTTCCAGTGCATGATGGGCTAACTGGATATAGGTTTCGAATCCTTTGGTGGTAATTGGTTTGGCCGCATTATAGAAATGGATAAAGGAATTGATATCAGTAGTATAAGCAACCGGATCCTTAATGGTTGTGAAGTAAAAAGTCTGGTTTACTGTCAGTTCCCATTCATTGATTTGCTGATGGTAATTAATATCCCAGTTCATCCCCCCTGATCTTTCTGCTTTTACGGCAGAGAAAGGCAGCAACAGCATATAATCCCGTTCATCCGTTTCACTGTTGAAAAGAGTGGGGATCTTATAGCCCAGTCCGCCACCCAGCCGGCTGGTAAAATATGAATTGATTTTATATAAAAGAGATAACCGGGGAAGCAGGAAATTGCCATACCGGTTATGGTGATCAATACGGATTCCGCTTTGTAAGGTCAGTTTCTTAGCCAGCCGCCAGTCATCCTGCAGAAACAAACCGATGGTTGTATTTTTTTCATTTGGAATTAATGTACTGTCAGGCTGCTTTTTGGTAAAATTTTCACCGGCCAGGTTAATGCCCGCCACCAGGTCATTGTTCCGTGTTTTCTTCAGCCAGCTGGCCTCACTGAAATAGGAAAGCTGCCTGGCTTTCATCCCGAATGTGTTGGTGGTGATTTCCCGGTTGAGCCAGCTGCCAGTGGCTTTGAAGGTAAACCGGTCATTCTTGTTGATTTTATTTTCCCAATTGGCTTCAATACTGTTGCGGATGGTTTTGTTCTTCACAAAATACTGGTGGTCCGCATCAGCTTTTTCCTGCAGGACCAGCATATCACCTCCTTTCCGGTTTTCCAGTACATTGTTGAACCCGATACTGACCAGGTTCCTGGCGTTCGGGTAATAAAAGGCAGTTGGGTGAATGAAAAAGCCATCCGTATGGGCCAGGTCACTGAATCCGTCGTGGTTTACATCTTTTGAGATCTGCTGAGTACCCCCGGCAAAAAAAGTATAGCCTGTTTTTTTCTTCCGTTCGGAGGTGTAGAGATTTATATTGGTCTCACCAAGACTCGTGCGGTTGAACAAAAAAGTCCGTTCCGGTTTACCTTCCTTTGGTCTTTTCGAAACCAGGTTGATCATACCGGCAATGGCACCGCCTCCATATAAAGTGGAACTGGCTCCTTTGATGATTTCAATCTGTTTGAGGTCAAGGGGTGGTATCTGCAGGATACTGAAACTGCCGGCATACCCGCCAAACAGGGGCATCCCGTCTTTGAGCAGCTGGGTGTATTTGCCCGGCAATCCCTGCACCCTCATTTCCGTGTTACCGGTGGCTGCAGAAGTCTGCTGGGTCTGGATACCGGCTATATCCCCCAGCAGACTGGCAATATTCCCCGGTTTGATCCCCACTTCCTCATTCACTTCTTCAAATCCCAAAACTTCCACCTTGGTAGGCAGGTTTTCAATCCGGGATTCAGTCCGGGAGGAAGAGACAATAACCTGTTCCAGTTCTTTCTCCTCTTTCTCCATTTCAATATGCAGCACACTGTCTTTATTTGCCAGAGGAAAGGTGAACGTAAGTTGCCTGGACTTATATCCTATTGAAGAAAATGAAATGATACTTTTCCCATCTGGCAACAGTAAGACAGCCCGTCCATTATTGCCGGTAGCAGCCCCCGGATCCGCTCCTTTGACTATAATAGAAACATTGTCCAGCGTATCACCGGAACCAGCTGCTGTAACAAAAAAATGCACCCTGTTCTGGCCAAATGAACAGGCAACTATTAAAAGGAGTACCAGTAAGACAAATACTTTTTTCATTAATCAAGTGCAAGTTAAATAAACAAAGCCTGAGCCGGACTAAATTTGGCTGAGGGTTCAGCATGTTTTAGTCGTTTGCTGCCTGCCGGCCGGCAAAGGCAGGTTCAGAAGAGCATTTCCCTTTTTCCCCTAACTTGCACCTATGTCAGACCACCTCAACATATCCGATTTTTTATCCCCTGTCAACCTTCACGAAATCTCCAATGATGAAGGCTACAAAGATGGCCAGATGGGTAAGGTCATTGCTGTTTACGCAGAAGAATTTCCCGACCTCGATGAAGTCCAGCTGGTGATCGTAGGTTGTGGCGAACAGCGGGGAAGCGGACTGATCCACGGACAAAGCACGGCCCCGGATACGATCCGCCGTCATTTTTACAACTTGTATTACTGGCACCAGGATATTAAGATCGCCGATGTGGGCAATGTGAAAGCAGGTTCTTTATTTACCGATTCCTATGCCGCCCTGAAGACAGTGGTACAGGAACTGATCACCGATGGCAAGACCGTGATTATTCTCGGTGGGTCACATGACCTCACCCTGGCTCAATACTATGCCTATTCCGAAACCCGCCGCACGATCGAAGCCAGTGCTGTAGACGCGAAAATTGACCTGAACCTGGATTCGCCCTTCAAGCATGAGAACTTCCTGATGGAAATGCTGACGGGTGAGCCCAATTTCCTCCGTCATTATAACCATATTGCCTTCCAGAGTTATTTCGTGCACCCCAAAATGCTGGAGACCCTGGATAAACTCCGCTTCGATTGTTACCGCGTGGGCAGTGTGAAAGAAAGTATTGATGAAATGGAACCGGTGATCCGTAACAGCAACCTCTTCAGTTTTGATATATCCGCCATTGCCAATGCCTATGCACCGGCCAGTAATGTCTCTCCAAACGGACTCAACGGCGAAGAAGCCTGTGTGCTGCTCCGCTATGCCGGGATGAGTCCGAATGTAAATACCGTTGGTATCTATGGCTACAATCCGCAACAGGATAAGGACGAACTGACCGCCAAACAGATCAGCCAGATGCTCTGGTACCTGCTCGATGGCCGCAGCCGTGGCCGCCGTGAAGCCACCCTCGATGAACGGGATTCCTTCAACGAATACCATATGGCCTTTGCGGAAGTGGACACCATTTTCCTGCAAAGCAAGAAGACCGGAAGATGGTGGATGCAATTGCCGGATAAAAAGTACATCGCCTGCAGTTATAAGGATTATTTGCTGGCAAGCAGTAATGAAATACCGGAAAGGTGGTTACGGGCACAGGAAAGATCTTAGGAAGTCAAAATTCAAAAGTAAAAATGTCAGTCATTATGACTGAACATTCCTTATATAGTTGAAGCATTGGGTTTTGATTTTTAACTGGCTATTATATGAAAAATTCAATCTGTCGGAGTGATATTTTTACTTTTTAATTTTGACTTTTGACTTAACCTGATATTCATGAGTAAAATAATCAAAGCCGGTATTTCATCCTTTGGAATGAGCGGTAAACTCTTTCACGCACCTTTTCTTCACGCCCATCCCGGGTTTGAGCTTAGTGCTATAGTGGAAAGGCATAACCAGGACTCAAAAGAATGGTATCCGGATGCGAAGCTCTGCCGCAGTGTGGAGGAACTCTGTGCGGAT
>CAZFLL010000071.1:12926-21365 GCA_964519865.1 uncultured Chitinophaga sp. | reverse complement strand
GTTGACTGTAACAGCTTCTACTGCTCCTGCGAGCGGTTGTTCAGGCCCGACCTGCGGGATAAACCCGTGGTGGTGCTGAGCAATAATGACGGCTGTATTGTATCGCGGACCGATGAGGCCAAAAAACTCGGCGTGGGGATGGCCGCACCCTATTACCAGAACAAAGAGATTATTGAACAGCATGACATCGCCGTATTCTCCAGCAACTATAATCTCTATGGCGATCTCAGTATGCGGGTAATGGATACGTTGAGGGACCTGGTGGGGGAAGAAAAAGTGGAAGTGTACTCCGTGGATGAAGCCTTCCTGGACCTGACTGATATTTCAGGCCAGGCCCTGCAGGAGGCAGCGGTAACGATCAAGGAGACGGTGGAGCAATGGACCGGCATCGCCGTATCCGTGGGCGTGGGTCCCAGTAAGGTATTGTCGAAAGTGGCCAACCGTCTTTCTAAAAAAGATAAAAAAGGAACCAAAGGGGTGATGGTATTAGATACGGACGATAAAATAAAGGAAGCGTTACAACGGACAGCCGTAGACGATCTTTGGGGCGTGGGCCGGCAATACGCGATCAAACTCCACCACCTGGGGATTGATGATGGCTGGCAGTTGCGGAATATGCCGGAAGACTGGGCTCAGAAAAATATGGGCGGTGTGGTGGGCGTGCGGATGATCAAGGAACTGAACGGCCTCAGTTGTATCCCGATGAAAGATCCGCTGGAAACAAAAAAAATGATCGCCACCACCCGGATGTTCGGGCAACCGGTATTTGAACTGGCTGATATCAGGGAAGCCATTGCCACTTATGTGGCCAGGGCTGCAGAAAAACTGCGCCGCCAGTTCAGCGCCGCGCAGATGATCCAGGTATTCCTGGTAACCAATGGCACACGCAATGGTAAATACGAATACAATCCGCAGTCACGTTACCAGTACAGCATCCTGCCCGAAGCCACTTCCGACACATCCACGCTTATCCGTCATGCCCTGCCCCTTGCGGAAAAACTGTACCAGGCCGGGTTCAAATACCTGAAGGGCGGTGTGATACTCAGTGGACTGGTGCCGGCAAAGGCCATCCAGGCAAATCTCTTCCTGGAGGATCACCTGCAACATAATAAATCACTGCTCGAAGCGGTGGACAATATCAATTTCAGTCACCGCGATGATGTGGTCAAATATGTTTCCTCCGGTCTGAAACGCAACTGGAAAATGCGGCAGGAACTGCGGAGTAAACGCTATACCACCCGTTGGGATGAACTCTATAAAATCAGTTAATATGTACAACCCCTATACGTTATTAAACCCCGTGTTGCTGAATGCCCTGCTGCAACAACCGATGTATTTCGTGCGGCAGCATTATCCCAGGGGAGTGCAATTTCCCGGGGAGACAACGATCCCCCTCCTGCTCACGCATTATTCATTACATGAGTCGGACCGGGAACGGTCCGAACGCCATATGCGCCTGCTATGGAAAGACCCTTACCGTTTTTTATATGACAGCCAGTCGCCTGAACACCGGGAAAAACTGATCATTGCCGCCAGCCAGCCACCGGGATACCGGATCTATATCAACCTGATGGCGAAAAAATGGAAGGCCAGCGACGGGTTGAAAATGAAAGTCAGCCGCTACCTGTCGAATAAGCTTCCCTGGTGGCATTATTCTCCGGCCGATAAACTGCATGTGACCCTGAAAGAGCGCTATGGTGAACTCTTTATTGCCCTGTTGTGGCGGGGACAGCAAACTGAAGTACTTTTGGAGGAAATAGAAAATTTTTCTCCATGTGCTACGACATGAGTTTTTTCAGCAACATTAAACTGATCAGTGATTACCTCAATATCACCAAGGGACAGGATATCTCCTTTGAACCCACGTATCATAAAGTAGCCCAGTCCTTTTGTCCCTGGCCGGTAGCCGTGAATGAGGATGGACTGAAAATAAAAATTTTTGAATGGGGCGTGATCGCAGATTACATGAATACCCCGGAAAAGATCCGGGAATACCGGACCAGTATGGCCAATGCCCGCAGTGAAAAAATACTGGACGACAAACGCTCCGTCTGGCACCGGCTGCGCCAGCAACGCTGTCTTGTATTCAGTACCGGCTTCTTTGAACATCGTGACATTGGCGGCAAGAAGAAACTCCCTTATTTTATTAAAGTGAAAGGGCAGGAAGTATTTGCGTTTGCCGGTTTATACAATTATTCGCCGCTGCCCGATCCGGAGACCGGTGAACTCATTGGTACATTTGCCATCATCACCCGTCCGGCCAATCCGCTGATGACAAAGATCCACAACGGCGGACCTAACAGCCAGCGGATGCCCCTGCTGCTGCCAAAAGAAAAAGCCCTGCAATGGCTGCGCACTGATTTAACCGACAGCGCTATCAACGAAATCATCCGGTACGAATTCCCGGAAAATGAAATGGAAGCCTGGCCGGTAAATACGATACGGACCCGCAAAGAGGATGATATAAAAGTGATCCATCCGGTCGATGCCAGCCTGTTTCCCGCACTCTGAATAATATTGAACCGATTGTTTGTATCTTTCAAAAAACAAACTATGCGGCTCCTCACCTTACTGCTTTGCTGCAGTGCCCAGCTGGTTTTTGCCCAGCAGCGGCCCAATATCATTTATATCATGAGCGATGACCATGACGCCGACGCGATCAGCGCTTATAACAAACAATTCATCTCCACGCCCAATATTGACAGGCTGGCGAAAGAGGGTATGCTCTTCAATCGGAATTTTGTCAACAATTCCATCTGTGGTCCGGTGAGGGCCACCCTGATCACCGGGCAGCATTCACATAAGAACGGGATGAAGGATAACCGTACCCGTTTTGATTCTTCCAAAATGACCATGCCCAAAATTTTCCAGCAAAACGGGTACCAGACCGCTATTGTCGGGAAATGGCACCTGCAGTCCTACCCCACCGGTTTTGATTTCTGGAAGATACTGCCCGGGCAGGGGCTTTATTTTGAACCGCGTTTTATTTCCATGAAGGGCGATACCTCCACCTATCATGGTTATGCCACGGATGTGATCACCGATGAAGCCATCAACTGGCTGGATCACCGCGATACCAACAAACCATTTGTGCTGCATATCCACCATAAAGCGCCTCACCGTTATTTCCTTGCCCCCCTGAAGTATATTGAAGCCTTTCACAGTAAAACATTTCCGGAACCGGCCACCTTGTATGTGGACACTGCCGGACATGGAACGGCCTGGCATCTGCAGACAATGAGCATCCTGCACGACATGAAGCTCTGCAGTGATTTGAAAGTGGATCCAAAATTCCTGATGGACCTTCCGGAGTACCGGCCCGACTCCACCGATATCGTGTACTATAATGCCATCTTTAACCGCATTACTGAACCAGACCGCAGCCGGATTAAAAAAATTTATGAGGAAAGAGGAAGACTGTTACAGGAAAAAAGACCGGCGGGAAAAGAGCTGCTGAAATATAAATACCAGTGGTATATACAGGACTATATGGCCTGTGTGGCTTCGGTGGATGAAAATGTGGGTCGCGTGCTGGATTACCTTGATCAGCACCAGCTGACCAATAACACGATGGTGATCTATACTGGTGACCAGGGCATGTACCTCGGCGAGAACGGCTGGTTTGACAAACGCTGGATGTATGATGTATCCATGCAGGCCCCGCTGCTGATCCGCTGGCCGGGTAAGATCAAAGCGGGCAGTATAAACAATACCATGACGCAGACGATCGACTATGCCCCCACCATGCTGGGTGCCGCCGGTATTGCCACTCCTGATTTCATGCAGGGCATTAACCTGGTACCCCTGCTGACCGGTAAACAAAAAAAATTACCGAGAAAAAGCCTCTACTATCATTTCTATGAATACAAAGCCGATCATACCGTATTACAGCATCTCGGTATCCGCGGAGAACGATATAAACTGATCTATTTCTACCCGGTGAATGAATGGGAGCTTTATGACCTGAAAACGGATCCGCAGGAGCAGCATAACCTGATCCGCTCCGCCGCACACCGGAAGATCTTTTTACAGTTGAAGGCTGACCTGCTGAAACTGCGGGATCAATATGATGACCATGAACAGGCGGGTGAACTTAACTAAGCAGGATGAGTAAAATATTGTTTGGCATTGATGTATTGCTGACACAGGCAGAAAAGTGGGCCGGTAAAAAACTGGCCCTGGTGACCAATAATGCCGCCACCACTTCAGCAGGCGTATTCAGCCGGCTGGCTTTACAAGAGGCAGGGTTTGACCTTCATGTATTATTCTCACCTGAACATGGACTTACTGCCCGGGGAGCTGACGGAGCCCCCCAGTCAGGCGGGGTTGATCAGTTAACAGGTGTAAAAGTAATCAGCTTATATGGCAATCATTTTCGTCCATCATCAGAAGATCTTGCTGCAGTTGATATCCTTTTATTCGATATTCCTGATGCAGGTTGCCGTTTCTACACCTACCTGTGGACACTCACCCATGTCATGGAAGCCTGTGCGGCTGAAGGGAAAAAACTGGTTGTACTGGACCGGCCTAACCCCCTGGGTGGTAATCTGCAAAAAGCAGAAGGGCCGATGCTGGATGAAGAACATTGTGCATCATTTATAGGGCGCTGGAATATCCCGGTAAGACATAGCTGTACCCTGGGTGAGCTGGCCTTGTATTTCAAAGTCACGCGTGTACCTGCACTTGACCTGGAAATTATTAAAGTACAGCATTGGGACAGGTCTAAGACGGTAACCGGAGCCGGCTGGCATTTTGTGCCCACTTCTCCCGCTATCCGTGATACAGAAACTATCGCCCTGTACCCGGCGACCTGTTTTCTTGAAGGAGTAAATGTAAATGAAGGTCGGGGTACTCCTGATGATTTTAAAATATGCGGAGCTCCCTGGATCAATGCAGCCTTGCTGACCGCTGCATTTAATCAGCAGGGCTACGGTGGTATAAAAGCAACGGCTCATATATACACCCCTGAATGGGGACTCTATGCCGGGGAAAAATGCAATGGGATGCGGTTCCTCATCACTGATGAAGAACAATTCCGTCCTGTTCATACAGGGATGCACCTTTTAACGCTCCTGAAAAAATTATACCCGGCTGAACTCCAAGAGCGGTTATATATTACCGCTGCCAATCCTGCCGGCCATGGACATCTTGACCGTCTCACCGGGGTATATGAGGCATTCCGGAAAATTGAAACCGGGGAACTATATGCGGCCGTTCAGCAAACGGAAAACTGGAAGGAACTGATTCATCCCTTTCTTCTTTACTGATACTTCTTCATCAGGTCATACAGGATCTTCCGGTCCGCTTCCTGGATCGTCTTTGTTGTATCCTGCTGATTAAAATGGATCTTGTAAGACTGGATCGCGTTCTTCTCATTTTTTATATCATACCCGATCACCCGCAAGGCCAGCAGGGGATTAAATTCTGCCGGGACTTTCACGGCAGTAGTATCATACCAGTAACCGAAACCCTGCTGGGAGAGTTTCTGCCAGGGGAAATAGCGGCTGGGGTCCACTTTACGTCCGGGAGCCACATCCGCATGACCTATAAAATTAGCCGTGGGGATGGTGTATGCTTTTTTTAAGCGGTCGAGCAGTGTAAGTAATGAATTGATCTGCGGTTCAGTAAACGGTTCTGATCCGTTGTTGTCAATTTCAATGCCGATACTGGAAGAGTTCAGGTCAATCGTATTACCCCATTTGCTTACACCGGCATG
Source organism: uncultured Chitinophaga sp. (assembly GCA_964519865.1). Classification (GTDB taxonomy): domain Bacteria; phylum Bacteroidota; class Bacteroidia; order Chitinophagales; family Chitinophagaceae; genus JJ008. The sequence goes on along the minus strand of CAZFLL010000071.1, from coordinate 15,649 downwards.
ATGGGCCCGGAGCAGGTCATTCAGCATATGATGCACCGATCCATCCCGGCAAATCACATAATGCGCGCTGACGGGGTTTTTGGTCTGGGTAAATGTTTTCAATGTCTGTTCGCAACTGTTCTGCGCGGTATGATGGATGACCACAAAATTGGGCTTGCGCAAGGAGAGGTTGGTGGTTCCCACCCAGTCAGCATAGTTCAGTCCGGCGGAATCCTTAACCGGATACTCGCGGATGGTTTTGGCAAAAGCTTTTACTTGTTTTTTGTATGCTTTGTTGGTGTCTGTATATGTACCGGTTTTGCAACTGTAAAAAACGGAGAGTGCCACGATACTAATCAGGAGAAAATAGGTTGCCTTCATATGACTCAAAGTTAATGGCATTCGCGTCATGATAATAAAGCGGGAGAAAATTTGCCTTCGGCAAATAGGTAGCCACAGATTGCACAGATAAGCACGGATTATTATTGCCTACGGCAATAATGGTCGCCACGAAATTGCACGAATGCACACGAAAATGTTCTAAGAAGTGGCTGTTGACTGCCGACTGCCGATTTATCCTCCGTAGCTTTAGCGAAGGAGGGCTACCGACTCCTGCCCGGGCCGTGCCTGAAGAATTTCTTCTTCGGATGTCCGCCGCGGCGGTCGCCATGTTCGCCCTGGTGACTTCTTGTGCGGGGGTGATACTCCGGTGTCTCGCCAAGTTCGGCAGGTACCGGTGCTTTTTCCACTTCTTTTTCAAGTAATCGTTCTATGGCGGCGAATTTACTTTGTTCTTTCTCTCCCACCAGTGTATAGGCTGCCCCATCGGCTTCGGCTCGGGCAGTACGACCAATCCGGTGTACATAATCCTCCCCATCCCCGGGTACATCCCAGTTGATCACGAGATCAATGGTGTCAATATCAATACCACGACTCAGGATATCCGTAGCCACCATCAGGGGGATACGGCCGCTGGCAAAAGCGCCAAGGACGCTTTCCCTTTGTGATTGTTCCAGGTCGCTATGGATTTCTTCGATGCTGAAACCGGCCTGCTTCAGTTCGCGCCTCACCTGTTTCACGGTTTGTTTCCGGGCGCAAAAGATCAGGGCATTTTTATACGGTGTTTCGCGGAGCAGTTTTTTAATCAGCGGCAGCTTCTGTGGTTCATATACCAGGAAGGCTTTCTGTATGATTTTCTCCGGTGGTTTAGAGATCGCAATATTGATCTCCACCGGTTCATGCAGGATCTGCCGGGCCATCTGGCGGATCTTCGGGGGCATGGTGGCCGAGAAAAGCAGGTTCTGGCGCTTTACCGGCAGTGTTTTTATGATCTTATTGATATCGTCCTGGAAACCCATATCCAGCATACGGTCTGCTTCATCCAGGATCAGGAACTGCAGTCCTTTCATATTCACATAACCCATGTTCAGGTGCGCGATCATACGTCCCGGGGTGCAGACAATGATATCGGCTCCCATTTGCAGGGCTTTTTTCTCAGCGACGAAGTTCTGGGCATCATTCCCTCCATAAATCGCAATAGAACTCAGGTGGGTGAAATAGGAAAGTCCTTCAATATGCTGGGATATCTGGATAGCCAGTTCCCGGGTAGGCACAATGATCAAAGCCCCTACCTGTCCATCCACATGATTGGCCAGTAAACGGTCCATCACCGGCAACAGGAAGGCGGCCGTCTTGCCGGTTCCGGTCTGTGCGGAAGCGATCACATCTTTTCCGGCCATGATCGGCGGAATCACCTGTTCCTGTACGGGGGTGGCGTTTTCATAATTAGAAGCTTCGATACCTTCCAGTACTTCAGGGGAAAAATTAAACTCGGTAAAACGCAAAGTATTCAGTTTTAGAAAGATGCGAAGTTAACTGAAAAACAGCCCCCGTAGCGGGTTTGGGCCTGTTTTTAATTAAAATCACCCTTACTGCTGCCTATTGTCATAGTAACCCGGTAGTTGTAGTTGTAGCTTAGGTGCCAGAATATTCCAAATATCTAAATTCTCAGTTATGAAATATAGTCTTCTCCTCAGCGCCCTGATCTTTTCCCTGGCAGGTTATGGACAGGCCTGGACCAAACAATATGACCATGTGGACGATTGCATTTGCGGCCTTTCCCTGGTAGGTAAAGGTGAAAAACACGGTTTTGTAGACAAAGATGGAAAACTGGTGGTCCCCCTGATCTATGACGATGCACTGACGTTCTCAGAAGGTTTTGCTGCAGTAAAGATCAATGGCAAATGGGGCTATATTGACAGTACCGGTAAGACCTTTGTTGAACCAAAATATATTGAAGCCATGTCATTCCATTCCAGCTTTGCGGTGGTCAGCAATGGTAATGATTACGGGTTCATTGATACTGCCGGTAAACTCGCTATCCCCATGATCTATGAAGGAGCTTCCAATTTCTCCGAAGGACTGGCGGCAGTGAACAGAAAAGGTGTCTGGGGCTATATTGACAATAAAGGAAAAGACCTGATTCCCTTCAAATACAATTTCGCCGGCACTTTTGAAAACGGAGCCGCCCGGGTGATGATCTCCGGTAAATGGATTTTGATTGACAATACCGGGAAGAAGATCGCGGATAGCGAATAGAGAATGGAGAATGGAAAGTGGAAAGAGGAGAGAGGGAAATACACCTGTTAGTAGTGTTTCTTCTCCCCATTCTCCTCTTACCCCTTTCCTCTTTCCTTTTACTTCTACATATTCCTCCTGTACTGCCCCCCAACCTCATACAACGC
>CAZFLL010000071.1:0-12826 GCA_964519865.1 uncultured Chitinophaga sp. | reverse complement strand
TTTCCTTTTACTTCTACATATTCCTCCTGTACTGCCCCCCAACCTCATACAACGCCCGGGTGATTTGTCCCAGTGAACAGCATTTCGCAGTTTCCATCAATTCTTCGAAGAGGTTACCATTGCTGATGGCCACGGCTTTCAGTCGTTGCAGCATGGCAGCAGATTTATTTTGATTACGGTTCCAGAATGCGTGAAGGTTAGTTATCTGCCCTTCTTTTTCTTCCGTGGTACTGCGGATCACTTCACCGGGTATAATGGTCGGGCTTCCTTTTTTATTCAGGAAGGTATTGACCCCGATCAGTGGCAGTTCCCCGGTATGCTTCTGGTGTTCATAATAAAGACTTTCTTCCTGGATCTTATTCCGCTGGTACATTCTTTCCATAGCGCCCAGCACACCTCCGCGTTCGGTCAGCCGGTCAAACTCGGCCAGTACCGCTTCTTCCACCAGGCTGGTCAGTTCTTCCACGGCAAAGGAACCCTGTATAAAGTTTTCTGTTTTGGCTGAACCCAGTTCCCGGTTGATGATCAACTGAATGGCCATGGCCCGGCGAACACTTTCCTCAGTGGGTGTGGTGATCGCCTCATCATAGGCATTTGTATGAAGGGAATTGCAGTTGTCATAGATCGCGTACAAAGCCTGCAGGGTGGTACGGATATCGTTGAAGTCGATTTCCTGAGCATGGAGACTTCTGCCAGAGGTCTGGATATGATACTTCAGCATCTGGCTGCGCTTATTGGCCTTGTATTTATATTTCATGGCCTTGGCCCAGATACGCCTGGCCACACGACCGATCACACTGTATTCAGGATCCATGCCATTGCTGAAGAAGAAGGAGAGATTCGGGGCAAACTCATCAATATTCATTCCCCGGCTGAGATAATATTCCACATAGGTAAAGCCATTGGCCAGGGTAAAAGCCAGTTGCGTGATCGGGTTGGCACCGGCTTCCGCAATATGATACCCGCTGATCGAGACCGAATAAAAATTCCTGACTTTTTCTTTTATAAAGTATTCCTGCACATCGCCCATCAGTTTCAGGGCAAACTCAGTGGAAAAAATACAGGTGTTTTGCGCCTGGTCCTCTTTTAATATATCGGCCTGCACGGTTCCCCTGACCTGTTGCAGGGCCGCCTGTTTACATTGGGCATACGCATCGGCCGGCAAAACTTCATCCCCGCTTAATCCAAGCAGTTTTAATCCAAGCCCCTTATTCCCATCGGGTAATTCACCCGGGAAAGCATCATTATGATAAACCGGCCTTTTGCCATCCGGGTATTTCCGCCTGTAAGCTTCTTCCACCAAATCCCATTTCCCATTTCCTTCAATCCACTTCTCACATTGCTGATCAATGGCCGCATTCATAAAGAAAGCCAGGAGCATCGGGGCCGGGCCATTGATGGTCATTGACACGGATGTCTTCGGGTCACAAAGATCAAAACCACTGTACAGTTTTTTCGCATCATCCACCGTGGCAATACTCACGCCGCTGTTGCCGACCTTTCCATAGATATCCGGGCGATGATCCGGATCCTCTCCATATAAGGTTACGGAATCAAATGCAGTGGACAGCCTTTTGGCCGGCTGGTCCACACTGACATAATGAAAACGCCGGTTGGTCCTTTCCGGTCCGCCCTCACCGGCAAACATCCGCGTGGGATCTTCCCCTTCCCTTTTCAGCGGAAACACACCGGCTGTATAGGGGAAGTGACCGGCCACATTTTCCTGGGCCTGCCATTTTAATAAATCACCCCAGTCCTTGTATTTAGGCAGTACTACTTTGGGTATCCTGGTACCACTCAGACTTTTGCTGGTCATCGGTTGCCTGATCACTTTATCCCTTACGGTATACTCATAAAAATCCTTCTGGTATTCTTTCACTTTCTCCGGCCAGTTGCTGATCAGTTTACGGCTTACCGGGGTCAGCTGATCCTGGAAAAACAGAATCTGTTTCTGCAGGGCTTCGAGCACGGCCGGATCAGCTTTGGTTCCCAATGTTTCCACCACCCCATTTAACTGGTATAGCTTTGAAGCAATGGCTGCCTGGTCAGTTACCAACTGATCATAGTTCCGGTTATTCTCCGTGATCTCGGATAAATAACGGGTACGGCTGGAAGGAATCACCGACTGGGAAACTTTAGCTGTTTCCCCGAACTGATAAGTCCCGAAGGCCCTTCCCGTTTTTGCTTCAATTTTTTTCAGGAGCAGCTCAAACAAATGATTCACCCCATCATCATTGAACTTACTGGCCATGGTGCCGATGATGGGCAGTTCCTCCTCTTTAGCTGTCCACAGGTTATGGTTGCGTTTGTATTGTTTCCGCACATCGGCCAGTGAATCCAGGGCACCGGCTTTATCAAATTTGTTGATACAGACCAGGTCGGCATAATCCAGCATATTGATCTTCTCCAGTTGGGAAGCCGCTCCGTATTCCGGGGTCATTACATACATGCTGACATCGCAATAGTCCAGGATACTGGCATCGCTTTGTCCCACCCCGGCTGATTCGAGTATAATAAAATCATACCCTGCGGCTTTACAGATATCAATCGCTTCCTGGACATAAGAACTCAATGCTGTATTGTCATCCCGGGTAGCGAGGCTGCGCATATAGGCGCGGGGATGATTGATCGAATTCATGCGGATCCGGTCTCCCAGCAAGGCCCCGCCTGTTTTCTTTTTGGAGGGATCGACAGATATAACAGCAATAGTTTTATCCGTAAACTGGTGCAGAAAACGACGGACGATCTCATCCGTTACGGAGGATTTTCCAGCGCCACCGGTTCCGGTGATTCCGAGTACAGGGATAGTCGCCCCCTGTGTGCCTGGCCCCCCTGCTCCCCTAAGGGGAGTTCCCGGAGAGTCATTCAATCCGGAAAGTTCTTTAAGGATTGAAGAGTACTCCTGGTTATTTTCCGCCAGTGAAATAGCCCGGGCAATTCGTCTAACGTCTTTTACTTCATCGAGGGGCAGTTTACCGTTCCAGGCCGGGTTGCTGATTACCAACTTGCACTCATTGATCACTTCATCGATCATGCCTTCGAGTCCCATGGTGCGGCCATCATCCGGACTGTATATACGGGTGATCCCGTATTGATGTAATTCTTCAATCTCGGTGGGTAAAATGGTACCCCCGCCACCTCCGAAGATTTTGATATGGCCGCAACCATTTTCCACCAGCAGGTCTTTCATGTATTTGAAAAACTCCACATGGCCACCCTGGTAGCTGGTGATGGCGATACCCTGTACATCTTCTTCAATCGCGGTTTCCACGATCTCTTTCACAGAACGGTTATGCCCGAGATGGATAATCTCGGCCCCTTTACTCTGCATGATCCGGCGCATGATATTAATGGCCGCGTCATGACCGTCGAAAAGACTGGCGGCCGTAACAATCCGGACTTTGGGATTAGGAGCTTTACTCATAGTTAATAGAAAGAGCAAATTTAACAGAAAAAACTAATGCCTGTTAGCTCTGTCAAAGAGCGGGATTGCAGGCAGTTGCCTACATTTGCCGCATGCAGCAACTCGTCGAAAGCATCAAATCCCTGTATATTCAATGGAAAGGAGTGCCCCCGGCCTCCATCGATCTGCTGCCGCAGAGTGGCAGTGAGCGCCGGTATTTCAGGTTACATGGAGCGGAAGGATCGGTGATCGGCACGTATGGCGCGAATATTAAAGAGAATGACAGCTTTATCTATTTCACAGACCACTTCAATAAATCGGGCCTGGCTGTACCTGAAATTTTTGCTGTCAGTGACGATAAACAATTCTATCTCCAGGAAGATTTCGGGAATGTATCGCTGCTGAATCATCTCGAGACAAAAGGATTATCGGATGAAGTGTATGAGCTGTTCAAAAAAAGCCTGGAGGCCCTCGCCCGTTTACAGGTAAAAGGTGATGCCGGCCTGGATTACAATCATTGCCTTACCAATAAAGAATTCGGCAAGCAGGCTATCATGGCCGACCTGTTATATTTTAAGTATTATTTCCTGGATGCATTGCGGAAACCCTACGATAAGACCAGGCTGATCGATGATTTTGAAGCGTTGAGCAATTACCTCACCCATACTGAATACAAATATTTCATGTTCCGGGATTTCCAAAGCCGGAATATCATGGTCACCGGAGATAATGCGGTACACTTTATCGATTACCAGGGAGGGATGAAAGGCGCGCCTCAATATGATGTGGCTTCAATGCTCTGGCAGGCTCGGGCTAATCTGCCTGATAAATGGAAATACGATTTGCTCGAGGATTATATTGATGCATTTGAAAATGAAGTCGGTCAGTCCGTCAACCGGAATATTTTCCAGAGCCAGTACAATGGGTATGTACTGATCCGCCTGCTGCAGGTTCTTGGCGCCTATGGTTTCCGTGGCTTATTTGAACGTAAGGCCCAGTTCCTCACCAGTATCCCGCTGGCCCTGCGCAACCTGAAAGAGTTTTTCCATAACCAGAGCCTGGGTATTTCTGTTCCGGAATTCAGCAAAGTACTTGATCTCTGCGTGGCCGATGAAATCATTCAGCAGTTCACCCCTACACAGGCTACGGAAAAGACGCCGCTGGTTATTAAAGTCCATAGTTTTTCGTACCGGAAACAAATTCCGCCCGATAACAGTGGCAATGGCGGTGGTTTTGTATTTGACTGCCGCGGGATATTGAATCCCGGCAGAGTGGAGCGTATGAAAACACAGACCGGCCGGGATAAGGAGGTGATGGATTTCCTGGAACAACAGACCAAGATGCCTGAGTTCCTGAACAGTGTGTTTGACATTGTGGATATCACCGTTGAGGAATATATCAAACGTGATTTTGAAAGCCTGATGATCAGTTTTGGCTGCACGGGCGGACAGCACCGCAGTGTATATGCCGCTGACGCGATGGCCCGGCATTTACGGAATAAATTTAAAGTGAAAATCGAACTGATGCATATTGAACAGGAAGCTAAAAACTGGAAAAACCCCTTACCCGCGAAGTGATGAAAGCCATGATATTTTCAGCGGGTCTTGGTACCCGCTTCAAACCCTGGACCGATCATCATCCCAAAGCTCTGGCGGTGGTGAATGGCAAATCCCTGTTGCAACGGAATATTGAATACCTGCAACAGAACAACGTGCACGATATAATTGTGAACGTACATCACTTTGCCGGCCAGATCGAAGATGCCATTGAAGCCGCGAAAGGATGGGGCAGCCGGGTGCAGGTGAGCGATGAACGGGACCTGGTATTGGAAACCGGTGGCGGTCTGTTAAAAGCCAAAGACCTGTTTACACCCGGTGAGCGCTTCCTTACCTGCAATGCGGATATACTTACTGATCTCAGCATCCGTAAACTGGTTCGCTTTCATGAAACACAAAAAGCGCTGATCAGTTTCGGGGTCACTAACCGGAAATCCTCCCGCGTTTTATTATTCGATGAGGAAAACAGGCTTTGCGGCTGGCGCAACCTGCAAACCGGGGAAGAACGGATTTCCATTCCAAAGGCCAACCTGGTTCCCAAGGCTTATAGTTGCGTGGTGATCTTTGAATATGAAATTTTTGAACTGATGAAGAAAGCCGGTTTTGCGGGTAAATTTTCACTGATTGATGTCTACCTCAGGCTGGCCGCCGAACACCGCATCATGGGATATGATCATTCGGGGGATAAACTGGTGGATGTGGGAAGGACGGAGAGCGTGGAGAAAGCGGAACAACTCTTTAGATAAAGTACGAAGTCAGAAGTACGAAGTACGAGGCAGGCTGTATTCCGTACTTCGTACCTCGTACCTCGTACTTATTACGAATCTTACAACTTTAATAAAATATAGCAATTTCAATGAAGAAGATCCTGCTTGCCCTTGCCGGTTTACTGATACTGGCCACCAGTTTTGCCCAATCCGTTTATAACCAACGTGAAGCTTTTAATCCCCAGTTTTACCCTTACCCGGGAAATGATTACCGGAGTGCGAGTGGTGAACCGGGTCCAAAATACTGGCAGAACAAAGCCGACTATTCCATCAACTGCTCTCTTGATACCGCTACGCATACTGTAACCGGGGCTGTAACGATCACGTATACCAATAACAGTCCCGACAACCTGCGCTTTCTATGGCTGCAGCTGGACCAGAATATTTATAAAAAGGATTCACGCGGTTCTGCCACCACCACGGAGGCGGGGGGGCGTTGGGCCAATGGCGGATTTACCGATGGTTACAAGATCAGCCAGGTGCAAGTTGAAAGTGCCGGGATTTCTTATGAAGCAAGCAACAACATTACCACGGATACCCGTATGCGCATTTCCCTGAAAGACCCACTTAAACAGGGTGAAAAGACAACCATTAAAATCAGTTACAGTTTTAATATCCCGGAATATGGTACAGACCGGATGGGGAGACTCAGTACAAAAAACGGGGTGGTGTATGAAGTAGCCCAATGGTTTCCCCGCTTATGTGTGTATGATGATATCCAGGGATGGAATACCCTTCCCTATGTTGGTGCCGGAGAGTTCTACCTGGAATATGGCGATATTGATTTCAGTGTTACTGCCCCTTCTGACCTGATTGTAGTGGGCTCCGGCGAACTGGTCAATCCCCAGGAATGTTATACCACTGAACAGATGAAACGCTGGGAAGCCGCAGCAAAGAGTGACAAGACTGTAACCATCCGCAGTGACCGGGAAATAAAAGACAAAAGTTCCCGTCCGAACACTGCGACCACCACCTGGCGCTTCCGTATTCAGAATACCCGGGACGTAGCCTGGGCTGCTTCAAAGGCTTTTGTACAGGATGCGGCCCGTATCAACCTGCCATCCGGTAAAAAATGTATGGCCATCAGTGTATACCCGGTGGAGAGCATTACAAAAAATGGCTGGCAGCGTTCCACTGAATTTACCAAGGCCAGTATTGAATATTACTCCAATACCTGGTTCGAATTCCCCTACCCGGCTGCTTCCAATGTGGCCGGTATTGTTGGTGGTATGGAATATCCCGGTATTGTTTTCTGCGGTTCTGGTGCTGCAGGTGGTGAGCTGTGGGGAGTGATCGATCATGAATTCGGTCATACCTGGTTCCCGATGATCGTGGGCAGCAATGAACGCAAATATGCCTGGATGGATGAAGGCTTTAATACTTTTATCAACATCGGGTCCACTGAGGCTTTTAATAAAGGTGAATTCGTGGAAAAAGGATTCTTTTCAGATCCCAATTCCCCGCTGATGATCAAGTACAGTTTTGGTGATCAGGCCGATGCCCTGTTCAATACCCCGGAAGTGATTCAGCAGGATAACCTGTCTTTTGCCGGCTATTTAAAACCCGGCCAGATGCTGACCGCCCTGCGTGAAGTGGTATTGGGAAAAGAGCGGTTTGATGGCGCTTTCCGGGAATATATCCGCCGCTGGGCTTTTAAACATCCCACTCCATGGGACTTCTTCCATACCATAGAAAATGTAACAGGTGAGGACCTGGGTTGGTTCTGGCGCAGCTGGGTACTCAATAACTGGAAACTGGACCAGGCGGTAAAATCCGTCAGTTATGTGGATGACAAACCGGCCAATGGCAGTGAAGTCACTATTGAAAACAAAGAGAAGATGGTCATGCCGGTACTCGTGCTGATAAAAGAGGCCAACGGGAAAGAACATAGACTCAATCTCCCGGTGGAAGTATGGCAACGGGGCGCCGAATGGCGTTTCACGGTACCCAGTACGAGTGAAATAAAAGAAGTAATACTGGATCCGGAAAATAAACTACCCGACTGGGACCGGGAAAACAACGGATGGAAGAAAAAGGGATTTTGAATCAGTGAAATTTAAAAACAGCCTCCCCGGAAGAGGCTGTTTTTTTGCTCATACAACAGCGCAACGTTTTATAAAAGACCATTGTCATACTTTAAACCCGGGATGAAATACATTACCGTCATATTTTCCCTTTTGTTTCTTGGCCCTTCCTGCGGGAGGAGCGGGGTGGAGAGTAATGCTTTTTGCGGTAACCACCAGGTCCTTCAGACGGGTATCAACGATGGATTCCTGGCCATTCATTTTACAGATGAGAAAACCGGTTTTGTCTCCGGTTACAGCGGGACTATTTATAAAACCACTGATTCTGCCAAAACCTGGACCCCGGTAAACTCACCGGTTACCCTGCCTGTACGCGGGCTTTATTTTACCGATGCGTTGACCGGTTATGCGGTGGGCGGGATGAATTCCTGCAGTGGTACAGGTTGCACTGTCCCTGGCGGTTTTATCTTAAAAACAACAGATGGAGGGAATAACTGGACAAAGGTTTTTACAACATCAGATAAAATTGAACTCAGTTCGGTCGTTTTTGTCAATGCCAGTACCGGTTATAGTGCCGGGGATAATGTGATTGCAAAAACAACAGATGCCGGTCTGACCTGGACGGAATACAAAATAAATAACCTGGGTGGGAAAATGATGCAGGTCAGGTTTGCCGACCCGATGCATGGTTATATTGCCTGTCTCTACGATAAATTTATCCGTACGTCAGATGGCGGGCAAAGCTGGCAGGTGAGCAGTACCGGGTTCAATACGGGCTATTATTCCATTTCAATTGCCGAAGGCATACTTTATATGTCCGGCCAGGGCAAAATGATAAGGTCGGAAAATAACGGTCAGAGCTGGACATCATTATCCAATTCGCCCTATGACATTTTTGATCTTCATTTCACCACAAAGAAAACCGGGTATGCGGTTGGACGGGGCAATTATTCCGGAGGGGATTGGGGCTATGCGTATGGCTCCCTGTATTGCACGAATGATGGTGGCAATACCTGGAACGGAACGGCTGAACTGGCCGGCACCCGTTTTATCCAGGCGGTCAGTTACCCGACTCCTTCCACCGGTTATGCGATCAGCCTGAATTCGATCGTGAAAATTACCCAATGAAAAGATAACCCGGTCTATTGTAAGGTCATTTCTTCCAACACTTCCCTTCCTTTATTGTCCGACCATTTGATCAGCCGGATCATCCCGGCATGCAGTTCGATACCGGTTATATCGCCGTCACTGAAACAACAGCAACCGCTGTTAAAATAGGCTGGTTTCAATTTCATATAGTCCATAGACACGGCGGTGAATTCTCTTTCCCGGGTCCGGATCTCTTTCCGCAGTAATTCCTCCTCCGTTTTATTTCCCTGTTGCTCGGCTTCCTGGTATTGTTTATACAAACGTTCCAGGTGGGTCAAAGAGCCAAAGACCGGCTGGTGTGTATGGCCTGTAATGAGCAGTATATTCTCTTTCGCGGCAGCCCACTCATACATGATCCGGTTATGCAGGGTCTTTTTCTCCGCATCATAGGCCGGTGTATTGGGATTGATATGCAGGAAGGCCTGTAAAGGAGCCCAAATATTGGAAATAAAAAATTTACTGAACCAGTTGCCATCGGACTGGGCATCTCCCTGATGACCGTGGGTTAAGAACAGTCGATAGTCTGTAGTCGATAGCCGGTAGTCAGGACTTACTAATGACTCACGACTATTAACTATTGACTGCAGTATTATTCCTTCATACACCCGTACTTTCTCCCCATAGATATCCTTTAATTGCCAGGATGCCAGCGGGTCGTTGTCCCAATAGAGGTCATGGTTGCCAAAGACTTTGATGAATTTGTTTTTTTGCAGGAATTTTTTCTCCATCGCAAACACATCCGTGTTTTTCTTTTTCACCTGCCAGATATTGTTTTCCCACAACTCCTCACTGTCACCCAGGTTGATATAGGTAAAATCATTTTTATAATAATAGTCCAGGGCCCGCAGGAAGTTTGATTCCGCTCCGGCAAAATCATCTGCCCCGTTTCGCCGGCCCTTGTGCTGATCGGAGAAAATAATAAGGCGGTCATTGGCGGGATCAAGAGGCAGGAGCAGTCCCCTTTTACCCGGGTTGGCCAGGATATCTGCATATAATGTATCCAGCGCCCTGAATACTTTTTCTGGCACCGGCCTGGAGGCGAATTTCCGGGCCGCCCAGTTGATGGGCTTGTATAATATAACTCGAAGAATATTGCGCATGAGTCGGGTACAAGTTACGGAGGGAACAGGATTGTTAAGCGGGTATTTTTTGGATCCCGCTGCGCGGAAAATAAATTTTAACACATAGGTTGGGGCAGAACCTGAAAGAAAGAAGTCGTTTTTAAGAAGGGAAAATTCTTAAAGCAGTAAATACTAAATAGTGAACATAGAAACCTTCGGTTTACACATAGTACCTTCTTAGTTTCCATTTCTATACCAACTGAATCCCATTCCTTATTACTGACTCTTCACAAATAATTCCTATGTATTTCCTATGACCCTATGTGCCTATGTGTTTAATAAAGCGGCGAAGCCGATTCCCGCTTCGTAGGATAAATTTTTTAACACAATTAAACCTATGTGTTTCCTATGAACCTATTGTGTTCTATGTGTTTAAAAAAAAGAGGCTGTCTCTTTAACAGAAACAACCTCTTTTAAAAAAATAGTTCAACCTATCCTATCTCACATGCACTTTCCCTTCCGCCAGTTTCTTACCAGCTGCATCACCCACGATCACATAATACAATCCACGACTGGCCCGCATCAGGTTAACGGGGATAATGGTATACGGTCCTGAAACGGCAAATATTTTATCAAATACGGCCGCACCTTTTGAATCAACTATCCTGATCCGGCGCTGGGTACTGGCCCCGCCGGTATTATAATAGGACACCGAGAAGTTTCCGTCATTCGGACTCGGGAAAATAAAGAGACGGTCGCTCACATTGGCCGTGATGGTGACCACCGGTGAAAGGCTGGAGCAGAATAAACTGCTTGGCCAGGTTTCGCGTATACCCACCTGGTAACTGCCCAGGTTGGCCACGGTTACCTGTACTGTATTTCCTGTGACAGGAATGGTATTATTGTTCAATGTCCAGGTAGTACTGATTGTACCACCGGTTGATGCTGCCGGAGCAGCGGTCAGCGTGGTGGTTTCACCAGGCAACAGGGTGCTCAGCGGGGCAGCTGTCAGTCCGATCACCGGCACAACGCGAACAGTCAGGATTGCTGCAGCAGAGGCAACCGGTGTGGTACAGGTATTGTTGGACAGTAAACAACGGTAGCGGTTATTATTCATTACAATAATCACCCCATTTGCAGTGTAGCTGGGGGCATTGGCCCCGGCCAGATTGGTCCAGCTGGCACCAGCATCGGTACTCACCTGCCATTGGTAATTGATAGCGGGAACACTCGTACCCGTTACCGTAAATGTGGCGTTGGTTCCAGCACAAACTTCCGCGTTGGCCGGTGAACTGTTCACAATGACGGGAGCGTGTACGGTGAGTATGGCCACTGTTGAAGTAGCGGCCGGACTACAGGTTCCGCTCACTACGCACTGGTACTGGTAACCGTTAAAGCTGACCGGCACCCCTGTCAATGATAAGGTGGATGTATTGGCCCCTGTATATAAACCTGAGTTCACCACATTCACAAATCCTGTCCCGGTATTCACCTGCCATTGGTAAGTTATGCCTGTTCCGCTGGCACCCACACTGAAGGAGGCATTGCTTCCGGCACAAATAGTCAGGCTGACGGGATTGCTGCTGATAGCTGGTTGAGCATTGACGGTAAGTGTGGCAGCAGTTGAAATGCCGGGTGAGGTACAGGTACTGTTGGACAATAAACAACGGTACTGGTAACCGTTATATGTTGTATTTGCGCCTGTGAGGTTCAGTGTGGCAGCAGTGGCGCCACTGTAAACCCCACCATTATTGATATTGGCAAACCCGGATCCGGTATTCACCTGCCATTGATAGATGATACCTGAGCCGCTGCCTGCTACGGTAAAGCTGGTATTCGACCCGTTACAGATGGTCTGGCTGACCGGCTGTGTGGTTACCGAAACAGAAGTAATAACAGTCAGCAATGCACAACCGGATGTAATGGTTGTTGGCCCGCAGGAGCTGGTGACTTTGCAGCGGTACGCTGTGTTATTCATACCGGCTGTGACTGAAGCGATATTATAACAGGAGGAAGTAGCTCCGGCTATATTGGTCCATGGACCTGCACAACCTGCCGCACTGGATTCCCATTGATAAGTAATACCGGTACCTGTAGCCGTCACGCAGAATGAAGCGGCATTACCGGCACATAAGTTAAGATCAGTGGGCTGACCGGTTATGGTAGCCGCGGAGTTAATGGTAAGTATTGCCACTGTTGAAGTGGTGCTTCCGCAAAGTGTACTCACCACGCAACGGTACTGATTATTATTCAATGCGGAGGTAACACCGGTAATGGTATAGGAGGCCGATGTTTGTCCGGCAACGGGTGACCAGCTGCCACCTCCGTTGGTGCTGACCTGCCACTGATATGTTCCGGTGGATACCACACTGAAGGTTACATTCTGTCCTTCGCAAACAGTCTGGCTGACTGGCTGTGTCGTGATGGCAGGTCCGGTGCCCGGATTAATCGTATAGGCGACTGTTGTTGTCTGTGTTGGTGCCCCTGTGGCTGTACCTTGTATCGTTACATTATAGGTACCGGGTGAAAGGGTATTGGCATTGTTCAGTGTCACTACTGATGAACTGCCGGGGTTAACCGGGTTGGTACCAAAACTGATTGAAGTACCAGCAGGAACGCCCGCTGTGGCAGATAAAGTGATCGGGTTGGAAAAACCGCCCCCTGAAATTGTCGGGAGGGTTACATTCATAGTGGCGGGTGCCGGGCAGGCAACAGTGGCCGGCGTAGTGGCCCCAAAGCTGAAGCCAGAGGGAGGAGGAATAATCGCACTCCAGATACCACGGCCATGTGTACCCGCAGCAATGGTGCGGTCGGAGGCCCTGTACTTGATCATATCCGTACGCACATTGGGGAAACTGGGATTGGC
>CAZFLL010000070.1:11401-22023 GCA_964519865.1 uncultured Chitinophaga sp. | reverse complement strand
CAAACCCTCAAACCCTCCCATGACTATATTTTCAAAAATCATCGCCGGCGATATCCCTTCCTATAAAATAGCAGAGAACGATAAATTTTTTGCTTTCCTGGATATCTTCCCATTGAGGCAGGGTCATGTACTGGTGGTGCCCAAAACAGAAGTGGATAACCTGTTTGACCTGCCTGCTGAATACCTGCAGGAAATGCTGCTCTTTGCACAACCCATAGCAAAAGCCATTGAAAAATCCTTTAATTGCAACAGGTGTGGAATCAGTGTGATCGGGCTGGAAGTGCCGCATGCACATATTCACCTGATCCCGATTAATAATGCCAATGACCTTAATTTCACCCAATCGAAACCACAGGCTTCGCCGGAAAAACTAAAGGCCGCCCAGGAAAAAATCCTGTCCCAGCTCTGAATTATTTTTTCAGCACACGACCGGGGTTGTTTTTTATAAAATCCTCCCAGCCTTTTCCTCCTTTGGCAGCAGTTTTAATGCCAACAGAAGAAGTCTGGAAATGATGACATAAGGCCACGGCCAATGCGTCGGTGGCATCATAGTGTTTGGGACTTTCTTTAAAGGAAAGAAGGGTCTGCAGCATTTTCATCACCTGTTCTTTATCCGCGTTACCATTACCTGTGACCGACTGCTTTACTTTCTTGGGTGAATACTCCGTTACTTCCAGTCCATGCCGCATGGCGGCCGCGATAGCCACTCCCTGGGCCCTTCCCAGTTTAAGCATGCTCTGCACATTCTTGCCAAAGAACGGCGCTTCAATCGCGAAATCGGTGGGTTTATACTGGGTGATCAGTCCGCTGACTGTATTGAAAATGAGCTGCAGTTTTTTATAACCATCCTTTACTTTACCCGGTTTTAAAACACCCAGGTCCAGCAGACTCACTTCACGCCCGGTTACTTTTACCAATCCGTAGCCCATCACAATGGTTCCAGGGTCGATACCCAATATTATTTTAACAGGCTTTTCCAGTGTGGAGTGTATTTTTACAAGATTAATGAAGCTGAACCGAAATAGCAAAACCGATTTTTACAGGGTCTTCATCAACTACTTGCTTGGCCCGTTGTTGTTCGCCTGGCTTTCCTGGTCTATTTACGATGAAATCAAAAACCAGCCGGATATCGGAAAGGCCTGGCAGCAAATTCAGGATTCATTCAGCAGCAAGTTGTTGCTGAACCTGCTGGCAGTGATCGGGCTGATGTTCGTAAACTGGGCCATTGAAGCGCGTAAATGGCAACTGGCAGTAAAACCCATTCAGCCTGTATCCTTCCTGAAATCATTCAGGGCCGTTTTATCCGGCGTCTCTTTTTCTGTAAGCACACCCAACAGGGTGGGGGAATACCTCGGACGTGTACTGTATATGGAAGAAGGCAACCGTCTCCGCACCATTGCCGTAACAGTAGTGAGCAGTATGAGCCAGCTGATAGTAACATTGGTCATGGGACTGGCCGGACTGATTATCTTAAAACCATTGATTGAACAACAACAATTACTTTCTCCTGTCTGGCTGCTGGTACTGATCTATGGTGTTGTAGCCGCCATTGTGCTGCTCCTGTTATTTTATTTCCGGCTCAGCTGGCTGGCCCGGTGGATCGTCCGGATTTCCTTCTTAAAAAAATACAGTTACCTTATTGAAGCCGTAGGTGAATTTGACAACCCGGTATTGGTAAGGATGCTCGGACTGTCACTGCTCCGTTATTCCGTGTTTATCCTGCAATATTACCTGCTCTACCTGTTCTTTGATGTGGAGATCAGCTGGTGGGCCTGTTGCTGGACGGTCAGTGTTTCCTTCCTGCTGATGGCGGTGATTCCCACTTTTGCCATCGCAGAACTGGGCATAAAAGGAAAAGTGGCCCTGCTGATTACCGGATTGTATAGTTCCAATAAGGCCGGGATTTTCTTTGCCACAGCAGGTATCTGGTTTATCAACCTGGTCATACCGGCCATACTCGGCAGCCTGCTTATCCTGGGACTGAAGAAAATTTACACCTATAAAAAGCCGGGTTAAAGTTCTTCCAGTTTAAAAAACTCCTTCGGGCGTATGCCTTTTTCAGTTTGCTGCAGGGTACAACATTCATATACCGGGTCATGTTCAAAGAAAAGCACATAATCTCCTTCCAGTGCTTCTTTCAGGAAGCTGGTCTTTTCGTTCAATGTGGTGAGGGGGAACATATCATAGCCCATTACATAAGGCAGGGGGATATGACCCTGTGAAGGCAGGAGATCGGCCATATAGACAACTGTGCGTCCCTTGTACTTAATTTGCGGAAGCATCATGCTTTCCGTATGCCCGCTTACAAACCGGACTGAAATATTTTCAGTAAAATCAGTTTTCCCAAGCTGGCCATTGATTCCGCCATTTACTTCCACCAGTTCCAGTTGCCCGCTTTCCTGTATGGGAAGAATATTTTCTTTGAGGAATGAAGCTTTTTCCCGGGCATTGGGATACACCGCCCAGTCCCAATGCGCGGCATTGCTCCAGCATCTTGCGTTTTTAAAGGCCGGAACCAGTTTATCTCCTTCTCTTTTGATCGTGCCACCACAATGGTCAAAATGTAAATGCGTCAGGAATACATCCGTAATATCATCCGGGTGAAAGCCATGGCTTTTCAGCGACTTCTCCAGCGTATCATCTCCATGCAGGTAATAATGCCCGAAAAATTTTGCATCCTGTTTATCCCCGTTGCCGGTATCGACCAGTATCAGGCGCCCGCCATCTTCTATCAGCATACAACGCAGGGCCCAGTCACAAAGATTATTCTCATCAGCCGGATTGATCTTGTTCCAGATCGACTTCGGCACCACGCCAAACATCGCCCCGCCATCCAGTTTGAAGTAACCTGTATTGATCGTATAGAGTTTCATAGCTGTTATGTATTTTAGTCCCGCAAAGAATAAAAAGACTGTACGCTCAACCCTCAACCCTCAACTCTCAACTCCCCCCGGGGCTTTAACGCTGCTGCATAGAACAGCAAAATTAACCCAAGAACAAAGAAGGTCATCAAAGCAAGCACAGAATTTCTTTGTGAACCAGTGAGTTCATTGATGAATCCGAAACTGAAAATGCCGATCACTGCAGCCACTTTTTCTGTTACATCATAAAAACTGAAAAAAGAAGCGGTGTCTTTGGTTTCAGGCATCAGCTTGGAATAGGTGGAGCGGCTGAGTGACTGGATACCGCCCATGACAAAACCGACAGAGGCGGCCAGTCCGTAAAACTCATATATGCCACCAACCGGTAACTTATAGCCTACATAACACAGGAAGGTCCAGAAGAACACGATCCCGATCAGGGTCCTGATATTACCGAATTTGGAGGACAGCCAGGAAATCGTAAATGCACCCGGGATAGCGATCAGCTGAATCAGGATGATCGCGATGATCAGGTTGTCTGTTGGTAGTTCCAGTTCACTTTTGCCATAAAGGGCTGCTACCAGCATAACGGTCTGCACACCCATATTATAAAAGAAATAAGCCCCCAGGAAACGTTTCAGCGGGGGGAGGTGTTTTAACTGGTTCCAGACTTTTTGTAATTCATGATAACCCTTTGACAGAATCCGGTGTTTCAGGTCCCCGGTTCCGGCAGGTACCGGATTGGGTAACCTGCGCAATGAATATTGTCCGAATCCCCACCACCAGATTCCCACCAGTAAAAAGGATGTCCTGAACTGGATGGTGGATTCTTTATCTCCTCCCAGGATACCGGGGAAGAATACAAATATAAAACAGATAACCTGCAGCAGCACACTCCCTATATACCCGTAGGTAAAACCCTTCGCACTGATCCGGTCCCGGTCTTCGGGGGCGGCTATTTCAGGCAGAAAGGAATTATAGAATACCAGGCTGCCCCAGAAACCCACACAGGCCACAATCATGGAGAGGACCCCAACGATCAGTGTATGCTTCTCAAAAAAGAACATGGAAGCACAGGCCAGGCTGCCCATGGTCATGAAAAACTGCATGAATTTTTTCTTATTGCCCTTATAATCCGCAATAGAGGATAGCAGGGGAGAGATCAGGGCCACGATCAGCATGGCCAGGGCCAGGGCATAATTATACAGGGATGAATTTTCAAAATTCCTTCCCAGGAAGGTCACACTGGTTTTTGAGATCTCTTTATTATCAACCGCGATGGCCTCAAAATAGGCCGGAAAAATGGTGGAAGTGATGACGAGGTTATACGCTGAATTCGCCCAGTCGTACATCGCCCAGGCGTTTACTACTTTTTTTGGAGCCGTCTGCATGGAATGCTTGCTTTGGGTAAATATAGGAAATTGGCACATCCCAAAAAAAGGGGCTGCACCATCAATGGTACAGCCCCGGGTGTTTTTTAGGGGTAAATCTTTTATTTCATTTCTGCCGCATCAGCAGGGTAGGCAAAACTACGGAGTGTGTTGAAATTGCCGTCTGTCAGCTCAAAGATAACCGGTGAACCGTTGAATACCTTTTCTGAAATTTTTCCACTGGCATCAGCCATATCCGCTTTGCTGATACTATTGACACTGGCAGGATCAATCACCATCTTCAGCACAAAATCTCCCTGTTCATTTTTACTGACCTGGAAACTGAATGTACTGGCGGGATTGAAATAGGTTTCGAGGTAGGCGGCCAGTTCCTTGGCCGTCATACTCCCAACCGCATTGGCATAGAGTTCCACATTGCCAGATTCATATTTGTCACCCCAGGAAGGAACGGTTTCTTTTTTGAAGGCAAAATTTTTAAACCCGTTGAATTTATCATCCGTAAGTGTCAGGTTAACCGGTCCGCCGGAAAATACACTGTCAGATAAGAGGGTCGTAATGGCATAAAATGCTTCATCACCAACTAAACCCAGTTTGCTTTTATCAGCCACCATCTTCAGCAGTACCGTATCACCCGTCCGCTGCAATTGAAAACTCTTGGTGGCTTTATCATTGGGATTGGAGGCATTCAGGGCCATTACAAACAGGCGGGCGGTTTTCTCGGCCTGTTCCTTACTGATGCCTTCTTTGTAATACACTTCTATATTGGATGAACTTACTTTTTTACCATAGTCTGTACAGGACATCAGGGCAAATGCCAGTACCAGGGGGATAATTATTTTTCTCATGATGGGGTATTTTCATACAGAGGTATGAAAAAAAGCAATCCGACTAACTACCCTGAAGAGGGGATATTCAGCTTTTCAGGTAACCGGTAGCCAAAAGGAGCAGTAAAACAATGCCCCCGATGATGCGGTAATACCCAAATAAACGAAAACCGTGTTTCTGGAGGAAACCGATAAAGAATTTAATGGCCAGCATGGCTACAAGAAAAGCGACCACATTACCGATCGCGAATAATTTAATATCCTCCGTCCCCAGGGCTTTATAGCCTTTCAGCAATTTATAGCCGGTGGCAGCCGCCATCGTGGGCACAGCCAGGAAAAAGGAGAACTCTGCCGCCAGTTTACGGGTCAGTTTTTGCTGCATCCCCCCGATAATACTGGCCGCACTCCGGCTTACCCCGGGAATCATGGCCACACATTGCCAGAGACCGATCTTAAAAGCAGTGGGGTAGCTGATCTGGTCTTCTTCCACAATGGGATGATCCTTAAAAACATTGTCAATAAACAAGAGTATGATCCCGCCAAGAATCATGGTAATGGCCACGGTCAGTGAACTTTCCAGCAGGCTGTCAATTTTATCCGATAAAAGGAAACCGAGTCCCAACGCGGGTAATACGGCTACTAATAATTTCAGGTAAAACAACCAGCCCTTTCTGCCCTGGGTCAGCGGGGTCATGAATTTTTTCCAGTATAATACCACTACGGCCAGGATAGCCCCCAGCTGAATGCCCACTGTAAAGAGTTTGGTGAAATCATTATCGGCCACCCCCAGCAGTTTTTCGGTAATGATCATATGCCCGGTGGAGGAGATGGGCAGAAATTCGGTCAGTCCTTCCACAATGGCAATGATGATGGCTTCGGCAACAGTCATGGGTTGTTGATTTTGGATGCTGAGACGTAAAGATAATTGTTTGGTACCGGGCTAAAAGAAAAGAGGCTGATCAACATGATACAGCCTCTTGAAGTATGTTATGCAGCTCAGGCTGCTTTGGGTTTCTTAAAGATGGCATAGATCTCCAGTACCAGTCCGGCCAGGATCAGGATCGGGGCCACGGTGATACGGGTGCTGCTGTAAACGGCTTCTTTATTGAAAACCGTGGGATCAGTATTACTTCTTCCGCCAGACATCAGGAACATACCCAGGGCAATCACCAGCAGACCAACCAGCATCCAGATATAATTTTCCTTGCTGAACATGGTAGTACTTTTTGTTTCGATCATATTCGTGCTTTTTAGGAGGTGCAATATAGGGAAAAGGAAAAAGGAAAGAGGAAAGTGGAGAGAGGAAAATGGAAAAAAGAAAGAGGAGCTACTTATCGGATTTCACTCTCCTCTTTCCTTTTTCCTCTTTCCTAATAAAGGTCATCCAGCTTCATTTTCAAATACTTAATCACACTTCTGTGCGTACTGAACACCGTAATGGCGATACCCAGTAAAATCAGCCCGACAAAGAGCAGCACCAGGCTGGTATTGTCATGAATGGCCTTCATTTCAGGGATGAATTTTTCAATTACAAAGAGGAACATGATCACCGCTCCGGCTGCAATCACCCCGCTGAGGGCTCCGTTGATCACCGCCCTTACATTCATGGGTTTGGCGATAAACCAGCGGGTGGCACCCACCATCTGCATGGTCTTGATGAGGAAACGGTTGCTGAACATGGCCAGTTTGATGGTATTATCTATTAATACGATCACCACGATGGCCAGCACAATGGCCACGATCAGGATACCCAGGCTGATATTTCGGAGGTTGGTGCTCATCTGGCTGATCAGGGCTTCGGGATATTCCACATCACTTACATAGGTCTGGGCCTTGAGGTCGGCCTTGATCGCCGTCAGTGAATCCGTATTCAGGTATTCGTTCTTTACTTTAAAATCGATACTGTTGGGCAGGGGGTTCTCGGTCAGTACCTCAGACCAGTCCTTATTACCATCGGCCAGGTATTTCTTCTTGGCGATCTCTTTGGTCACATAGGTAAACTCCCGGATATAGGGTTTGGCACTCACGTATTGTACCAGGGCGGTGCTGTCCTGGGGATTCAGGTCACCCCGGAGATAGGCACTCACGGTCACGTTTTCCTTAAAATGATCCGACAGTTTATTGGTGTTGATAACGATCAGCCCGATAATGCCGAGGAAGAACAATACCAGGGTAACACCCAGGATGGACATAAAATAGGACGGTTTTCCTCTTTTGATTGAGGCTTTTCCTGATTGGGACATGCAATTTCTTTTACAGATGAATGGATTACCGCAAAAATAGCCTTTTACGCCCAATCCCCATGGCTTTTCAACAGCTGGATTTACCCTGTTGTGTCCGGTTCAGATACAGCAGGTCTTTCGGGCAGTAATCAGTATTTTTGCACCCCATTTTAACGGGTACTGCTGGCGCATATTGCCACGGTCCTGAAAGATAATGTTAAAGATGCCCGGGTTACCCCGTCATCATTCAACGTATTAAAAAGAAAGAGGAGACCACACATGGAATACCAGTTCAGGGATATTGAAAAGAAATGGCAGGCAAAATGGAAAGCAGACAAGGCCTACCAGGTGAACAATGATTTCAGCAAACCCAAATTTTATGTGCTGGATATGTTTCCCTATCCCAGCGGGGCCGGACTCCATGTGGGCCATCCCCTGGGCTATATCGCTTCGGATATCTATAGCCGTTATAAACGACTGAAAGGGTTCAATGTGCTGCACCCGATGGGCTTCGACAGCTTCGGACTGCCGGCCGAACAATATGCCCTCGATACCGGGCAGCACCCGGCTGTTACCACAAAGAAGAATATTGAGACTTTCAAAAAACAACTGGACAATATCGGTTTCTGTTTTGACTGGGAACGGGAGGTTCAGACCAGCGATCCTTCGTATTATAAATGGACACAATGGATCTTTCTGCAATTGTTTGGATCATTCTTTAACCGGCAGACATCCAAAGCGGAATCCATTGACAGCCTGGTGGCCGTTTTTGAAAATGAAGGCAATAAGGCACACCCCTGTCCCGGCGATGAAAAAATAAGTTTCACCGCCGAAGCATGGAAAGCTTTTGATGAAAAGCAGCAACAGGATATCCTGATGCAATACCGCCTGGCCTTCTGTGGCTATGGCGAAGTAAACTGGTGTGAAGCCCTCGGCACCGTTCTCGCGAATGATGAAGTGGTAAATGGAGTGAGTGAAAGGGGTGGCCACCCGGTGGTGAAAAAGAAACTCCGCCAGTGGTACCTGCGTATCACTGAATATGCCGACCGCCTGCTGGAAGGACTGGATCGGATTGAATTCAGTGACGCGATGAAGGAAATGCAGACCAACTGGATCGGGAAATCGAGCGGTGCTGAAATCGACTTTAATATCCGTATAGGAAAGCCAGTTGAACAACGTACGAAAACTGATCAAGGTAATGGACTGACAACCGAGGATATCAGTATCACAGAAGCACAGGCCGACATGCCTTTGCGGGTTTACACCACCCGTCCCGATACGATCTTCGGAGTGGATTTTATGGTGGTGGCACCCGAGCATGAACTGATTGCTGAAATCACTACTGAGGAACAGAAAAAAGCCGTGCAGGATTATGTGGACTATGTAAACAGTCGCAGCGAACGCGAACGCATGGCCGAAAAAAAGATCAGCGGGGTGTTTACCGGCGCCTATGCCATCAATCCTTTTGATGGCCGCGAAATTCCGATCTGGATCTCTGAATATGTGCTGGCCGGTTATGGTACCGGGGCCATCATGGCCGTACCCTGCGGCGATGAACGGGATCATAAGTTTGCGCAGCATTTCAATATACCCATCACCAATATTATCGGGTCTTATTATAATGGCGAAGAAGCCAATCCCACTAAGGAAGCCACCCTGGAGAATTCAGGATTCCTGAACGGGTTGCTGATGAAAGACGCGATCGAGGTAGCTATTAAAGCCATTGAAGAAAAAGGCATCGGGGTACGCAAGAAGAATTATAAAATGCGGGATGCCGCTTTCAGCCGCCAGCGTTACTGGGGCGAACCCTTCCCGATTGTCTGGAAGAATGGGATCGCCTATCCTTTGGTAGAAAGTCAATTGCCATTAGAATTACCTGTTGTAGATAAATATGGACCTGGTCCCGATGGAGAGGGACCTCTGTCTAATATTAAAGAATGGTTCAATCAGTTTGAGTCTGGGATCCCCCCTTTGGGGGGCGGGGGGGCCTTGGAAACAAACACGATGCCTGGTTATGCCGGCAGCAGCTGGTATTTCCTGCGCTATATGGATCCGAAGAATGAGACGGCCTTCTGCGACCGTAAGGTATCCGATTACTGGAACCAGGTTGACTTATATATCGGTGGTACCGAACATGCCGTAGGACATCTGTTGTACAGCCGAATGTGGACCAAGGCCCTCTGCGATCTGGGCCATATCGGCTATGATGAGCCGTATAAGAAACTGGTGAACCAGGGGATGATACAGGGGAGCAGCCGGTTTGTATACCGTATTGCTGGTACAAATCAGTTTGTCTCTGCCGGTTTAAAAGATAACTATGAGACTAATGCCATTCATGCTGACGTAAATATTGTTGATGGCTTTGAACTGGATGTAGAAGCATTCAAAAAATGGAGAGAGGAATATGCCGATGCTGAATTCATCCTGGAAGATGGAAAATACATCTGTGGAGCTGAAGTAGAAAAAATGTCCAAATCAAAGTACAACACCGTGAACCCGGATGACCTGGTTTATAAATACGGCGCTGATACTTTCCGCATGTATGAAATGTTCCTCGGTCCCGTTGAACTCAGCAAACCCTGGGATACCAAGGGTATTGAAGGGGTGCACCGTTTCCTGAAAAAATTCTGGCGGCTTTTTGCGGATGAAATAAAAGGACTGATCGTGACAGAGGAAGCTCCAACCGCAGAAGAATTAAAAGTACTGCACCGGACCATTAAGAAAATTGAGGACGATACAGAACGCTTCAGTTTCAATACGGCCGTCAGCGGATTTATGATCGCCACCAATGATCTCAGCGATCTCAAATGCCATAAACGTTCAATCCTCGAACCCTTACTGGTGCTGATCACTCCTTATGCCCCGCATATTGCGGCTGAACTCTGGAGCCTGCTTGGTCATACCAATAATGTGATCGATGCGCCTTACCCGGTCTTCGATTCAAAACATGTGGTGGAAAGCAGCAAGGAATACCCCATCTCCGTAAACGGTAAACTGCGCACTACCCTGAACATTGCCCTCGATGCCAGTCCGGCCGATGTGGAAGCCCTGGTCCTGGCCAATGAAGTGGTACAGAAATGGCTGGAAGGAAAGGCGCCGAAGAAGATCATTTTTGTGAAAGGGAAAATGGTAAATATCGTCATCTAAGTACGAAGTACGAAGTCAGAAGTACGAGGGGTACGTCCGTACTTCGTACTTCTAACTTCGTACTTTTTGGTCTCTTACTGCTATTGTTCAGGGTTTCAACATTATGCCCGGCAGCGCCCATTCGTACTTCGTACTTCTAACTTCGTACTTTTTGGTCTCTTACAGCTATTGTTCAGG
>CAZFLL010000070.1:0-11301 GCA_964519865.1 uncultured Chitinophaga sp. | reverse complement strand
CGTACTTCGTACTTCTAACTTCGTACTTTTTGGTCTCTTACAGCTATTGTTCAGGGTTTCAAATTTATAACCGGCAATGCCCTCTCGTACTTCGTACTTCTAACTTCGTACTTTCTCTTTAGTATTTTTTTATCAGCGGTTTCTGTTCGGTCAGTTTTCAACGTACATTGTCTGTCCAAAACCAGGCAATTATGAAAAGAGCACTGATCATTATCCTCCTGTTCAGCTTTGTACAGCTGCCGGCGCAAAAGGATACTTATTTTCTTTCCAATCCCACACTCAGTCCCGACGGACAAACGGTGATTTTCGCTTTTGAAGGTGATCTGTGGAAGGCGGCTGTTGCCGATGGCAAAGCCACCCGCCTCACGGCCATGCAGGGCTATGAAACCTCCCCCCGTGTGTCACCCGATGGAAAGTGGATCGCGTTTACGGGCCGGCAATACGGGAACGCTGATATATATATTATGCCACTGGAAGGAGGCGAGATCAGGCAGCTCACCTGGCATAGCGGGAATGATGAACTGACCAGCTGGAGCTGGGATTCAAAGTCGGTTTATTTTAACAGCAACCGGATGGGACAGGTGGCCGGCTTCAGAGTAAATGCCACTGGTGGTACGCCTGAACGGGTATTCGGGGATTATTTTTTCCAGTATGATCATAACCTGGTGGAACACCCGCTGACCGGCGAGATATTTTTTAATGATACCTGGGAAAGCAGCAACCAGGCACAACGGAAAAGATATAAAGGACCCTTTAACCCCGATATCCAGTCGTATAATTTTAAAACAAAGCAGCATAAAAAATATACCGACTGGACTGGCAAGGACTTCGGCGCCACCCTGGACCGTGCAGGTAACCTTTATTTTATTTCAGATGAGGCCAACGGGGAATACAATCTTTATACCCTGGACAACGGCAAGAAAAAAGCCCTGACCCGTTATTCCTCTTCGATCCGGAATCCGCAGGTAAATGCCAATGGCGGGAAACTGGTCTATGAAAAAGATTACCAGCTCTGGCTTTATGATGTAAAAACAGGTAAGGACAGCCGTTTCCTGGTTTCCCTGCTGCGGAATCCTGTATTGCCCAAAGAAAAGGACTTTGATCTCCGAAACAATATTGAAGAGTTTGATGTGTCCCCGGACGGTAAGAAATTTGCTTTTGTATCCCGGGGTGAACTTTTTGTAAGTGATGTGGAAGGGAAATTTGTACAACAGATTAACCGCGGTACTTCCGAACGGGCAGGAGAGGTGAAATGGATGGCCGACAACCGCACCATTATATTTAACCAGACCGAACAGGGATACTATAACTGGTTTACCATAAGGGCCGACAGTCCGTCCGTGGCCAAACAGCTGACCCGGGACAAACGGAATAACCGCTCCCTGGTGATGAATAAGAAAAGAACAAGGGCTGTGTACCTCAGCGGACGGGATGAACTCCGGTTACTGGACCTGAAAACAGGGCAGAGCACCCTGGCCGTAAAAGACGAATTCTGGGCCTTCCAGACAAGTAAACCTTCCTTCTCTCCCAATGAAGAATATATCCTGTACACGGCCAAACGGAATTTTGAAGAAGATATATTCATTTATAATATCAAAGAAAAGAAAACAACCAATCTCACTACTTCCGGGGTTTCCGAAACCGCCCCCGCCTGGTCTCCGGACGGAAAGTATATTTATTTCACTTCCCAGCGGCTGAAACCATCTTATCCCTTTGGTATGCCCAATGCCAAAGTATACCGGATGGCCCTGGATAAGGAAGATGAACCTTACCGGGCCGATAAATACAATGAGTTGTTTAAAGAAGAGAAAAAAGATACCACGAAGAAAAAAGACAACCCGGATTCGCTGAAAGCAATTGCGGTCGATACAGAAAGGATCATGGAAAGACTGGAACAATTAAGTCCTTCGCTCGGGGCACAGTTCCTGCAGGCGGTTTACCAGAAAGGGGAGAAAGCCACCGCGCTATACAGCAGTAATCATGGCGAAGGCAAACTGGCTTTATGGAAAACGGTCAGCGAACCCTTTGAGCAAACCAAGACAGAGAAAATTGCCGGTACCGATAATACTTTCAGTTATGATATTGTTGAAGTGAATGACAAGTTGTTTGTTTTATCCAACGGCACGATCAGTAAACTGAACCTGGAAGCCAATAAGGCAGAACCTGTTTCCATCAGTTATACTTTCCGCCGTAACCTGGCCGAGGAATTTACCCAGATGTTTGAGGAAGCCTGGGCACAAATGGAAGAAGGCTATTATGATGAACATTTTCACGGGCTGGACTGGGCTAAAACAAAGGAGTATTACCGGCAGTTCGTTCCCTTCCTGAATAACCGGGCGGATCTCCGTGTATTGCTGAATGATATGCTGGGCGAACTCAACTCCTCGCACCAGGGCTTCAGTTCTTTCGGACCTGATGAGACCATTCCCCTGCAGAACCAGACCATGGAAACCGGGATTATATTTGAAAACACTTCACCCTTTGTCGTGCGGCAGGTGTTACCCCGCTCAGCAGTCGACCGGAAAACAGTGGATATTAAACCCGGGGACATACTGGTCAGTGTGAATGATGAGGAAGTGGACAATAGCCGGGACCGGAATTATTATTTCACAGTTCCTTCCCGTGACGGGGAACTGAAACTGACTTTCACCCGTAACGGACGGAGGATCAGCAGCCGTATTCATCCGCAGGCCACCCTGTTTAATAACTTATATGATCAGTGGATCGATGATAATCAGAAAAGAGTGGATACAAAAGGAGAGGGGCGGATCGCCTATGGGTATATGAAAAACATGGGCCAGGGAGAGCTGGAACAGTTTATTATTGATATGACCCGTGAGCTTTCCGGGAAAGATGCCCTGATTTTTGATTTACGATACAATACGGGGGGCAATGTGCACGATGAAGTACTGAAATTCCTTTCCCAGAAATCTTACCTGCAATGGAAATACCGGGAAGGCCAGCTGGCCCATCAATCCAATTTTGCCCCGGGTGATAAACCCATCATTTTGCTGATCAATGAACAATCGCTCAGTGATGCGGAAATGACTTCCCAGGGTTTTAAGGCCCTGAAACTGGGCAAAATTGTCGGTAATGATACTTACCGCTGGATCATTTTCACCAGTGGCATCGGCCTGGTGGATGGCTCCTCTGTACGGATGCCGGCCTGGGGTTGTTATTCACTGGAAGGAAAGGACCTGGAAAAAACAGGGGTGCAACCTGATATTCAGGTGATCAATAGTTTTACTGACAAACTAAATGGGCTTGACCCGCAGCTGGACAGAGCGATTGAGGAGATACTGAAGCAGTTGAAAAGTAAATAGGTTGATAAGTTAACAGGTTGATAGGTTGATAAGGCGGCATTCTAAGAATCCCTCCTTATCAACTTGTCAACTTATCAACCTGTAAACTTTTAGTTTAACCTCTTTTTTTCTTGACAAGCCTGATCATGGCACTGCTGCCTTCGGTACTGGCCAGGTAGGCCTCCTGCCGTTGCCCGTTAATGATCGCCACCATATAAGAGGTGTTCGGAGGGATGGACCCCATATTTTCCGCCACCATCACCAGCTCATTACTTTCTTCTAAATCACTGAGCGCCAGTTTAATGGTCCAGGCTCCGGCAGCCAGGCGTATATGCTGGAATATAAGTTTATCGTTCAGGAACAGGGAGATAGAATCGCCATCTATTTCAGCATTATCGTAAAAACGGAGCTCAATGGAGTCACCAGCAATCGGAAGTTCCTTGATAAAGACTTTCTGCCGGCTGCTGAATTTATCTTCAATCGTGGGGAGTTTCACCGGAACAGGTTTTGCCGGCGCCGGAGACTCAGGCTGAAATACAGGTTTGGGCTCAGGTTTGGGTTCCGGCTTTTTAACAGGTTCATTTTTAACGACTACCGGAGGGCTTACCACAACCGGGGCCGTTACAACACGGGGTTCTTCTGCCGGTACAGCTACCGGTTGGGGCTGAACGGCCAGGGTTTCGATGCTATCGATCAGTTCCGGGTCGTTACCACCGACTGTATAATTGTCGATAATATAATCCCATTCGTCGGCAAAAGAGGCCGGGCCTTCTTTGTCCAGGTGCAGCGGTCCCTTGTTATCGGTTTCGTTTTCTTTCCGCGCCGCTTTGCCATCCAGCATCATTTTACCTCCACCCGGGCAGTTGAAATCCGCCCTGGAGAGCAGGGGCATTTTGCCTGGGGTACTGACCGTAAAACGACCGGCTTTTTCTTCCAGTAACTGGTCATCCCACCAGACCGCTTCATTCGTATTAGGATCAAAATATCCTTTAATACTGTATCGCCTGTAATTGGTGGCCGATTCGTAATAGTACGAAGTGCCGGTCAGGCTGTCGCCATTCTGAATGATTTTTACTTCTACTTTCTGGCGATTGATTTTACCTTTCCAGACACCGGTTATCATCTGGCTCCGGGCCTGAAAAATGGTAAGAACAGAGAGGCAAAAGAGAAGGGATCGTATGGTTATTTTTTTCAATTTGGAGGTTTAAATCTGTTTTCAGGGGACTTCTCTTAAACGATTGATAGATAACAAATATTTTGCCTGAAATTGAATGGGATTAGTTTTGGCTGGAATTTGTTTTATTTACTATATTAGTCGCGTATTTTGTGCCATTACCTGCTTATGATGGAAGAAGTAAATCTCCTTTCTCTTTTCGGGTATTTGCATATCCCGAATCTCATATCCTCTTATTGACCACCTTACCCATTGAATTATTCTGAGTATTTCGGCTTCTAAAACCCAACACTACACTTTTATGAGAAAAGTTCTACTACTTTCTGTCTTATTGATTTGTGCTTTTGGCGTCTTTGCACAGGTTGATAACAAAGCAAAAAATGCGGGGCTGCAGCTCGTTAAGCAAAATGCAGCTTCCATCAAATTGCCTTCCCCGGATATCAACGATGTGATGGTGTCCAGTGCGTACACCATTACAGGTACCGATGTGACCATGGTGTACCTGCAGCAGGCGTACAAAGGCATTCCTGTTTTTAACCAGTTGAAGACCCTGGCCTTTAAAGGCGGAAAAGTAGCTTCCGATGCCGGTGATTTCCAGACTTCCATGGAAAAACTGACCGGCAGTGCTTCTTCCTTACCTTCTGTTTCACCGGTAGTGGCTGTTCAGGCTGCGGCCCGCGAGGCCAAAGCGGAGCTGCTCGAAACCCCTGTTCCTGTAAGCATCCTGGAAGATGGACGCAAACTGGAATTTGGACGTTTAGGCGCTTCATCTGAAAAAATCACGGCTGAGCTGCTGTGGATGCCGAATGAAAAAGGCCTTTATCGTCTGGCCTGGCAGGTATTTATCGCGCCTTTCAGTTCTTCTGATTACTGGCTGATCCGGGTGGATGCACAAACCGGTAATATCCTCAGCAAACAAAACCTGACCATTACCTGTCAGTGGGATCATGGGAACCACTCTGTGGCCGATCACATTGCCAATAACCACAATAAGAAAGCCGCAGCTGCTACTTCCAATTATGTAGTACAGCGGAATGAGAAGTCGAAAAAATGGGAATACAGACCCTTTGTAATTGGAACTGCTTCTTATAAAGTAGTGAAATATCCCGCCGAAAGTCCGATCCACCCCGGTGGTACGCCTTCCATTCATGTGGATCCCTGGACCCTGGGTTCTGCCAATGCCACTTCCCTGAAATGGAACAGTGACCCGACCGACTACAGTACCACCCGTGGTAATAACGTTTGGGCGCAGGAAGACAGGGATAATAATAATAACACGTTTGGAATCATGGGTAACTCCACAACAGCTTTACCCAATCTTACTTTTAACTATACATACGATTTTACCAAGAGCCCGATTGATGCCACTACAGATAACCAGCAGGCGGCGATTGTAAACCTGTTTTACATGAACAACCTGATGCACGATATGGCATATGCTTATGGATTTGATGAAGTAGGGGGTAATTTCCAGAATGATAACCAGGGCCGTGGTGGTCTGGGTGTTGACTATGTGATCGCCGATGCACAGGATGCAGGTGGTACCAACAATGCCAACTTTGCGACCCCTGCCGATGGTAGCCGCCCAAGAATGCAAATGTATCTCTGGACCACTGTTACCCCTAACCGTGATGGTGATCTTGACAATGGTATTGTGAGCCATGAATATGGACACGGTATCAGTAACCGTTTAACCGGTGGTCCTTCGAATGTTAGTTGCCTCGGTAACTCTGAGCAGGGTGGTGAAGGATGGAGTGATTATATGTCCCTGATGATGGGTACCAACTGGTCTACAGCCACGGTAAATGACGGACCACTCAGAAGAGGTATCGGTACCTATGCGTTGAACCAGCCGATTACCGGAGTCGGTATCCGCCGTTTCCCATATTCGACTGATATGTCCATCTACCCGCTGACCTATGCAGACCTTCCAGGTTCTGTAGTGCCTCACGGTGTGGGTGAAGTATGGTGTATGATGATCTGGGAAATGACCTGGGAAATCATCAAACAAGACAATTTTATTGAAACGAATTTCCTGAACCCATCAGGAGCAGTTAATACATGGAGGGGTAATGCCGCTGCCATGAAACTGGTGATGGAAGGGATGAGGCTTCAGCCCTGCAACCCTGGTTTTGTGGATGCACGGAATGCCATCCTCCAGGCCGACCAGGTATTCTTTGGTGGCCGTTATAAATGTGCCATCTGGAAAGCTTTTGCCAAAAGAGGTCTGGGCCGCAATGCTTCCCAGGGTTCATCCGGCAGTGTTACGGATGGTGTGGCCGACTACTCTGTTGATTCAGGAAGTTTTGCCCTGAACACCAGTGGTGCCAATGCGACTGAAGGTGCTCCTTTCACCTATACCAATGTGGTAAGCTCCGGCGAATGTACAGCCATGACCAACTATGTGCTGCGTGAT
Source organism: uncultured Chitinophaga sp. (assembly GCA_964519865.1). Lineage (GTDB taxonomy): Bacteria > Bacteroidota > Bacteroidia > Chitinophagales > Chitinophagaceae > JJ008. Next base: position 4,409 of record CAZFLL010000070.1, on the reverse strand, counting down.
ACATTACCGACTACTGTGACCTGGGTAAGTGGTGGTGTATACACTCCCGCTGACCGTGTGGTTACTTTCAGCCCGATCACTATGCCGATCAACAGTTCACAAAACCACGTGGTTACCGTGAATGTAAATAATGGTACTTATTTCGCTCCTGTGGTTCATGTCAACGATCCGGTTACAGCTATTGCTCCTAACTGGACAGCGACTTCCACCACAGCGAGTGTATGGGCTACATCCGGTACCACCACCCATAGTGCCCCGCTGGCTTTCTTCTCCCCCAATGCTACAGTGGTTTCTGATCAGATTCTCCGGACAACCGGTTCCTTTGCATTGCCCGCCGGTGCTTCTGCATACAGCACCCTGAGTTTCTGGCACAATTATAATGTGGAATCAGGCTGGGATGGATGCGTGGTTGAAATCAGTAACAATGGTGGTGCCACCTGGTCTGACCTTGGCCCCTATATGAGTGGTGCCCGCTATAATGCTACATTGAATTCTTCCGCTAACCCATTAAGTGGCCGTGCTGCATTCTCTGCCAGCTCCGGCGGATGGGTGAAAACAACCGTTAACCTGGGTAGCTTCTCTGGTCAGACCGTTCAGGTCCGTTTCCGCTTAGGTGCCGATGGTTCATTAGGTGTAACCGGTTGGTATGTGGATGATATCCTGCTGGAAAGCAGACCTTATGTATTTGTGAAATCAGGTTTATATGATGCATCAAATGCCAGGATCAGTTATAAAGACAGTCTGACCCCGATCGTACAGGCTGCTTGTGCCACTCCTCCTGTTATGAATGCCCCGACTGTAACACAGCCCACTTGTGCCGGCCAGTTAACTGGTAGCATTGTGGTGAATGCAACAGGTGTGGATGTTCTGGAATACAGTATCAATGGTGGTACAACCTGGCAGGCTTCAGCCACCTTTAACGGCCTGGCTGCAGGTAACTATAATCTGGTAACCCGCCTGGTGTCTACACCATCCTGTCTGACTCCTTATGCGAGTAACCCGGTTGTCATCAATGCACTCACCGGTACTCCGACTATTACTGCTCCCACCATTACACAACCTGTTTGCCCGGTAATCACCGGAACAATTGTAGTAAATGCTACAGGTACAGGTACCCTGGAATACAGCGTGAATGGCGGTACAACCTGGCAGGCTTCCAATACATTCAATGCCCTGCCTGCTGGTAACTATAACATTGCTGTAAGAGAACAAAGTAATCCGGGCTGTTTCGGCCTGTACAGCGGTAATCCTGTTACCATCAATACAGTAATTCCCCCGATCGTGGTTACCCAACCGGTTAACCGCACGATCTGTCAGAATGGAAATACCACCTTTACCATCACGGATAATGCACCGGCACCTGCCCCGACCTACCAGTGGCAGATCAGCACCAACGGTGGAACCACCTGGACCAACCTGTCCAATGTGCCTCCATTCTCAGGTGTAACTACTACCACACTGACACTTACCACTACAGGCATCATCTATAATGGTAACCTGTTCCGTTGTTCAGTTTCCAATATTTGTGGTACTACTAACTCTAACTCGGCAACTCTTACTGTGAACCCCATACCGGTGGTGAACTCAGGTCCCAGCGGCTTCTGTGCCCCTGTTACCCTCACTGCCAATGGTAATGCAAATACCTGGTCATGGTCACCTGCTACTGGTCTGAACACCACAACAGGTACCACTGTTATTGCCAGCCCGACTGTTTCAACAGTGTATACTGTAACAGGTACGATTACAGCAACAGGTTGTACCAATTCAGCTTCTGTAACTGTACTGGGTACACCGGTTACCCCGGTTATCACACCTGCTGCACCGGTTATTTGTGCAGGAACCATCCAGCCGCTGACTGTAACGCCGACCAGCTTTACTTATTCCTATAGCGGACCGGCCATTACAATCCCGACAACAGCAAGTCCGGCATCTCCTTACCCGGCTATTCTTAATGTAACCGGATTGCCGACTTCAGGTGTACGGGTTAAATCCGTAACCCTGAATGGTGTTACCCATACATTCCCGACTGATATCGATGCCCTGGTGCAATCACCAACCGGTACCAATGTGGTGGTGATGTCTGATGTGGGTGGTACGTCTTCTATTACCGGAAGGGATTATACATTTGATGATGCCGCTGCTGCTGCAATGACCACAGCAACCACGCCTTCAGGTACCTATAAACCTTCCAACGTAACCTCTCCGGATACCTGGATTGCTCCCGGACCAGGTTCAGTTGATCAGCCGACACCGTTATTGTCCAGCTTTAGCGGCAACTTCAATGGAGACTGGAAACTGTTTGTAGTGGATGATGCAGGTCTTGATGGTGGTAGTATCACCAGCTGGAGTATTGTATTTGAAATCCCGACAGCAGTATGGACCCCGGTAACAGACCTTTATACTGATGCCAATGCAACGATTAACTATACAGCTGGTACACCGGCTTCCACCGTTTATTTCAAAAAATCACCGACAGTTACTACGCAGTATACTTATTCTGTAACCAATACACTGGGAACCTGTAGTTCAGGCCCTGCCTCTGTTACGATTACCGTTAATCCGCTGCCGACTGTTTCTGTCAGCCCGACTGGTCAGTGTGGTCCTGTGGTGTTGAATGCTACCGGAACGGCGACTGCCTATACATGGAGTCCTGCTGCCGGACTGAGCAGCACAACCGGTGCTACTGTAACCGCTAACCCGGCACTGAATACGACTTATACTGTAACCGGAACAATCGGTGCTACCGGATGTACGGCTACCGCTACAACAGTGGTGAACGCCACACCGCCCACGCCGGTGGTAACGCCTTCAGCAGTGAATATCTGCCTTGGCAGTTCAACAGTACTGACTGTTGCTCCCTATACAGCAACTACCGCAACAGCTGGCCCGATCGCCATTCCGAATGGTGCACCGGTTAATACAGCAGCTGGTGTGGCCGGACCTTATCCCTCTGCCATTACAGTGGGTGGTCTGCCAACATCAGGTGTACGGGTGAAATCTGTTAATATCAATGGCATCTCCCATACCTTCCCGAGTGATATAGACATGTTACTGCAGGCGCCGAATGGCTCGAATGTAATCCTGATGTCTGACCGTGGAGGTTCTGCAGATATCATCAATGCCAACCTGGTATTTGATGATGCCGCCCTGATTGATTTACCGAATGCGAATATTGTCAGTGGAACTTATCGCCCGACAAACGTAGCTGCACCTGACGTATTCACAGCGCCTGGTCCTGGTTCCATCAACCAGCTCAACCCGAGACTGTCTACCTTCAGTGGTAACTTCAACGGTGACTGGAAACTCTTCATCGTTGACCAGTTTGGTCTGGATGTGGGAGCTATCACCAGTTGGAGCATCACATTCGAAGTGAATGGGGCTGTATGGACACCGGTGACCAATCTTTTCATTGATCCTAACTACACAGTGCCTTATGTGGCGGGTACAATGGCCGGTACAGTTTATCCTAAACCGATCACTACAACCACTTATAACGCGTCACTTACTACGGCTACCTGTACTTCAGGTACCGGAAGTTCAACTGTGACTGTATTAGTGCCTGCATCCATTACCACACAACCGGCGAATGCCACTGTTTGTGCGGGAGCCAATGCAGTGTTCACTGTAACCGCCGCCGGTACAAGCCTGGCTTACCAGTGGCAGTTAAGTACGGATAATGGTACCACCTGGACCAATATCACCAATGAAAACGGGGCCACATTAACGATACCCGGTACAACGACTGCGCTCTCCGGCAGAAGATACAGGGTGATCATTACCAATACATGTAATACCGTTACTTCCAATGCAGTTACCCTGACTGTAAACGGACTGACAGCCGTTACAGCTACCGACCTCTGGAACAGGAGGATCTGTCTCAGCGATACCCTGGTACCGCTGGTAGGTACACCGGTAGGAGGTAGCTGGAGTGGTATTGGTGTATCCGGATTCAATTTCATTCCGGGAGCAACAGCTGTTGGAACCTATACGCTGACTTACTCCTATACCAATGCAGCCGGTTGTACATCTACTGATACAACTAAAGCGGTGGTGAGTGATTGTCCGGAAAGGATCCGCCTGCTCCGTGATGATGCAGTGATTCTTTACCCGAACCCGAACAGTGGTCAGTTCTTCATCCGGATGAACAGTGTATTGTATAATTACCTGACCATGAAAGTGTATACCGCTTCAGGTCAGGTGGTGAATACACAGGAATGGAAAGGATTAGTGTATGGCCGTGTTGTACCGGTCAATATCACTCACCTGCCATCCGCCATTTACATGGTACGTTTCATCTATGATGATGGAATACGCACATCTGAGAAGACCTTCAGGGTGGTTGTCGGACATTAATAACACTACCTGCTAAGTCATAACCAAGGCGTTCCGGAAACGGAACGCCTTTTCTT
>CAZFLL010000069.1:0-22512 GCA_964519865.1 uncultured Chitinophaga sp. | reverse complement strand
CCCCTAAGCTGTAAATTTTTACAATCACTTCCTGCCTTTACCTTCAGGGAAACAACAAGTACGAAATTAGAAGTACGAAGTACGAGAAGCCGCTGTTTTAGTGGCTTTTGTTGTTTATAGCCGGATAGTGAAAAAGCTGTGAGCTACAAGTTGCAAGCTACGAGTTGAGAGCTTCGAGTTGCGAGCACCCTCCTGAGAATTTTGATCTTACAGAAAGGTATGAATCTCGTTTTACGAAATCAGGCTCGCGACTCATACCTCGAATCTCGCCACTTCTCCCCTGTTTCCCCTAAAACAGGGATATGTTAACCGGTTATCAACATATAGCTTTGTTTCATTCTCTTTTATGCAGAAACTAGCTTAAATTAGTGACATAAGCAGTAAGGCATCCCGGAGCCTGAACCGGGGGCGAATGCCGAAAAGCCAAATGAGTAGGCCTTCAACCAAAAACAACCTTTATGAATTTAATCGAAAGAGCAAAAAACATTATGATGACTCCCGCTAAAGAATGGGATGTTATAAATGGAGAAGAAGCCAATGTCCCTGGAATCATTACCGGCTACGTGTTACCCCTGGCCGGTGCCGCCGCTGTGGCCGCATTTATCGGCTATGGCTTTATTGGTTTTAACTATGGATTTGGTCTCCGTATTAAAGGAATCGACTGGGGTCTCTACCAGGGAATCACGGTGCTCGCAGGGGCTTTGTTGAGTGTTTTTGTCAGCGCCTTTGTGATAGACGCACTGGCACCAAGTTTTGGTTCCGAAAAAAACATGGGCAAATCGGTACAACTGGTAGCCTATTCCTGGACACCCGGCTGGGTAGGCGGACTGCTGGCCATTATCCCCTCCCTGGCTATCATCGGAGGACTTGCGGGGCTTTATGGTCTGTACCTGCTTTATGTGGGACTTCCTAAATTAAAGAAAACTCCACAAGACAAGCAGGTCAGTTACTTTGTGGTTTCCCTGATTGTAATGATTGCAGTATTTATGGTGATCGGTTTAATCATTAGTAAAATCCTGATGTCAGCATTTGGCCTTAGCTATGGTTTAGGCAATGCCAGTTTTAGTCTTTAATATCAATCCTATTTATAAAAAAGGACCAGCTATCAAGCTGGTCTTTTTTTATAACTCCATTTTCAAATACTGCGCCGTATAACTTTCTTTGTTTTTTGCCAGCTCCTCCGGCGTGCCTTCAAACAGCACCCTTCCTCCCCCATCTCCTCCTTCGGGACCAATATCAATCACATGATCCGCCACTTTGATGACATCCATATTGTGTTCGATCACCAGTACGGTATTGCCGCGGTCCACCAGCTTATTCAGGACAGCCAGCAAATGCCGGATATCTTCGAAGTGAAGGCCGGTGGTGGGCTCATCCCGGATATAAAAAGTTTTACCTGTATCGCGTTTGGCCAGCTCAGTGGATAGTTTCACCCGCTGTGCTTCTCCCCCGCTGAGGGTAACGGCTGACTGACCGAGGGTGATATACCCAAGACCCACTTCCTCCAGCACTTTGATCTTCCGGTAGAGATAAGGTACGGCCTGGAAAAATTCCACGGCTTCTTCCACGGTCATTTCCAGTATATCAGCTATCGACTTCCCTTTATACCGGATCTCCAGGGTTTCCCGGTTATACCGCTTACCATTGCATTTTTCACAATGCACATATACATCGGGCAGGAAATTCATTTCGATGACCCGCATTCCCCCGCCCTCACACACATCACAGCGACCGGTTTTTACATTGAATGAAAACCGGCCGGCATTGTAACCCCTGATCTTGGCTTCGGGGATCGAAGCAAATAATGTCCTGATCTCCGTAAAGAAACCACAATAGGTGGCCGGGTTACTTCTGGGCGTACGGCCAATGGGCGACTGGTCGATCTCGATCACTTTATCAATCAGTTCCAGCCCTTTGATGGATTTATATTCCAGCGGGGTCATTTTCGACCCAAAAGCATGTTTCGACAATATGGGGTAAAGCGTTTCATTGATCAGGGTGGATTTACCACTGCCACTCACACCGGTCACACAGATGAATTTTCCCAATGGAAATTTCACATCCACTTTCTGCAGGTTATTCCCGGCGGCTCCTTTTAATTCAAGGAATTTTCCATTGCCGGGTCTTCTTTCTGCCGGCACGTCAATCTTCCGGTGACCATTGAGGTAACCCGAAGTGAGTGTATCCAGTTTTAATAAATCTCTGGGATCGCCCTGTGCCACAATACGCCCGCCATGAAAACCGGCCTTAGGGCCGATATCGATCAGGTGATCGGCGGCCAGCATAATATCCTTATCATGTTCCACCACCAGTACACTGTTCCCGATATCCCGCAGGTTCTTCAGGGCATCAATCAGCCGGTGGTTATCCCGCTGATGAAGGCCGATAGATGGCTCATCCAGTATATAGGTGATTCCCTGCAACTGGGAACCAATCTGGGTGGCCAGCCGGATCCGTTGTGATTCACCTCCACTCAGTGTTCGGGAAGGCCGGTCAATCGTTAAATAAGTCAGTCCCACATCCAGCAGGAACTGCAGTCTTTCCCTGATCTCTTTCAATACATCTTTGGCTATTGCTTTTTGCTTGTTATCCAGCATCAGTTCTATCCCATCAAACCAGGCAGCCAGGTTATCCAGATTCATCTGGCTCAGTTCCGCAATATTGCGGCCGTTAACCTTGAACCAGAGACTTTCTTTTTTCAGCCTTGAACCATTACAGGTATCACAGGGCTTTACGATCATATAGTCTTCAGTCCATTCCCGGATCGCTTCACTGTAGGGATTGGCAAACCAGCGTTGCAGCATGTTGATCACCCCTTCAAATGGACCATACGGGTCAAACTTCATATTCTCAAACTCCAGGTCCACCTGCTGCCCGTCCTCATTTCCATACAGCATGATGTTGAGCTGCTTTTGCGTCAGCTTACTCACTGGTGTGCTGAGTGAAATTTTATTTTTCTTGGCCGCTTCCTGGGCCTGCCGGTATACCCAGGCATCCCGCTCCTCACCCAGCGGGGCAATGCCACCCTCACTGATACTCAGGGACGGATCCGCGATCACCGCTTCCATATTGATATGGTGTTTGGTGCCCAGTCCCTTGCAGGACGGACAGGCGCCATAAGGTGAGTTAAATGAAAACGCATTGGGTGAAGGTTCTTCATAACTGATCCCGGTATCTTCACACATCAGGAGTTTGGAGAACTGGACAAACTTTGAATCATCCACCAGCATAAACATCAGGTCCTTGCCCAGTTTCAGGGCTTGCTGAACACTCTGGCTCAGCCTTGTCCTCAGATCGTTGGTAACCTGCAGCCGGTCCACCACCAGTTCAATATCATGGATTACATAGCGGTCTACCTGCATTTTAGCCACCAGGTCTTTGATCTCCCCATCCACCCTCACTTTCAGGAATCCTTTCTTGCGGACATCTTCAAATAGTTCGCGGTAATGCCCCTTACGTCCCCTGACCATGGGTGCCAGCAGGGCGATTTTTTTGCCCTTGTATTTTTTAAAAATATTTTCCACGATCTCCTCCTCACTCCATTTCACCATACGTTTGCCGGTATTATAGGAATAGGCTTGCCCGATACGGGCATAGAGCAGCCGGAGAAAATCATAGATCTCTGTTACAGTACCAACCGTAGAACGGGGGTTCTTATTGGTGGTCTTTTGTTCAATGGAAATCACGGGTGATAACCCGGTGATCTTGTCCACATCCGGCCGTTCCATATCGCCGATAAACTGCCTGGCATAAGCGCCAAAGGTTTCCATATACCGGCGCTGTCCTTCGGAATAAATAGTATCAAAGGCCAGGGAGGATTTGCCACTGCCGCTGATCCCGGTGATCACGACCAGCTTGTTCTTGGGTATCGAAATATCAATATTCTTGAGATTGTGGACCCTGGCCCCATACACTTCGATCGATTCCTGTTCCTGCACTGCAGGTATATTCTCCGGTTTTTTACTTTTTGCCATAACGGGGAACGAAGATACTGATTCGGAGGGGCTCCCGCACGATCCGGGATTGGACAAAAAAACCCGATTCCGGCCTGAAACAGCAGTTTTGGGGGTAAGAAGTTTTTCAAGTTATCCACAAATAATTATTCTGGCACAGTATTTTGAAGTATAGCCCGAGTACCAATTAAATCATTAAAAATTTCTCTTATGAAAAAGACCATTCTTGCAATGGGCGGATTTGTATTGTCCTTCCTTTCTGTTACAGTCAGTGCCCAGCAGAACTGGGATGCCAAAAAAAACCCGACCGTGGATTCTATATCGGCCCTGTACCGGGATAAAATTGTAACGGCTCCGGCACCTCCCACGCGGGAAGATATTTTTCCGGTCATCGGGAAATATGAATCAGCCACAAACGCGGATGCCGCCCATCTTTCTATAACCCTCGATGAACAAAACAAAGGCATCGCCTGGATTGAAGGCCTGCCCCAGGGTAAAGTAAAAGCGATGCTGAGAAAATCACCTGCTACCTATAAAATCCCGGCGCAGAAAACAGCAGAAGGAAATGAGGTGGCTGAAGGAACATTGATTTTTGATAAAGCGACCAATACCCTCAGCATCTGCCTGGGTAAAGTATACAATGCAGAAGACCCCAGTGCTGCTTTTGTTCCTGCTCCGGCCGAGCCCGTAGCCAGCACCGTGAAAAATTCAAAGACAAAGAAACAACCGGTAACACCCAAGGCCTGGATCTATACAGGGACCAAACTGGTCAGGGAAACAGCCATGAACTGATAATAACAGGACGGTTCTATCATACAGTAACCAAAAAGGGTTGAAGCAGCAGGCTGCTTCAGCCCTTTTTTATTGCCCCAAATTATTTTGGCGGCTCCTTTTATACTGCCTTAATTTTACGGCAAATACCTCCCATGTTTGGTTTATTCGGTAAGAAAAATAATTCAGATAAAGTAACGATCACCGATAAAGTGGTGATCGATGAAAAGGCAAAGCTGGCGGCATTGCTGGAAGCCTGGAATAAACAACCGCAATCGGTGATCGTTTGCTGGTTTGAAGAAAGTCTCGAAAAGACAGAACGTTATATGGCGGAAAACAGCCAGGCACAGGTACCCGTTCTGCTGGTGCGTGATGCCCTGGGTGGACAACGTGCTGGCCGGGAACCGCTGTTTGCCGAACATTATCCATTACGCAGCAAGGAGGAAGATGTTTGCCGTTCGATGCACCTGGAAAAAGTAACCGTTTACTCCTCCCTCCGTGAGCCCCTCTTTCAACAATTTGGTGGCGAAAAAATCATCCAGGTGATGCAGTCACTGGGCATGAAAGAAACGGAAGTGATTGAACACAATATGATCAGCAGTGCGATCAAAAAAGCCCAGGAAAAAATTGAACTGAAAACGCCCATTGACCAGTCTGCCCGTTCGCAGGAAGAATGGATTGAAAAAAACTACAAACCCTGAAACCCGCTTCCGGGGCGGATTTCAGCGACTACGCGAACAACCGTTTGCCCATTGCCCCGGTTTTTTGTTTTTTGAATTAATCACAGACCGTATATTTGCATCAGTTCTTTACAGTACTTATCAAGAAAGGCTGAGGGTTATGGCCCGATGAAGCCTTGACAACCTCTCCACTTTCCTTCGTTAAACTCAGGATGACATCCTTCGACAGGCCTGCCTACCGGCAGGCAGGCTCAGGATGACATAGAAGAACAGAAGATAGTGGAAAAGGTGCCAACTCCATCCCGCAATTGCGGGGAAGATAAGCCAGATATATAGCTTCGGAACAGACTCAACATATTCAAAAGCTCATCTGATTTATCGGGTGAGCTTTTTTTATACCCCATAGCCCTGCCTGCCGGCAGGCAGGTTTAGCGAAAGGGTATTGCTTCCCGGTCCCACCCGTCCGCTCCTTTTTTGGTAATTACCTGATTCCTGCAGGAATCAATGTTAAACAATTAATCATCATGTTTAAAACCAGAAAAGATGAAACACAAAAAATTAAACAACAATTTTCAGGCCCGGATGCCCCACACGAACAATCATTCGCCTTTAAACGCATTAACAAATCATTAAGCAGAAAGCAGGAAATAATTTTGGCCGGACAATAAAAAGTCCACTAATTTTATCGGGTAAATGAAACACTGCAACACCATCCACACATCTTACTGCACCATGAACAGGTGCCATTGCTGCTGTTGTTGTATGCCGTAAGGCATACTATATAATTACTCCCGGAAAGGGCGTTCGCCCTTATTTATTGCCTGATTATTTTCTAAACCTGCATTCGTCATTTTAAAAAAAATTAGTATGAGTAACCCACTTCATTTCGACACGCTGCAGCTGCATGCCGGCCAGCAAATTGATCCAACCACAAAATCAAGGGCCGTACCGATCTACCAGACCACGTCCTATGGTTTCAACAATGCCACGCACGCGGCCAACCTGTTTGGGTTGAAAGAATTCGGGAATATCTATACCCGGATCATGAATCCCACCACGGATGTTTTTGAGCAACGGATTGCAGCGCTGGAAGGGGGTGTGGCCGCGCTGGCCACCGGTTCAGGGCAGGCTGCCCAATTCCTGGCCCTGAATAATATCCTGCAGGCCGGTGATAATTTTGTCTCCACCTCTTTTCTCTATGGCGGCACTTATAACCAGTTCAAAGTAGCTTTCAAACGGCTGGGTATTGAAGTCCGCTTTGCCAACGGGGATGATGCCGAAAGTTTTGTAAAGCATATTGACAAAAACACAAAAGCGATCTATCTCGAAACAATTGGTAATCCCCGGTTGAATATTCCTGACTTTGAAAAATTCGCCGCTTTAGCGAAAGAATATGACCTCCCACTGATAGTGGACAATACCTTCGGTGCCGGTGGCTATTTATTCCGCCCGCTGGAACATGGGGCAAATATCGTGGTTGAATCGGCCACCAAATGGATCGGCGGTCATGGTACCAGTATCGGCGGTGTAATCATTGACGGAGGTAATTATAATTGGGGCAATGGAAAATTCCCCCAGTTTACTGAACCCTCGGAAGGTTATCATGGCCTGAAATTCTGGGACGTGTTCGGAGAAGGAAATCCGCTGGGCCTGCCCAATATTGCCTTTGCTATCCGTGCCCGGGTAGAAGGACTGCGTGACTTTGGAAGTTCACAGAGTCCCTTTAATTCCTTCCTGCTGTTACAGGGTCTGGAAACACTCAGTCTGCGTGTACAACGCCATGTGGACAATGCCCTCACCCTGGCCCAGTGGCTGGAACAACATCCGGCGGTGGAGTTTGTACAATACCCGGGACTGAAAAGCAGTCCTTACCATGAGCTGGCTAAAAAATACCTGCACCATGGTTTTGGGGGTGTACTCAACTTTGGCATCAAAGGCACCAAAGAGAATGCCAGCAAGTTTATCGATTCCCTTAAACTGGTGAGTCACCTGGCCAATGTGGGTGATGCCAAATCACTGGCCATTCACCCTGCTTCCACCACGCATGAACAATTAAGCGAGGCCGACCAGGTGGCAGCCGGTGTACTACCCAACCAGGTACGCATCAGTGTCGGCATTGAATATATCGATGATATCAAGGCCGATTTCGAACAGGCTTTTGAAAAAGTTTTTGCAAAAGATTTAGTGGCTTAAAATGACAACAACATTTCAATACAATCAGCTGTTTACTCTTGAGTCGGGTGAGAACCTGCCTGGTTTTCACCTGGCTTATACCACGCATGGAAAACTCAATGCCGCTAAGGACAATGTGGTCTGGATTTTCCATGCACTGACAGCCAACAGCAATCCCGTGGAATGGTGGCCCGGTCTCGTGGGTGAAGGAAAATACCTCGATCCGGCGAAATATTTTATTATCTGTGTCAACAAACCGGGCAGTCCTTATGGCAGTATTTCGCCCGTAAGCAAAAACCCGCTCACCGGTCAGCCTTATTATCATGAGTTCCCGGTGTTTACCATCCGGGATATGGTAAGGGCTTACCAGCAACTGAAAAATCAGCTGGGCATTACAAAAATATTTGTAGGCCTTGGAGGAAGTACGGGCGGTATGCAGTTACTCGAGTGGGCCATTGAGGAACCGGAATTGTTTGAACACATTGTTCCCATTGCCACCAACGCGGTGCTCTCTCCCTGGGGTATTGCTTTCAATACCTCACAACGGATGGCGATTGAAGCAGACAGTACCTGGCTGGAAAAAAGAGCGGATGCCGGGCAGAAGGGGCTCGCAGCCGCCCGTGCCATTGCCCTGCTCTCCTATCGCCATTACAATGGCTATTCCATTACCCAACGGCGTGATAAAGCCTTTGTGTCCATCAGTCCGGATACGGTATTTGCGGCCGATAATTACCAGCGGTACCAGGGCTTAAAACTGGTGAACCGGTTTAATGTTATCAGCTATTACCGCCTTTCGCAGAGCATGGACAGTCATGATGTGGGCCGTAACCGGGGCGGTGTAAAAGCGGCACTGGCCGGTATTAAAGCAAAAACCCTGGTGATCGGGATTCAATCGGATGTTTTGTACCCTATTGCTGAACAGGAATTCCTGCAGCAGCATATACCCGGTGCCGCCTTACTTACCATTACCAGCGAATTCGGACATGATGGCTTTTTACTTGAGTATGAAAAAATAGAATCGGCCCTGGTAAAATTTATTGATGAACGAAAATCAGCTTATTTAAAAATTGTGAACGGATAAACATGGAAACACATAAACAATTAACAATCGGACTCTTTGGATTTGGCGTGGTAGGTGAAGGTTTATACAAAGTATTACAGCAAACCCCTTCTCTCAAAGCCAGTATTAAAAAAATATGCATTAAAAATTACGGCAAGAAAAGAAATGCCCCGGCCACGCTCTTTACTACTGATCGTGACGAACTGCTGAATGACCGCGATATCAATGTGATCGTGGAAGTGATCGACGATGCCGACGCGGCATTCAGTATTGTCAGCACCGCCCTGAAAAACGGGAAGGATGTAGTCAGTGCCAGCAAGAAAATGCTCGCGGAACATTTACCCGCCCTGCTGGAACTTCAGGAGCAAACCGGACGGTCACTGTTGTATGAAGCCGCTGCCTGCGCCTCCATACCGGTGATCCGCAACCTGGAGGAATATTATGACAATGACCTGCTCCATTCCATCAAGGCCATTGTTAACGGGTCCACCAATTTCATCCTTACCAAAATGTTTGATGAAGGACTGGATTTCAAACAGGCCCTGGTGCTGGCCCAGCAACTTGGCTTTGCAGAAAGCAATCCGAAACTGGACGTAGAAGGTTACGATGCCGTGAATAAATGGGCATTGCTGCTGACACATGCTTACGGTATCACAGAATCCCCTGACCAGATCCTCTTTAATGGGATACAGAATATTCAGGCGGCGGATGCCGGTGTGGCCAAATCCAAAGGACAGGCGATAAGACTGGTGGCCCAGGCGCAGAAATTGCGGAATGGGAAAGTGGCAGCCTTTGTATTACCGCAATTTATCAACCACGACGACCACCTGGCTTTTGTAAAAAATGAATACAATGGTGTGGTGATCGAAAGCGGTTTTGCGGATAAGCAGTTTTTCTATGGCAAAGGAGCCGGCAGCTTTCCCACCGCTTCCGCCGTACTGAGCGATATCGCCGCCCTGCGTTACCAGTACCGGTATGAATATAAAAAACTCTACCACCATAAACCACATGTGCTCAGCAATGAAATTTTCCTCCGCGTATATGTGAGTTTTGATGACCTGGCACTCGTGCCCAAAGACCGGTTTGAATGGATCGAGGAATGGCATGCCAATGAAGACCGCAAATACCTGGTGGGTGTGGTATCTTTCGATGAACTGAAAAACAACAACTGGTGGAGGGAAAATAATACATCCCTTGTACTGACAGCCGATCCGGTAATCGAAGACCTTGAATTAAGGAAACTGAAGAAAAAGAGCCTGGAGCTGGCGGGAATAATATGAGAAGCAACGAGGAATGAGTTAAGAGCTACGAGCTAAGAAATACAAGGTACGGGGCAAGAGGTACGAGCTACGAGCTACGAGCGAAATTTCGTAAAACGAGAAACAGCCCATTCTATAGAATAAACATTCTAAGAATGGGCTGTTTACTGCCGACTGCTGACTACCGACTGCCAACTGCCGACTGTTTTCCAATATCCGATACCTTTACGCATATTTACTTCTATGCCTGAAATCTCACTGGTAATAACTGTCCTGAACGAAGAAGGGAATATTCAACCTCTCTTTGAAGCAGTGCATACTGCCCTGTCAGGGATAGATTATGAGCTGATCCTGGTAGATGATGGTTCGACCGACCAGACAAAGAATAAAATACTGGAAGCCGCTGACGAAAGAACCATCCTGATTGAACTGCGGAAAAATTACGGGCAGAGCAATGCAATGATGGCAGGAATAGATCATGCCACGGGGAGTTATATCGCTTTACTGGATGGGGATTTGCAAAATGATCCTTCCGATATTCCCGCCATGCTGGAATTACTTAAAAAAGGAGACTGGGATGTGGTGGCCGGAAACAGGATTAACCGGCAGGACAGTATGTTATTCCGCCAGATTCCCAGCCGGATCGCCAATGCGCTGATCCGCACTTTTACGGGTGTACATATTAAGGATTATGGATGTACATTGAAAGTGTTCCGCCGGGAAATTGCTGCAGAACTGGGCCTGTACGGGGAATTACACCGTTTTATCCCGGTATTGGCGAAAATGCAGGGGGCCCACATCACACAGGTGAATGTGCAGCATCATCCCCGGAAATACGGGAAAGGGAAATATGGTATTAACCGGACGTTCAAGGTACTCAGTGACCTTGTACTGATGGTTTTCCTTCGCCGGTATATGCAAAAGCCCATGCACCTGTTTGGCACGATGGGATTTATCAGCTTTGGCCTGGGCTTGCTGATCAACCTGTACCTGCTGGTTTTGAAACTGATGGGAAATAATATCGGGGGTAAGCCATTGCTGATTCTCGGCCTCATTTTATTACTGGGCGGAATTCAGCTGATCACCATTGGTATCGTGGCGGATATTAATATCAGGACTTATTATGAGTCACAGAATAAGAAAACCTATAACGTAAGAAAAATATTTAAAGGGAAGAACCTGCTTCCCTGAGTGTTTTTGAATACTATTTCTGCAGCATTTCACTGTTTGCCTTAAACCAATCATAAAAAGAAGTCAGCCCCTCTTTCAGCTTTGTCCGGGGATCATATCCCAGCAAGGCCTTTGCTTTTGAAACATCTGCAAACGTACGGGGCACATCGCCAGGTTGCTCCGGGTGCTTTTCAATAATGGCCTTTTTCCCGGTGACCTCTTCAATGGCTTCGATCAGTTCCTTCAGGGAAACCGTATAATTATTACCCAGGTTAATGATCTCAAAATCGGAAGCGGTATAATGAATGGCCCCAATGATGCCTTTTACGGTATCCCCGACATAAGTATAGTCCCGGCTGGTGCTGCCATCCCCGTACATCTGTATGGGTTTGCCCTGAATGATCGATTTGGTGAATTTATGGATGGCCAGGTCAGGCCGCTGACCGGGACCGTAGACGGTAAAGAACCGGAGGGCCAGGAACCGGATGCCGAACAAGTGACTGTATACATGCCCCATCATTTCTCCAGCCAGTTTTGTACCTGCATAGGGGCTGATCGGCATCAGTTTTTCATCTTCTTTCCAGGGATAATGGTCATTAACCCCATATACACTGCTGCTGGAGGCGAAAACAAACTGTTTGATTTTATTCAGCCGGGCAAAATCCAGCATCTGCTGGAGGCCGATCACATTGGCCTGTTGGTAGGCCAGCGGGTTTTCAATACTGGGGCGCACCCCTGCTTTGGCCGCAATATGTACAATCACATCCACGGGGTCTTTGACAAGCCGGGTCATTTCTTCCGCACTGGTCGTGGAGATATCGGCTTCAATAAACTGGTATTGCGGGTTTGGCAGGAAATCGCGGATATTAAAACGTTTTATTTCGGCCCGGTAAAAGGGATCAAAATTGTCGATACAGGTAACCCGGACGGCCGGGTCTTGCAGGAAAAGTGTACGGGTAAGATTACTGCCGATAAAGCCGGCTCCGCCAGTGATCAGGATATGCATAATGGTATAATGTACCGGCAAGATAGAAAAATAAAATGGCTTTAAAAACGAGACCCATATTCATTCTTCTGCTTCCGGCCGAAGCCAGACCCGTTTCGGAATAAAATAAACGGGTTATACCAACAATTCTCCAAAAACACTATTCCTGTATCGGTTGCGGACCTGTATCCGGGGAAAGGTCTATTTAATGACAGACAGTTTCAGTATTCCCCGGTTGATTCCCTGGTCATCAGTAATTTTCACCAGGTAGAAACTATTGGCCAGCTGGCTGACATCCACCGGTATGGTGTTGCTCCCCGCTTCAACAGAAATACTTTTTTGCAGGATTATTTTCCCGGACATATCATACAGGCGTATAGCCAGCGATTGCCTGTCCGGCGAAGTCAGCTGCAGGTTTAGTGTACTTGTATTTACCGGATTCGGGAAAACAGCATCCAGCCGGACCTCCGTGGGTTTATTTCCATCTATTACAATCACACTGCTGTATTTACCCCGGCCATCTGTATCCAGCTGGTACAGCCTGTAATATTGTTTGTTCCCGGAAAGGGTATTATCAGCATATTCGTAATGGATCAGGTTGTTGCTGTTACCATCTGCTGCCTGTGACTGAATAAAACCAATCGTTGAAAAATTAATCCCATCCGCTGAACGTTGCAGCTCAAAGCCCCGGTTATTGACCTCAGTCACGGTTGTCCATTGCAGCTGGTTATTCCGGCCATCCCTGTGGCCGCTGAAATTCTGCAGGGTAACAGGCAATGTACTACCGGTTGTAAAACTATAGGACCTGCCTGATCCGGGCCATGTTACATTGTTATCCTGGGCAGTCACCACGCTGGAAGTATGCGACGCGATGTTAACCGTTACGAAATCAGTCGCCCCATTGCTTAACAAACCGACTGTATATCCGCCATTAAAATTATTCCCTGCACCATATACAAACTGTACTTTGTTGGTGGTTTCAAACAACCAGACCTGGAATAGTTTATCTGCCGCGCCGGTGTTTCCGAGATAAGCCAGGAAATATTCAACCACCAGTTTCCGGTTTCCCGGTGTACCGGTCACTTTATACTTAACATACCCGTTCGCATCAGTATAGTTATCATCCCAGTAGGGCATCAGGTAGGCCCCGGCCAGATTGGCTGTTACATTATTATAATCCGTGACGGCTGAACCTCCCAGCTGCATCAGGCCATTTGAGGTAACGCTGAAAGTGGTATAATCAGTTCCGGCATAGCGGAAGGTGAAACCAATATTGGCCATTGCAGATACATCATCATCCAGGAAAGTACCAAGTAAACTGGTGAAGCTGCCTGTTTCCAGTGCAACGCCGGTAGTACTGTTAAAGGAATAGCTTTTTACCTGTGCCCGGGTAATACCGGTAATAAAGAGAAACAACAAAACAGGAAAAATCCGGATAAGGCGGAAACGGGAAACGGAACAGATAGAAGACCAACGTAAATTTCTAAACATAAACAGAGGGTATTGGATTATAAAATACAGCCCATTCTTCAACGGGCCAGGTTCTTGTGTATACACAAACGCATATTAAGCGGGAAAAATATAAAACCTGAATTTTAAAATTGAAATTAATGAGAAGCACTTATTCAATTCAGGAAGGACTCCTAAAAACACCTCTTTTATTTATACATGCAAATACAGGAAACCATGATTACACCTGCGTAATAAATGTTATGCATGATTAACAAGCAAAAATAGCCCCGGCTTACGCCAGGGCTATTTGCTTGTTTTGTCGGGAGGACAGGATTCGAACCTGCGACCCCCTGGTCCCAAACCAGGTATTCTACCGGGCTGAACTACCTCCCGAACATTGCGGCTGAATGGCCAAAGGCGCTTCAGTGCAAGGGCTGCAAATATACAGGCTTCCGGCTTAATTCAACCATATTTCTTTAAAGTGGTAAAAACAAAAAAACAGGTGACCGGCACCTGTTTTTTAATGACTTATACTTTACCAATTACCTGGTAATACTTAAAGGACTGGAAAATGAATAATGCACCAGCCGGTTGAGTTTCCCGGAAGCCACATCATCCTGGTATACGGTAAATTCCACCCTGAAGTTCTTTCCCCCGAGATCAGGCATCTGACTGTAAGGGAAGATCAGCTGGAAATCCTTTTTAAGTTTATTGTAGCTTTTCTTTGTATTAGGCGCCAGGTTCATTTTCTGGTAAATGGCCGCATAACCGCCCCAGTTATACCGGAGATTGGACGTGGCAATATAAAAGCGACCGTCTTCCGTGGTAAGCCGGGCCACATAAAACGCGTTGGCGAGTTTAGCCCCGGTACTCACATCAAAATAAGGGGTGATCACCAGTGCTTTTTTCACAATATCATTCTTTACATCCAGCTTGACAAAATTGGAGATAATCACTTTGGGAACAGCCAGTGCAGAAACAGGCTTGCCCTTGGGATATAAAGCGGCGATTATGTTTTTGTCACCGGCAGATAATTCATAGGACTCTTCCACGGATGAGCCATCCAGGGTCTGCCAGGGGTACACCGCATAGTGCATAATGGATTTTGGATCGTAAGCCGTACCATTGGTAAAGAACTGTTCACTGACTTCAAGCACATTGAAATCTGTTTTGGCCTTATTCCAGTTAAACCGCTCATAGTATTTGTAGATCGTATCGCGGTTCCATTTAATTGCACCCGGGAAACTCTGTTCGTGCAATAAACCGAGGGCGTGACCCATTTCATGCATGGTGGTTCCTTTCAGATATTTTTCAATAAAACGGATGGAAGGATCAGGGTAAAACAGGATATCCCTGTAGAATTTTTTGTAGGTATAGTTATTCATGTCCTCACCCTTACTCACCAGGTACTTGTAAAAAGCCCCTCCTGTTTTCAGGTCATTCTCATAAAAGCCATAATCCAGGAAATCACTGGTATCGAGATTCATGGTTTGCATGTACTGCGGGGTATTGTTACAATCCAGTCCCACCGCTGAATTATGCCCGAGTGAATCAAGCTTACTGCCCAGCCGGATACGGATATTGGTGGTGGGTGTATTATCCGGTACAAACTTCAGGGTAATATTGGCATATTGCTCCCATTCTTTCGCGTACCGCATCACCCTTGCCCTCATGGAAGGGCTGCCGGCATTGTTCATGAACTTTACCAGGAGAACGGCCCCGTTTTCCCAGGTCTTGTAATTATCAGCCACCGATCTTCCTGTACTGGTATCGGCCATACCCGGAAGCATCTGGTCCCCTACTAATGTAGTACAGGGAGTTTTGGAAGGCTTTTTGTCTGCAAAGCCTTTTATCTGGGCATTTGACTGCAGCGCCAGAAGGGTCATTATTAATACCGGAAAAAATACTCTTTTCATGTGTGTTTCTGTTTATAGTAATGAATGTATGCTTTCTTTCATTGACCGGGCATACCCTTCACAGGGTATTTTAACGCCAGTCGCCATAAAGTACAAACGCCCCCCAGTAATTGGGGTGCACAAACCGGGGATCCTGGCTCAGCCGGATCTGTGCCTGCCGCAACGCTTCCGACTTTTCCATGGTTTTCATGTTTTCATAGAAGTATTCCATCAGCAGTCCGGTTGGTTCATCCGCCACTTTCCACAAACTGGCCACTACCGTTTTTACATTGCTCACCAGGAAAGAATTTGCCGGCGAGATATTCCATCCTCTTACCAGCTGTATGCTCACAGCGGTCTGGCAGGCTGATAAAATGACCATATCACAGTCGGTGATTCCCAGCGACTGAATTTCCCGCATCGTCAGCTTACCATTATTCCCATCCGTACTGTCCTTATCCGGAAGCAACTTAAGGTAGGACTCGGTATAATCGGTGGTATAATTCAGGACACCATGGGTGGCAAAATGTATATACTTCTTGTTCAGAAGACTCTGTTTCGCCATGCGTTCCGTAGCCCTGGCATCGGTGTATACCGTCGAATCTGAACCGATAATTTTACCAATGTTCTTCACTTCACTGATATTATACTTCAGCACGGCATCCGGTACTCCAAAGGCAGCAAAAGAACCAGCCGGCCCGCCTTGTGGCGGGGCGGGTTCACCAAATATGGAAATTTTGTTGGTATAGAAGATGGTATGCTCCTCGGCCAGGAAATGAAAGGCTCCGTCTTCCGTCTTTTTTCCAAGGCACTGAAATGGCAGATTACTGAATACCCCTGAAGGGATAATGCACCATTTTCTTTTTCCCCCGATCTTATTATATACCTGGCTGATCAGCACCGAATACAATTCATCCGAGATATCCCTGAAATTCCCGGTGACAGATGTTTTATCCTCATCCATCGGATCAGATCGGGTGGACAAGGGACCGGTACCGGTTGGTTTACCGGTATTTTTTATCAGCTCAATAAATGCACTGATCCGGCCGGCTATATCGACGGTCATCGTATCTACCGACAGTTTTTCACGGGTCAATGTAAAAATCATCAGGTTTTTATCATTCAGTACAAATAAGGCAACCGCCATATCTGCCGGCAGCTTTGTTTTGTACTTATTGAATTCATCCGCATCAGCCCCCTGGAAATAATCTTTGAGTTCAGGGAACCGTTTCACCACATCCTGCAGGAAATTGGTATAGTCTTTCTCCAGGATTTCGATTTTCTTCAACGTTTCCAGTCTCGCCTGCCCTTGTTGCGTCAGCATATTCTGCTCAAGCGCTTTTTTTGCCTGTTGCATGGAAAACAATTGCCGCAATACCTCGTTCTTTTCCTCGTCAGTTGAGTTTACAGACAAGGATCCGGATAGTTCCCGTATACCGGCAATATTACTCCGGTTGGCATAGGCCCAGGCCTGGTTGATATTACCCATCTTGTAATACGAGAATGTGATTTTATTGTAGAGATCGGCCTTACGCGGATCATTATTGAATATTTTTCTGGCCGCATCTCCTCCATATAATTTTTCCGCCTGGTCTTCCAGTAAACCAACGGCCTGCTTGAAAAAGACTACCGCGCTGTCGTACTGCTGAACCTGGTAAGTCAGTATTCCCAGCTCATAGTAAGCTTCCCAGCCCCCATTCAGTTTATACTGAAGGGCAAGCGAACCCGCTTCCCGCAGGCTGGCCGCTGCCTGGTCTGTCTTATTTTCTTTCCCATAAATCCGCCCGAGATTCACCAGCGCATCCACCGATTTTTCTTTTTCACCGCTGGCTGCCGCATATTGTTTTGCATAGGAGTAATAAGCCGCCGCCTTCACCGGATCATTCTCTTCCAGGTATGTTTTACCCAGCACCAGGGCCATTCCGGAAGCAATCCTGTTCAGTTTCATTTTCTGTGCCATAGGCAAATACTGAAGCAGCAGGGCCTTTGCTTCATTATTTCGTTTAAGGCCGAGGTAACATTCCGCCACATTGCCCTGTGTCAGCAGGTAGCTTTCACTGATGACCCCTTTGGGCAATACCGCCAGTGATTTTTGCAGGTATTTTAAAGCCGTGTTATAATCACCCTGGCTGGTGTACACCGTGCCAATATTATTAAACAGGATACCCCGTTGCTCTTCCTGCATCTCCTCTTTATAAAGGCTGTCGGCATATAACTGGGCCTGTATGGAAAGTTTGTTTTCACCCATACTGCTGAGTAAAGTGCCCCTGGACGCATAGGTATTGGCCAGGCGAATGATATGACCAGACTTATTAAAGATGGCAATGGCACTGTCGTTGTTGGATAGCCCTTTTCTGAACTCAGCGGTCCGGGAGTATAAGAAGGAACTGAATTGCAGGGTGCTGCCGAGGGCGAGGCTGTCAGATATATCCCTGGCCAGCAGGATCGCCTTGCTCAGCACGTCATCTGCCTGGCCGAATTCTCCCATGGAAATATAGATATTGGCAATACTGTTCAGGTTATCCACTGACCCGCTCTTATCCACCGTATCGTTAATCACCATGGCCTTACGGTAATACACCAGGGCGCTGTCCAGCTCCGTTTCACTTTCAAACCGGTAAGCTTTTAAAGACAGGATCTGCGCCTGGGAATAGGCGGTATTCATCTGCCTGCTTAAGCCGGCGCACTCCTCAAAATAGCTGTCACCAGTATCTTTATCGCGGGTATTGTAGGCCATCCTCGCCAGGGTCCTGACTGTCGCAAACTGGTAAGTAGTATTTCCATCCTCCCGGCTTTTTTGCCTGGCATCCAGCAGGTATTTTTTTGCTTTCACCGTATCAATGCTGCTCCAGGATACTCCAAGTTTAAATAAAGCCTCCACGGTGGACTTATGACTGATCCCGTTTGCCATTTCAAATAACCTGGCTGCATTTTTATAATTTTCATCATCCAGGAATACCTGGCCTTCGAGCGCATAGACTTCGGCAAGACCAGTACTGTCCTGGATTTTATTGTAAATATCTTCTGCCCTTTTATAGGCCTGCAGTGAACTGATTTTTGAACCACTTTGTTTGAACAGGTCGCCCAGTCTTGACCAGGAATAGGCCTGGCCGTTCAGATTGCCACTTTTTTCACGCAGTAAAAGTGATTCCTTATGCGCGGCCAGCGCAGCATCATATTGCCCCAGTTGCCAGTAAGCGGAACCGATCAGCGACATTGAATAACCGGCATTGTTCAGATCGCCTTCTTCCTGTAATTGCTTTTTAGCCTTCCCGGCTTTTTCAATACTCAACCGGTAATTCCCCTGCCGGTAGTAGCTGTAGGCCAGGTCATTTTCCACAATCGCACTGTTATGCCGGTCACTATTGTTCAGGTAAATTGATTCCGCTTTCAGTAAGGCGGGAATCGCTTCCCCGGGTTTACCCTGGTCATTGTAAACTTTCCCGATAAACGAGTAGTGCCCGGCATTGGACACCTGCGCATCATAACTGTTTATCCGGTTATTGACTTCAATCGCTGAATTAAGTAATTGAAGGGCCTCATCATAGCTTCCTGAATTGAACCGGATGGATGACAGGTATTCCACGATTCTCCGCTGGTTTTTATTATAATCCGCCTCTCCGAGTTCGTCCTTATACTGATTCAATTTCACCCCTGCCTCCCGCAACACTGTTTCCGCTTCATTGTACCTGGATATTTTATTAAAGCAAAACCCTTTTTTTATGGTCGCCTGCATTTCAATATCACGATTCCGTGCCAGCAGGGCAGCCCTGATCGCTTTATCACACCAGGAAATCGTTTCTGTATATTTTTCCTGGTCCAGGTATACCTGTGCCTTGCAGAGATAAACAGTGGGCAACGCCGCTGTATCTTTCACTCCTTCGCCCAGGACAATGGCGAAATCCGCCAGGTTGTGCGCTTCAGCATATTTCAGGTTATCCGATAATCCGAGCGCATCTGAAGCCAGGGCACTAGCGGTATGTTCGGACAATACATCCCGCCTGTATTCAGGCAACCGTTTATTAAACTCAACTTTATTCTTATAATAGGGGAAAAGCCCGTTCCTGACTTCACCTACACTATATGGACTGTTACTGATCAGCCAGCCGGCAAAGCTTTCACTGGCCCGGTAGTACTTGCCCATATAGCCCACCGGGTAGGCCTTGGTATAGAGAAAGAAAGATTCCAGGTCTTTCCGTTTTGCATCCCGGATAATTTCCAGCGGTATCCTTTTTTTAAACCGACCCTCAGTTACTTTTGTCAGAATAGACGGAGGCAGGTTTGTTCTGTTCTTCACCAGTTCATAGGTCTGGTGCAGGCTTTCTACAATCACTGCAAAAATGGAATCCTCCAGTTGCCGGCTGTCGTGCTGTACCAGGTAATCCAGCGAATAAAGCGGCTTCCTGTCCGCATCCGTAAATATCATACCCGCAAATGCCAGCTCAGAAAACGTACCCCGGTAAGGCAATACAGGCACCTGTAGTTTTATCTGTATCATATCCCCTTCCACCAACGTATCAGCCGGATTATAGAGACGGATAAATGCGCTGTATTGATCATCAAGCTGGTAAATATATCCCGCACCAACTTCACCAAACTCTTTTTTCGGGCTGACCCCAGGCACTTCATCCACAGCTGACTGATAGGCTTTCAGCAGTTGTCCTTTTTGCAGGCCAATATTATCTGCCCCCGATAAAAAAGCTACAATCGTATCATTTTGTTTGTACGTATACCTGATGGTCAGCCAGATATCCCTGGCTTCAGTCCTGACAGGTTCCTGTGCGGTCAAAAACAAGCCTGTAAAAACAAACAGGCAGCAAATGAATAATCTTTTCATTTATAACATCCCTGGTTTATTACTTCATGATGGTAAAATTAACCGTAACAATCCCGATCTCTTCCGCTTTCACCGAGGACCAGTCTGCCCTCACTTTCTTTCCTCCTTCCGGCCGGGCGAACAGATCATCCAGCATCAGCTGAAAAGACCGCATTTCATCCCGCTGAATCGAATGGGTGAATACCCCCCTGAGGTCCATGGGTTCTTTGGATACAATGATTTTGAGAAATTCCACTCCTGCCGGCGAGTTTGCACTGACGGACAACTTACGTACCACGCTGCCATTTTTCGCAATGCTGTAATCCGACGGTTCTTTTCCTTTATAAGGATACAACACTTCCACTGTATTATCCGGATAAATATCCAATACAGTATAAAATAATTTTTGTGTGCTGTTGTTTTCAATTTTCAATGCGTAGGCATCTCCTTCCCTGAATAGCAGCGTATCCTGGCCGGGAATTTTAACAGCCGGAATAATACTGGCCTTTACCGATTTTTCCAGTTCTCCCCCGTCTGGCATAGTCCGGAGATATTTTACACGGAGTGCCTGTTGTATCCCTGCAATCAGATTTTGCTGATCGGCTGCCTGCAATGCGCCGGTTGTTGAAAGCGGGGCATCCCAGATCATTTTATTATTCCTGTCGGACAGGTAGATTTGAGGTCCATTTGCTGTTTCCATTTTTCCAAACCGGAAATCCCCATTCTGTTCGTTGAATGCAATAAACTTATAGGGAGCCAATGCCTGCCTGAGCTGCTTTTCAATACCCGCAGGAATCTGGTCCTGCCTGTCAAAGCGAAGCTGCGCTGATAGGTTTCCATAATTTTCTTCAGAAAACCGCAGTTCATAGGTTTCGCCTCTTTTTAAAAGTCCGGCAGCGACCCCGACACTATTAAAATTCTCCGCTTTTACGATCCTTGCTTCAGCTACCGGCTCTGTTTTTCCCGGGAGATAAATCTTCCCGGTTGCTCCTGCATAAATACGATCCAGCATTCCCCTGCCCAGGGTAAAAACAGAATCTTCCCCGGAACGGGGTCCTTCTTTCAGACCTACCCTGATAAAATTCTGTTCCACTTTTGGCTTGTAGTTACCACTGAAAATAACCTGGCTGGTATTCCCTTCCACCATGGGTAATTGCTCAGGTATCACGGCCTGTATAGTGGCTTTGATCTTTTGAAAAAGGATTCCATAATCGTTCCCGGCGTCCAGTTCGTTCATCGCTTTATAAAATGCCCAGGAGAGAGAACCCACTTCTTCATTCTTCACCAGCACCTGCTTATTGAGCTGGTGAGGGCCAGATCCGCTGATCACCACCATATTGGAAATACTGTCGCTGATATGATCTAAATAGGAAGTCCTGGTATCCGTATTCTGAATAGAAGCCGGGTCAAAGGGATTTTCCGGATCAGGGAAAGGTTCCGGCTCACCTCTTGACACCGGGAAATCATCGGCACGGGTTCCGGTACCCGAATGACAGGCATCGATTAAAACAAGCATACTTCCGTTTTGACCAATCTTCTTCCTGATCTCCGTAAGAAGAGGAAAAAGATCATCATCACGAAGGTGTTTTTCACCATGGTAGCCGGTTGGATTATACACCCCTTTTGCATCATAAGGAATGAGGGCTTCGTCATAGCCGTCATCTTCATCCTTCCCCAGTTCTGCAGTCCGCTGATCACGGATCTGCTGTCCATGACAACCAAAACTGATCACCACAATATCATTTTTTTTAGCCCTGGTGGCCAGTGCCGCCAGGCTGTTCAGGATTCCCTGTTTGGTCGCTTTCGCATTCACCAGGGTCTGCATATTATTATCGGAAAAACCATTTTTCTTAAGGGCCGCTTTGATATACTTCAGGTCAGTAACTGAAGCAATAGGTCGTATCCGGCTGTTTTCCGGGTATTGCCCAACGGCGACCAGCAGGGCGAGTTTATCCTGTGAAAGACAAGGGAAGGCTACACATATACAGGTGATAAATAACAGGAGGTATTGTTTCATGTGGCTAAAGTTAATCTTCAGTCAGAAAGATTTAATACCCGGTGAAGGGTATTTAACGAGGGAGGAAGAGCCAGCTCAGAAAAGCGGGATTAACTGCGTTGAAATTTTTCGGAGGACGAAGCCCCCCTTCGTTAAAATTTCGGAGGTACGTGGCGGACCTGTCCGCCGAAGCCCTTGGTAAAACTTATTCAGAAGAGAGATTCAACAAAAAGCCCTCCGTAGCTTTAGCTTCGGAGGGCGAAGGCGGAGAGGGAGGGATTCGAACCCTCGATACAGATTTAA
>CAZFLL010000068.1:0-22643 GCA_964519865.1 uncultured Chitinophaga sp. | reverse complement strand
ACGGATTTAATTTCCGCTACGCTGGAAATTTTTATTGGCCACGAAATCACACGAATTGACACGAAAAAATACACCTGGAACCCTTTCGTGTGTTTTCGTGTCAATTCGTGGCTAGCCCATTTGCCGCAGGCAAATAAATCCGTGTCTATCCGTGTGATCAGTGGCCAACCCTGCCGCAGGCAGGTCTTTGCCACAGGCAAACCCTTTCGTGTCAATTCGTGTGAATTCGTGGCCACCCTTTTTTGCCGCAGGCAAATAAATCCGTGTCTATCCGTGTGATCAGTGGCCAACCCTGCCGCAGGCAGGTCTTTGCCACAGGCAAACCCTTTCGTGTCAATTCGTGTGATTTCGTGGCCACCCTCAGTTTTGCCGCAGGCAAAATAATCCCCGGCCAACGCCGGTTAAAACTTTATTTTCGTGGTTATCTAATGGCAGAATATTACAACATCGGGAAATTCGTGGCTGTGCATGGTTTGCAGGGTGAATTGCTGCTGAAGCATGAGCTTGGGAAAAAGACTTCACTGAAAGGACTGACTGCTTTATTTGTAGAAGAAAAGAAGAATTCCTTCCTCCCCTGGTTTATCGAATCCACCAAGATCAAATCGGAAGAAGAAATTTATATTAAACTCGAAGGAGTCAATGCCCGGGAAGCGGCCATGAAACTGGCCCAGAAACAGGTGTGGCTGCCTGAAACTGATTTCAAAAAATATGCCGCTAAATCCGCCCCCGCCAGTTTACTGGGCTATATGGTAATTGACAATAATGAAACCCTGGGTGAAATTCTTGAACTGATCGAACAACCACACCAGTTATTATGCCGCCTGGAAATAAAAGGCAAAGAAGTATTGATCCCGCTTCATGAAGGCTCCCTGCAGAAAGTGGATCATAAAAAAAAACAGGTGATCGTGGAACTGCCTGAAGGGCTTCTCGACATCTACCTTACTTAGATCACCCCCCTGCTTCTACCTGAATATAAGCTGTTCCCTGGCTACTGTATCACCGTATTGTGCTTCGAGTATATAGTGTGTTTCCCTGGAAAATGAGGGTGGCACCCTGAAACTGATCTGTCCTGAAACATTGGTAAACCGGTTATAATATACTTTGGCTCCCAGCAAATCATAGATGGTGATATCCACCCAGCTATCCGGTTTCTCCAGGAAACGCACATATACCTGGTTATTCTCAACGGGATTTGGAAACACACTGATCAGTTGCTGCCTTGCATTGGAACGGAGCATCACCGTATTTGAATATTTTATTCGGCCGTTCTGCAATAATTGTCCCCTGATCCGGTAAAAAAGCCTGGGCGCATTGCAGGTATGTGTATAAGAATACGTTTCAACGCCATTCAGACTGACCCTGTTCATGGAATAGAGCGGGTTAAATGTCAATCCATCAGTAGAGAACTCAATCGAAAATTTCTCATAATGGGTATTATCCTCCACTTTATAAGTCAGCCGGGATTCACCTGCATAATACTGACCGGTCAGTGTAATATCTTCCAGCGGGAGCGGCCCGCTCGAAGAAACAAAAATCGGCAGCTTGACAAAATTACTGCCCAGGACTGACTGCGCTTCTCCCGGGGTCATACACATCCAGTCCTGCATGATAGTGGAATACAATCTCCTGAAATCATACTGCATCGGCACCTGGCTGGTAACAGTAGGTGCTGCCGGTATTTCAGGAGAGAGCCCTACCATACCGGGATTAAGGGCGGCACCAAAAAACATCACGGGTGCGGCTACCCCGTGATCCGTACCCATACTGGCATTGTTTATAATGCGGCGGCCGAATTCACTAAATGTCATCCCGGTTACATTAGCGGCTTTGCCCATTAATGTAATATCATTCTGAAACGCATTGATGGCTTTGGAAAGAATGTTTAACATATTCGCATGACTGCCCGTGGTGGTATTCCCGGTCACTACCTGGTCCACGTGTGTATCATGTGAGTTTGGGTGGTTCACGATGTATACCGGTGTTTTCATACCACCCCCGATCAGGCGGGCCACAATCTTCAATTGATCGGCCAGCGAATTGCCGGAAGCCGGGTAAAGCGTGGAGAGGGTGGTTTGCGCATTATAGGCGTTCTGAATCGCCACACGATAGGTATTGCTCTGATCCTTCATCAGGCGCAGGAAAGTAAGCTCCCTGCCGTAATCATTATTCGGGGCCGGGTCAGTCGTGGCATTGATCACATTGAGCAAGGCGGTGGGGTCGGTGACATTGTATCCCATATTGACGGAGGGACCCTGCAATGAAAAAGGAGTGGTGGAACCGATCTGGATAGCCAGCGGATCCGGCATATCCGTATTGGGAAATGCTGCCGGATAATTAGGGTACTGTGTATCCAGTGAACGTCCGAGCCAGCCCGTATCCAGGTTTACATTACTGTCTGATGCGGAGAACCAGATATCTGTTGCCCTGAAGTGGCTGAAGTTCGGGTTTGGATACGATACACCTTGTACAATTACCATTTTGCCATCATTATACAGGTTCCGGAGTTCGGCCATGGCCGGGTGCATGCCCGTGGTCGGATTCCCGTTCAGGGACAAAATTGAACTCTCCGGCAGAATAATATTCGGTCGCCCATTATTCAGGTTGCTGTACTTGTCTATCGGAACGATCATGTTCAACCCGTCATTGCCCCCGTTCATCTGGATGATCACCAGTACCTTTCCGCAACCATACATCACCTGTCCGAGATAATCAAAGAACAAATTACCGGTTCCGGGATTGGCCATCACCGGTAAACCATTCAGCAGCAGGGGCGCTGCGGCCAGTGAGCCTGCTTTTATAAATTCGCTGCGTTTCATAAATTATTTTTCAAAAATTGACAATTCAGTTAGAGAATAATCCGGTTATATCAGCTGGTATTCAGCCAGCTGAACAAGGGAGGTCAGCAGCGATTTCAGCCGGCTGGTGACGGTATTCAGGTTAGTGGTATTGGTGGGTGCTGCCAGGTAGTTGTTCCAGGCCGTGGTCCAGTAACTGTCTGTGGTCTGTCCGCTGAGCAGTGTTTGTAATTTTATCGCTTCCTGTTTCGGAATACTGAGATCCACCGGCAACAGGTACCTGATACAGGCCGACACCAGGAGGTTGGGATCTGCACAGATCGTATTGCCAAAGGGCTGAACATAGGCTATCACGTCCACTTTTATCGTGGTGAGGAGCCCGTTATAATTCAGGTTATACCCGTTAAAGATATCGTTGAGGAATTTAAACCGTTTCTGGATCGTATTCGAGTTGATCCAGTTCTGGTAGTAGGCGGGAGTCTGGTAAAAAGGATTCCAGCCCGAAACATTGGGGATGCTGCCCATCCGCTGTTCCATACCTGAACAGATGGTATCATTAAAATTACCCCATACTCTATACTGTGCTTCATAATTAGCGGGATCCGATACGGTGGTATTCACATTAAAACTGCGGAAGGCCCCGGTGACCAGGTCAAACGGTGTTTTAATAAATACGCCACGGTTGGCCAGGTCAAAGAAATGTTCGCTTTTGAAAAGTTTTTTCAGTACCGGTACAATATCCCAGTTGCTGTTGACAAATGTCTGTGCCAGTGGCACGATCACATTGGCTTCAATATTCGCATCAATATCATAATACACAAAATACCGGTACAACCGGCGGCAGATATATTCTGACACCACCTGCGTTTTGCTGAAAATCATATTGACCAGCTGGTCCAGTTCATTCGCGCCATTGGCCCCTGACTGGTAACTGATCACCGTATTATTAAAGAAGGAGGAAAACTGTTTATTGGCCGTACTGTGCTGGGCAGAGACAAAATTGGTGGTAAAATTTGCCGTATTCAGGTTTTGCACCCTCCAGCCTGTCAATACTTTCGCCGCCTCCACCACATCCTGCTGGGTATACTGGCTGGCGGGATCTTTACCCAGTGTAAACAGTTCCATCAGTTCCCTGGCATAATTCTCATCCGGCGCCGCAGCTGAATTCTGCTGGTTGTTGAGATAATACATCATGGCCGGTTCAGTGGAGATCAGGCGAATCAGTGTTTTAAAATTGCCCAGGGAATTATCCCGCAACAATTTGAAATACCGGTAAAAAACACGGGCACTGTTGGATTTAATAAAGCTGTTTGAAGTCTGGTAAATATCATCAAAATCCACCGGGATAAAATGATACCAGAACCAGACCATTTTTTCCCGAATAGTATGATCACTATTGAGGGTAAGGCTGTACAGCCAGCGCCGCATACCCAGGTTGCGCTGGATATTGGTATTCTGACCGGCGGCATTGGTGGCAAAAAAACTATTGGTCCAGTCTGCCCCGTACGGCACCCCATCCTGATCTGGTTGAATATTCTCATACCAGTTAACCGGCGGAGCAGGGGGCGTGTTGTCAATAGTAAGCAGGTAATCGACTGCCTGAGAAACGGTCATCGGCAGCAGACTATCCACATAGGATTTTTTTACCCCATACCCGGTACGCCGAAGCAGAAAAAGGGCTTCTGTTTCTCCCCAGGTGCCTGTATAAGGAGACAGACCACTGGTTACATTCCCTACCCTGTTGTCATTGCTTCCGCCCCTGCCCGCTTCCTGGCTGACCAGTTCATTCTTATACACTCGGGCCCCCAACGATTTGCGGGCGTATTTATCAAACAAAGGATCATGTTCGGTATCAACCGCTTCAGTTAGTCCATCCTTAACCGGCGTTTCACCTTTACGGAGTGTTTTTAAAAAATTTCTCCTGGACAATTGTTCGCGTCCCATAAAAATTAAATTAGTGGTTCAATGATTCAGTTCCTGATTCAGTTGATCAGCAGGATATTCCGGCAGTTTTTACAGAAAAGGATTTTACAACGCATACCAGTGGCTGCCTGTTGTCCAGGGAGTTGACCCTGTATCATAGCTTGGTGAAGGATTATTTAGGTGTAATTTCGGGGGGACGAATGGCAGAAACCAATATACGACATATCGCCCATTTTGATCTTGATTCTTTTTTCGTTTCCGTTGAAATCCGGAACAACCCTTCCCTGAAGGGTAAACCGGTACTGGTTGGGGGTTACGAACGGGGGGTGGTGGCTGCCTGCAGCTATGAAGCCCGCAAATTCGGGATCCATTCCGCCATGCCGATGAAGAAAGCCATGCAGCTTTGTCCGCAGGCCATAATTACCAACTCCAGCCGGGATCAGTACAGTAAATATTCCCGCTGGGTAACCGATATTATTGCCTCCAGGGTTCCCCTGTTTGAAAAAGCAAGTATTGATGAGTTTTATATTGACCTCAGCGGTATGGATAAATTTTTCGGGGTCAGCAAATACGCCAAAGAACTCCGTGAACTGATTACATCGGAAACGGGCTTACCTATTTCCTGTGGTTTATCTTCTGCCCGCTTTATCAGTAAAATGGCCACCAATGAAGCCAAACCCAATGGATTCCTGGAGATCCCGCATGGAAAAGAAATTGAATTTCTCTGGCCCCTGGGTATTGAAAAAATAAACGGGGTGGGGAAACAGACGGAGCAGCAACTGAAAACATTTGGCATTTATACCATTGAAGACATTGCGAAAACATCGCTGGAAGTGATGGAGCGTATCGGGGGCAAATGGGGCGAAAGCCTCTGGCATAAAGCCCATGGGCGTGGCAGTACGGAGATCACCACGGACTGGGAACAGAAAAGTATGAGTCATGAAAATACCTTTGATTCAGACTATACTGATATTTCTTTCCTGCATAAAGAACTGGTACGTTTAACTGAGAAAACCGCTTATTCCCTGAGAGAAGATGAGAAAATGACCGGTTGTGTGACCGTGAAGATCCGGTATTCGGATTTTGAAACGACCAGTTGCCAGGAAACCATTGACTATACCGCACTGGATGACACACTGATCGCCAAAGTAAAAGACCTCTTTAATAAAAACTGGCAAAAAGGAAGACCGGTAAGGCTGTTGGGGGTCCGGTTCAGTCACCTGATACCCATCACCATGCAGATGAGTTTATTTGACAATAATGCAGAGAAACTGAATCTCTTTAAAACGGTGGATGAGATCAAGGACCGGTTTGGGAAAAAACTGGTCACCAAGGCCGTGACTATAAAAAAAGAGAAGCGCGAAAAATAGATTTATCTTTTTTTCAGTTTCCGGGCACCAACGTAAATGGCCATCAGTCCCGGAAAAGCCAACAATAAAGCTGTTCCTGTTTTTCCGAAATTTTCCAGCAACCAGTTTAAGTCCCGTACCCTGGATGAATCTGTATCCGGGTAAATTTTATGCGCGGTAAAATATACAAAGCATCCGGCAGCGATACAGACCAGTCCGCAAAACAAAATAATTGCTGCTTCTACACGTCTTTTTTCCATACACATGATTTACAGATGCCCGTGTTCCCGTTTAAATGCCCCGGCCAGCAACACAAAGAAAAGCAGAAAGGCCCCGATGAGGATCAGGAATTCCTTAAGCATTCCCAGCCAGATGGCCGTACCAAAACTGACCAGCAGCAGGATAACCATCAGGATAATTATCCCGGCACCAACTTTCTCTTTTTTATTTTTCCGGAAACCCATTTTCTCCCTGGCCATTTGCCAGGCCAGTTTCCAACGGAGTTTACGCCGTTGCTTACGGGTCAGGGTACCCGCGGCCATTGCGGCCAGGGCCACTGCAAGCCATTGAGGAAGGAGATTTGAATCTGACTGTAGAGCCGGAAAAAGAGAAAGAAGGAAAAAGTTGAACATAGTTTTGAAAGTTTGGTTAACACCAGGGCGGGCCCGGGCTTTAAAGTGGCACTAAAATAAACGGTGACCAGTTTTCCGGTATCCGTATTATTGGGTATTTCTCATAAAAGCTGAACGGCAAAACCGCTTATCTTCGCTACCGGGTTAACAGGCAACTTGTTAACCGGTTAACTTATCAACCTGTCAACACTAAAATAATTACCATGTCACAAGCTTGGAAAGACTACCAGGAGAAAAACAAGGAAAGATTCCTGAATGAAATGCTGGACCTGCTCCGCATTCCCTCAATCAGTGCCAAAATCGAAAACAAGGAGGATATGACCCGTTGCGCGGAAGCAGTGAAGAAAAGTTTACTGGCGGCCGGTTGCGACAAGGCGGAAGTAATGGCCACGGCCGGCCACCCGGTGGTGTATGGAGAAAAAATAATTGATCCGTCCAAACCCACAGTGCTGGTTTATGGTCACTACGATGTACAACCCGTTGACCCGATCGGACTCTGGCACAGTGGTCCTTTTGAACCAACCATTAAAGACGGAAAAGTATTTGCCCGTGGTTCGGCCGATGACAAAGGACAATTCTACATGCATGTAAAGGCCCTGGAGATCATGAACCAGACCGGTACCATGACCACCAATATCAAATTCCTGATCGAAGGGGAAGAAGAAGTGGGTTCTCCCAATCTTGGCCCCTTTGTAGCTGCTCATAAAGACCTGTTGAAATGTGATGTGATCCTGATCAGCGACAGTGCCCTGCTGAGTATGGACAATCCTTCACTGGATGTGGGTATGCGTGGACTGAGTTATATAGAAGTGGAAGTAACCGGTGCCAACCGTGACCTGCACAGCGGCACTTACGGTGGTGCAGTGGCCAACCCCATCACGATCCTGGCCAAAATGATCGCCAGTTGTCATGATGAGAACAACCATATCACCATTCCCGGTTTCTATGATGATGTGCTGAATGCCACACCCGATGAAAGGGCCCTGCTGAATAAAGCGCCTTATGATGAAAAAGAATACAAGGATGAACTGGGAGTGGCGGAACTCTGGGGTGAAAAAGGATTTACCACCTATGAGCGGACAGGGATCCGTCCTACGCTGGAACTGAATGGGATCTGGGGTGGTTATACCGGTGAAGGTGCAAAAACAGTACTGCCTTCAAAAGCGTATGCAAAAATTTCCGCCCGCCTGGTGCCGAACCAGACTACCAATAAGATCACGGATATCCTGATCAGTTATTTCAAATCCATCGCCCCGAAATCAGTTACCGTGAAAGCCGAACTGCATCATGGTGGTGAGCCTTACCTGACCCCGATCGACAGCAAGGGTTACCTGGCCGCATCCAAAGCCGTGGAAACAACGTTTGGCAAAGTGCCGATCCCGGTACGGGGTGGCGGAAGCATTCCTATCTGTACCATTCTTGAAAAAGAACTGGGCGTGAAGATCGTGTTCATGGGCATGGGCCTGGACAATGACAACCTGCACAGTCCGAATGAAAAGTACAATATTGAGAATTATTATAAGGGAATTGAAACGATTCCCTATTTCCACAAATACTTTGCCCTCTAAATCTCCCTGAAGGGAGACTTCAGGGTCCGAAATTTGAAACCTCATTTTATAAATGGGGTTTCTTTATTTTACTTTTATAATTTTGACTTTTGACTCAGAACGAAAAACTAAGATTGGATAAATACCTGTGGTCCATCCGCCTCTTCAAAACGCGGAGTGCGGCTACAGCTGCCTGTGACAGCGGCAAAGTGAAATATGACGGGAATGCCGCCAAACCGGCCAGGAATGTGAGTGTGGGGGATGAATATGAAATCAAGACGGAAGCAAAAAGATGGCGGATCAGGGTAACCGGTTTGCTGCATAACCGGATGGCCTACTCCGAAGCCATTAAATATTATATTGATATTACGCCTGAAGAAGAGTTGCAGCGGATCCAGTACCAGGCCGCCACTTTCCATACCGGAAAAAGAAGAAGTAAGATCGGGAGACCCACCAAAAAAGAAAGACGGGAATTGGATGATTTCCTGGAAGATTAGGCCAGGGTGGAAATACTCCTGATAAAATCCGGATTCTTTTCATCCAGCAGGTCGCCAAGTGTCCTTGCGGAAAACTCAGCCAGCATATCATCCCGGAGTTTCATCATCTGGTTATGCAGGGGACAGGGGCTCTGACTATTGCATTTCCGCAGACTCAGCACACAATTATTGAACTGCTCCACGCCGTCAGTTATCTTGACCAGCTGAATCAGTTTTGCCTTTAATGAATGTTCATTGAGTGAAAATCCACCATAGGGCCCCTTGGTGGAATTGACTATCCCTTCTTTTACCATTGTCTTCATCACCTTGGCCAGGAAATGCCGGGGTACTTTCAGTTTTTCAGCCATTTCGTCCAATTGCACTTTCCTGCCTTCTTTGTGAATCAGTGCCACATAGAGGACTCCCCGGAGGGCATAACCAAATGATTTTGAGAGGAACATTGTATTTCAGGTCGTTAAACGACAAAAATACCCGGGAAACGATACCCCGGGACTGATAAATATCAACATAACTGATGACGAATGTCAGAATCATCCCCTGGGAGGGTGAAAATATATTTGATCACCAAAAGGTGACCATTATCACTTCAGATATTGATAAATGTCAGATTTAGCCCTTTTCCCCGAAAATACATTTGCCGAATAAAAGACATCAATATCTTTTTTAACTTTAGATTGCATTCTTCTAATTCTTCAACTAAACAACAGATCATGAAACGCAAACTGATGCTTCCTGCAGCCTTCCTGACGGCTGCCATTATTATTACATCCTGCGGCGAAGGGGTGAAAAATGACCCCAAACCAATCGATGTTCAGGAACTGACCAAAAATCAACCAGAGACCCATGGTACCGAAGTGAAAGAGGGGGATATCACCCTGAGTAATCCGCTTGACGCATCGATGGTTACAGCCGGTAAAGCCACTTTTGACCTGAAATGTATGAGCTGCCACCGTCTTTCTGAAGAAAAACTGGTGGGCCCGGGCTGGAAAGGGGTAACGAAAAGAAGAACTCCGGTCTGGATCGCCAACATGATCACTAATGTGGACATGATGCTTGAAAAAGACCCAGAAGCCCAGAAACTGCTTGAGCTCTGCCTGGTGCGTATGCCCAACCAGAACATGAACCTGGATGAAGCCCGCAAAGTCATTGAATTCATGCGCAGTAATGATGGCGAAAAATAAAAACTCCTCTCTGAAACAAAACCACCGGTCCTAATGATTTTTCTTAACTGCTAAATATTATATATGAAACACTCTTTTAGTAAACTGCTTCCGGCCTTCCTGCTGCTGGCGGTTGGATTTTCGGGCCTTCCCGGATGTAAACCCAAAGGCACACAATCAGCTGCCGGCGGTGATGCGGCTAAAGCATATGTCGCACCCGGTAAATATGACGAATTTTACAGTTTTGTTTCAGGTGGCTTCAGCGGGCAAATGTCTGTTTACGGACTACCTTCCGGCCGGTTATTCCGGGTTATTCCCGTATTCTCTGTGGATCCTGAAAAAGGATGGGGATACAGCGAGGAAACCAAACCGATGCTGAATACTTCCCATGGATTTGTTCCCTGGGATGACCTCCACCATATTGCCCTTTCGGAGACAAAAAGTGAACACGATGGCCGCTGGGTATTTGGTAATGCCAATAACACCCCGCGTATAGCCCGTATTGATTTGAAAACATTCCGCACTGCTGAGATCATCGAGATCCCCAACAGTGCTGGGAACCACTCCTCCCCTTTTATTACGGAGAATTCTGAATATGTAGTAGCCGGTACCCGTTTCAGTGTGCCGATGGGTGATAACCAGGATGTACCCATCAATACCTATAAAGAAAATTTCAAGGGAACAGTCAGCTTTATTGGTATTGATAAAACAACCGGTGAAATGAATGTTTCCTTCCAGATCGCCACACCCGGTATCAACTTTGACCTGGCCCGTGCCGGTAAAGGAAGATCAGCCGGCTGGTTCTTCTTCAGTTGCTACAACTCGGAGAAAGCAAATACCCTGCTGGAAGTAAACGCATCCCAGAAAGACAAGGACTTTATCATGGCGGTGAACTGGAAAAAAGCAGAAGAGTACGCAAAAGCCGGTAAAGGCGTGAAAAAACAGGTTCGCTATGCCCACAACAAATACAATGAATCCACCCACTCAGCCACTTCAGAAATCAAAACTGAAGTACTGGTACTTGATCCGAAGGATTGCCCGGACATGGTGTACTTTATGCCCTGTCCCAAATCCCCGCATGGATGCGATACCGATCCCACCGGTGAATATATTGTCGGTAGCGGCAAACTCGCCGCAGTGATCCCGGTCTTCTCTTTCGCCAAAATTGAAGCCGCCATTGCAGCCAAAAATTATGATGGAACCTACGATGGTATCCCTGTTTTAAAATATGAAGCCGTATTACACGGTGAGGTTCAAAAACCCGGACTCGGTCCCCTGCACACCGAGTTTGATGGCAAAGGGAATGCTTATACTTCATTCTTTGTTTCCTCCGAAATCGTGAAATGGAGTGTCAAAGACCTGAAAGTACTGGATCGTGTGCCGACTTATTATTCTATCGGTCACCTGAGTGTGCCCGGTGGCCCGACCGCCAAACCCTGGGGAAAATATGTAATTGCCTATAATAAAATAACCAAGGACCGTTACCTGCCTACCGGACCTGAGCTGACCCAAAGCGCCCAGCTCTATGATATCAGCGGAGACAAAATGAAACTGATCCTCGATTTCCCGACGATTGGAGAACCACACTATGCAGAAGCAATACCGGCTTCCATGATTATGAAGAACAGCCAGAAGATCTTTAAACTGGAAGACAACAAACACCCTTACGCCGCCCTCGGGGATAACTATGCCAAAGTAGAACGTAAAGGGAACGAAATCCACGTATACATGACATCCATACGTTCGCATTTTACCCCGGATAATATTGAAGGGGTGAAACTGGGCGATATCGTTTATTTCCACGTAACCAACCTGGAACAGGATTGGGATGTACCACACGGTTTTGCCGTAAAAGGGATTTCGAATGCAGAATTACTGATTATGCCAGGAGAAACACAGACCCTGGCCTGGAAACCGGAAAAAGCAGGTGTTTACCCGATGTATTGCACCGACTTCTGCTCCGCCCTTCACCAGGAAATGCAGGGTTATATCCGCGTTAGTCCCGCCGGATCTAATGTGCCTATCAGTTTCAGTACCGGCACCAATATGCCTGCTCCAGCCAAACCTGAAACCAAATAAACCAGTTCAGTGGTCATGCTGATCCATGACCACTGAATTTCTTAATAAATCAAAACATTGGTTATGAAAAAAATAGTCCATCTTTTTCTGCTCACATCGGCCTTATGGCTGGGCAGTTGCAATAACGAAAAAACATCAGATACCACCTCTGCTCCGGAAGCACCAGTTGCCAGTGGCGGGCAGGAAGCGGTGAATGATGATGTTTCTCAAAAAGATGTCGTTAAAGTAGCCGTGGGTTCTCCGGATCATACCACCCTGGTGGCGGCACTAAAACAAGCCGAGCTGGTTACTTCACTGTCAAATGCCGGTCCCTTTACTGTATTTGCCCCTACCAATGCTGCCTTTGCAAAATTACCTGCCGGCACCGTTGATGGCTTAATGAAAGAAGATAAAAAAGCAGATCTGCAGAACATTCTCCAGTACCATGTCACCACTTCAGCCCTGGATATCAAATTCCTGACAGATGGCATGACCCTGGGTATGGTGAATGGTGATAAAGTTACCATTGCCGTAAAAGACGGTAAAGTAACCCTGAATGGTACTGCCACCATTGTTGGTTCAGTCCGGGCCTCCAATGGCTGGGTGCATGTGATCGACGGAGTATTACTGCCGCCCGCTAAAAATTAATTCAGCTCTTGCGTTTCAATGATTATTTCCTGCTTCCGGGAGCCGAGCCCGGAAGCCCTTTAAGTAAATGGTATGAAAAACAATCTTAGTATCACTTCCCGTATCCTGGTGGCTTTCGCCTCTGGTGCCCTCGTCACTGTTTTCTTTTTACCGGTCTGGCGGATCGATCTTTTTGCCCCGCAGTACCCGGAAGGACTGATGATGAATATCTGGATCAATGGCTTATCCGGGGATGTGGATATTATCAACGGGCTGAATCACTATATCGGGATGAAACATATCAATGTTTCCATGTTTCCTGAATTTAAATTCCTGCCCTGGGTGGTCGGCTTCTTTATGCTGCTCGGTATGATTGTGGCCATCACCGGTAAACGTAAATTCCTGCTCTATTACCTGATACTAACGGTAATCGGCGGCGCCTTCGCCATCTGGGATTTTTACCAATGGGGGTATGATTACGGGCACAACCTGGATCCTAAAGCAGCTATCCAGGTACCCGGACTTTCTTACCAACCGCCTTTATTCGGTCACAAAAGACTGCTCAATTTCGACGCCTACTCTTTTCCCGATGTGGGCGGGTGGATTGTAGTGGGGGCATCTGTCCTTGCCTTTTCGATCTGGTTTGTGGAATGGTACCGTCACCGGAAAAAAATAACACTATGAAAGTAATCATAATGAGTATCCTGCTTTTTTCACTTTCAGGCATAAGCAGTTGTAATGTAAAACCTGAACCATTTGCCTATGGAAAAGATACCTGCCATACCTGTAAAATGGGCATCATGGATCCCAAATCAGGAGGCGAACTGATTACCAGTAAAGGGAAGATCTACAAATTTGATGATGTGATCTGTATGCACCAGTTTATTAAATCGAATATGATTCCCGAAACTGAAATCAGCCAGCTCCTGGTCATCAATTTTGAAAAAGAAAATGATTTCCTGCCGGCCGAAACCTCATTTTTTATTGTAAGTCCTGCTATAAAAAGCCCGATGGGCAGTCATGCTGCCGCTTTTGCCAGCAAAGAACTGGCGGAAAAAATGAATGCTCACTTTAATGGCGTAATTCTCAGCTGGAAAGAACTGGCACCCAAACTGGAATAACATGAAGTATTTGCCCCTTCTCGTCTGTTTGTTTATTTCCTCCGCTTTATTTGGTGGCCAGATCATTGTAGGCCCGGCTGCCCAGGTAAAGTCACTCCGAAAAGCCATTGAACTGGCCCGGGACAATGATACGATCCGCCTGCAGGCTGGTATATACAAAGAGGGCAGCCTGGTGATTGCTAAACCACTGACCCTCCTGGGCGACAACAACCCCATACTGGAAGGCGAAAATAAATATGAGATCCTGCTGATCACCGGCCGGAATATAACGGTGCGGGGAATCACTTTCCGGAATTCCGGCTATTCGGCTATGAATGATTTTGCATCCATCAAACTGGTGGACTGCACCAATATCACTCTCGAGAAAAACACGATCTTCCACGCCTATTTTGCCATCCATATCTCCAATACAGTAAACGCGGTGGTCCGGTATAACCGGATCACGGGTATACCCGCTTCCGAACAACTGACCGGCAACGGGATCCATTTATGGAAATCCAATCACGCGGTGATTGAAAACAACCATATTGAAGGCCACCGTGACGGCATCTATTTTGAATTCGTGACCGCCTCCACGATCAGCAATAACCTGAGTGAAAAAAACATCCGGTACGGGCTTCATTTCATGTTTTCCAATGATGACACTTACCGCAACAATACTTTCAGGAACAATGGGGCCGGGGTGGCCGTGATGTATTCCAAAAAAGTAAATATGGTGAAAAACCATTTTGAAGAAAACTGGGGAGCGGCGGCTTATGGGATCCTGCTGAAAGACATCACGGACAGTTATATCATCCAGAACAGTTTTGTCACCAATACGGTGGGTATACATATGGAAGGCAGCAGCCGCATCGAGATCCGGCAAAACCTGTTTAAAAATAACGGGTGGGCCATTAAAGTACAGGCCAGCTGCGACGACAATGTTTTCCACCACAACAATTTCACCGGCAACAGTTTTGATGTTGGAACCAATGGCACACTGGTGCTGAACAAATTTGAAAACAATTACTGGGACAAATATGAAGGGTATGACATGAATAAAGATGGCATCGGGGATATACCCTATCACCCGGTGAGTATGTATTCCATGATAGTGGAACAGAATCCCACCACCCTGATCCTGTTCCGCAGTTTTATGGTGAGCCTGCTGGATAAAGCGGAAAAAGCCATTCCAAGCCTGACCCCTGAAAATTTATTTGACAACAAACCAATGATGAAAATGCTTACACTATGATCCGCATTGAAGAAGTGTACAAAAAATTCCGCCGGCTGCAGGTATTGGAAAATATCTCCGCCCGCTTTACCGCAGGACAGGTCATTGCCCTGATCGGCCCGAATGGTTCCGGGAAGACAACCCTGATCAAATCGATCCTGGGCATGGTGCAACCGGACAAAGGAAAAATCTATGTCAAAGACCAGCTGGTTAACGGGGATCCCTCCTACCGCGAGCATATCGGCTATATGCCGCAGATCGGGCGTTACCCGGATAATATGAAAGTGGGACAACTGTTTGATATGATGAAAAAGATCAGGGATCGTGAAGCCGTTGACGATGAATTACTCGTCCAGTTTGAGATCCCGAAGATTTATGATAAACCCATGCGAACCCTCAGTGGCGGCACCCGGCAGAAAGTAAGTGCCGCCCTGGCTTTCTTGTTTGATCCTCCTATCCTGGTACTGGATGAGCCCACGGCCGGACTGGACCCCCTTTCATCTGAAATACTCAAGGAAAAAATTCTCCGGGAAAAAAAGAAAAACAAACTCATCCTGATCACATCCCATGTGCTGAGTGACCTGGAGGAACTGACCAGTCATATCATGTATCTCCAGGAAGGCAAACTGCAGTTCCTGAAAGACCTCGAAACCCTGCAGGAAGAAACCGGCGAACTGAAATTGAGCAAGGCCATTGCCAAGCTGATGCGTGGCCAGGCTGCCAGCAACCAGTGGATCGACCAGTTATTTGTGGTGGAAAATAAAAACGAGAACATTCTATAAATCTGAGTTATGCTGAAACTTTCCAGGTATGTACTTTACGATATCCTGCGCAATAAGATCGTCATTGCGTATACCTTTTTCCTGTTGCTGGTCTCCTTCAGCATGTTCCGGATGGAAGAAAACAGCAGCAAGGCCCTGCTGAGCCTGCTCAACATTGTACTGATCGTACTCCCGCTGGTCAGCCTCGTCTTCACCACCATACATTATTACAACTCCTATGAATTTATTGAACTGATGCTCTCCCAGCCCCTGAGCCGCACCCGGATCATCCTGAGTGAATACGCCGGCGTCTGTCTCTCCCTGTTATCCGCCTTCTGGATCGGGGTGGGTATTCCGGTCCTTATTTTCTCGGCAGATGCCACCGGTTTTGCTTTGTTGTTTACCGGCACATCACTCACTGTTGTATTCACCAGTATTGCTTTTCTGGCAGCCGTAAGATCAAGGGATAAAGCCCGGGGTATCGGGTTTGCCCTCCTTCTCTGGTTTTATTTTGCCCTGATCTATGATGGCCTGGTATTACTGACCCTCTTTGCAT
This sequence comes from uncultured Chitinophaga sp., assembly GCA_964519865.1. Lineage (GTDB taxonomy): Bacteria > Bacteroidota > Bacteroidia > Chitinophagales > Chitinophagaceae > JJ008. The sequence continues at coordinate 6,404 of CAZFLL010000068.1, read as the reverse complement.
TCAGTGATTACCCGATGGAAAAATTCACCCTGTTGTTATCCGCCCTGAATCCGATCGACCTGGGTCGCATCTATATCATGCTCAAAATGGATATCAGTGCCCTGATGGGTTACACCGGTGCCCTGTATAAGGATTTCTTTGGCAGCGGAAGCGGGGTGCTTTTTACTGCAGGCATTATGGTTGTGTGGGCCGTGGTACCCCTGTGGCTGGCACTGCGCAGTTTCAAGCATAAAGACATGTAAGAACTGTCTGAAAAATACTAAATCACACCCCAAATACTTCTGTCCACCGTCCTGACCCTGCTCCTGTCCTTCAATAACGAGGTGCTCAGCCATCCATTTATAAGTCTATAAATGGAGTAGACTTCTTGACTAATATCAGCCCTGGCGGTGAACTTTATCAGGTAGTCCCTCTTCCGGGGAAAATACTTTCGTCTTCAAAGTCAGGCCCGTTATGATAAAAATTTATATTTTCTCGACGCTGCTGACCATCTATACCATCTACAGCATCACCGTTTATTCAAAAGGTACACAGGAAACGGCCCGGGGGCCAATACCTGATGCAACGGCTATTGCCAACGGTAAAAAAATTTACCAGCAGTACAATTGCACCTCCTGCCATCAGCTTTACGGATTAGGCGGTTACCTCGGTCCTGAACTGACCACGGCTTACAGTGACCCGATCCGTGGTGAATTGTACCTGCGGGCTTTTTTACAAAACGGTGGACCGAGAATGCCAAAATTTAATTTCTCCCCGGAACAGATCAATGACATCATCAGCTACCTGAAGTACGTCGACAATTCTGCCATATCATACCGTTAACAATGACTAACCTGACAAGCACTGCCATACACCGTGAACGTTACAGCACCGACCTTAAGGCCAGGCTTTTCCTGACACTCAGCCTGAGCTACCTGTTACTTGGACTCCTGTTAGGCACCCTGGGTGCCTTCCAGTATATCCTGCCGGATTTCCTGAAGGATAAACTATCCTTTCAGCAGGCCCGGCCCCTGCATGTTTACCTGGTGATCACCTGGATATTCACAGCCGCCCAGGGAGGGCTTTATTATTACCTGCCCCGGGTGGCCGGCCGGGAATTATACTGGAAACAGGGCATTGCCATACAATTACTGCTTCAGTTGTGTACTTCAGCCCTGATCATTGTTTCCTTCTTTGATGGCCAGTATGGCGGTAAGGAATATTTTGAATTTCCCCCCTGGCTTGGATTGGGTATTGCCTTTACCTGGTTACCCCTGGTATTTAATTTTTTCCTGACCCTCCGCCCGGATTATAAAACCGTACCGGTATACATCTGGAGCTGGAGTACCGGGCTGATCTTTTTCCTGTTAACCCTGTCCGAATCGTATCTCTGGATTTTCGATTACTTTAATAACAATATCGTGCGGGATATGACCGTACAATGGAAGGCCATGGGCTCCATGGTGGGCAGCTGGAATATGCTGGTTTATGGGACCGGGATGTATGTGATGGAAAAAATCAGTGGTGATGACAAAGCCTGCAAATCAAAAGAAGCCTTTTTCTTTTATTTCCTCGGACTCACAAATCTTATGTTTAACTGGGGTCACCATACCTATATCATACCCGCAGCCCATTGGGTGAAAACTGTTTCTTACGTAATCAGTATGACTGAATTACTGATACTCGGCCATATCATCTGGAAATGGAAAAAAACGGTGAAGGCTGCACAAAAAAATTATAACCATTTTGCCTACCGTTTCCTGGTATTTGCGGATATCTGGATATTCCTGAACCTGGTACTGGCCATTACTATTTCCATACCGGCATTAAACTTTTACACCCACGGCACACATATTACGGTGGCCCATGCCATGGGTACTACCATTGGTATCAATACTATGCTGCTGCTGGCTTCTGTTTTCTTTATCCTCAAAAAAGAAGAGGAAGAAGGCCTTGAGAATAACAGCAGGACCATCAATGCAGGTATTTATATTACCAATGCCGCATTGGCCGTTTTCTGGATAGCATTGATCGTAAGCGGGATAATTAAAATCAGCAGCAACCTGAAGAAGGAAATTTTTTCAAGCCTGATGACCAGGAGTGTCCCGGTATTTAAACTCTTTACTTACAGTGGCGCCGCTATTACGATTGGTCTCCTGTTGCTGATTCTTGTGGCCATCCGGCTGCTGCAACCTGAGCCTGAACCACTGCCCCGTCCTGAATAAACCGGAGTAAACAGCTTCAGTATAACCCAAGGTTGCCGGATCGATGATCCGGAAACGGCTTTTCGGTTGGATAATTGTAAAAGTTACTACATCCAGTTACCCGTTTTTACTGATAAAAATCAGCCGGGTAAAATATACTTATCATACACTCTCCTTTACCGGCCAACGGAACTTACACCTGTAAACAATATTATTCACCCTTAAACCTCTGGTATGGAAAGCAAAGCTCTTGACAAGCCCAGGACCTCCTGGCCCACATTGTTTGACAGCGGGTGGATGGATAAATTCTTCAACGCCCCGATTGATGAGTTTTTCAACATGGGCAAAGTCATGAATGTACCGGCCGTAAATGTATCAGAAACCGAAAAAGAATTTAAACTCTGTGTTGCGGCTCCCGGCATGGACAAAAAAGATTTCAAGGTAGAAGCATTTGATGAAATGCTGACTATCAGCGCGGAAAAAGAGAAAGAAGAAAAAGAAGAAAAAAACGGACGTTTTAACCGCCGCGAGTACAATTACAGCAGCTGGTCCAGAAGCTTTACCCTTCCTGAAAACTGCGATACCGCGAAAATTGCGGCCGAATACAATAACGGGGAACTTAAAATTGTGATTCCCAAACTGGAAATCAATCAACCTAAAAAGGTAAAGAACATTTCTGTAAATTGACAGAATGTGATCTGGGACAACCCCCGCCGTTCCAAAGGGCGGGGGTTTTTTATTCCCGGAATTCATGTAAAAAAAAGAGGCTGCCCATCCCCTGGAACAACCTCTTCCGATTTGAATAAATTATTTTTGTCAATACAACAGGTTCTTCAGCTTTTCGATATTGCTGATACTGATCTTACCATCTTTGATCTCAATCAGTTTTTCTGATTTGAAATCACTCAGTGTACGGATCAGGGATTCTGTAGCGGTACCCACATAATGCGCGATATCTTCCCGGGAGATTTCAATGGGTTTATTTTCGCCGCCGGTATTGAATTTTCCGTGGATATCCACCAGGGCCTTGGCCACCCTTTTGCGGAGTGAGCTGTACGCCAGACTCAGGAGTCTTTCCTCCTTCTCTTTTACATTCTGAGTAATGATGCGGATAAATTTGGAAGCCACCGCGATATTACCGTCGATCATCTGCTGAAAATCCTCACGGGGTACCTGCACAATTTCGGTATCCTCCAGGGCCACGGCAGAATCATCATAATTCTTTTCCTCGATCAGGGCCGGGTAGCCGATAAAATCACCATCACTGTAGAGGTCGGTAATGTATTCCTTGCCATCTTCATGGGTTTTGAATCCTTTTACTTTCCCTTTTACAATAAAATAAAGAAACCGGGGACGTTTACCCTCCGCATAGATCACCTGTTTCTTGGTGTAAAGTTCTGAATTGTAATTGTCCGGATTGAACTGCAGCATACCGGATTCACGCAGATCATTGGCCAGTTCACTCAGTCCCTTGCCGCTGGCATTGTATGTCTTCTGCAGTACTTCGTATTTCTTCAGCCTGGATTCAATCGCATTCATCAGTTCGATCTCTTCAAAAGGCTTGGTAATATAATCATCGGCTCCCATCTCCATTCCTTTGCGAAGGTCACTGCGTTCCGCTTTGGCGGTCAGGAAAATCAGGGGAATATTTTCTGTTTCCGGGTTCTTACGGAGAAGGTGAAGCACCCCATATCCGTCGAGCTCGGGCATCATAATATCACATACGATCAGGTCGGGTTTTTCAAGAAGGGCAGCTTCCACACCCCGCTTCCCGTTTTCAGCCGTTACCGTTATATACCCTCCCAGGGATAAAATCTCAGCTGTATTTTCCCTGATATCTTCATTATCATCAATAATCAGAATCGTTCTCTGCGACATAATTTGGTCGGTTTTTAGTTTCTAAAACTCATGCAAAATAGGCAAAACCAACGTTTTGATAAAAATCAGTTTGCCGGGTGAACTTTCTCAGCCCCCGCCCGGGGGTGTGCGGCTATTTTAGCAACCTCATCATTTTTTCACCTTTTATGCCCTCTACTGTAATAACTGACCAGGAAATCCTCTGTTATCACTGCGGCGAGACCTGCCTGAACACCAAAATCAAGGCGGCAGAGAAGGTGTTTTGCTGTGAGGGGTGTAAAATGGTCTTCCAGATCCTCAACCAGAGCGAACTCTGTGAATATTACAACCTGAACGAAAATCCGGGTATCAACCAGCGGATGAGGGTCCGCCAGGACAAATTTGCCTTCCTGGACGACGAAAAAATACAATTACAACTGATCAGTTTCGGAGACGAAAAGCAGGTACATATCACCTTTTACCTGCCCCAGATGCACTGCAGCTCCTGCCTTTACCTGCTCGAAAACCTGCACCGGCTGAATCCGGGGGTGGTGTCCAGCAAGGTCAATTTTACCCGGAAAGAAGCGGATATCGTGTTCCTGAAGGGCGAAACCAGTCTGCGCAAAGTGGCTGAAACCCTGACCAATATCGGGTACGAGCCTTATATCAGCCTGAATGACCTGAAAGAGAAAAGACCGGCTATTGACCGGAGTATGGTGTACCAGATCGGGGTGGCCGGTTTTGCATTTGGCAATATCATGCTGATGAGCTTTCCTGAATACCTGGGCATTGATGCCAGCGAAAAAGGGTTGCTGACCATCTTCCGCTGGGCCAATTTCGGACTGGCGATCCCGGTATTATTGTATTCGGCCCTGCCTTTTTATATTTCTTCCTGGAAGAGCCTGAAGCATAAATTCCTCAATATAGACGCCCCGATTGCCCTGGCAGTAATCATCACCTTTATCCGGAGTGCCTATGAAGTGATCAGTGGTACCGGTAGCGGTTATTTCGATTCCATGACCGGAATTGTGTTCTTTATGCTGGCTGGCCGGATTTTACAAGATAAAACCTACCGCCAGTTATCTTTTGAGCGGGACTATACTTCCTATTTCCCCATTGCGATCTCTGTGTTAAAAGACGGGATAGAAAAACCCACCGCGTTGCCTGATATCAAGCCGGGTGACACCTTACTGATCCATAATGAAGAACTGATTCCGGCTGATGGAATCCTGACCCGGGGAAAAGCTTTTATTGATTATAGTTTTGTAACCGGCGAATCCCTGCCGGTGCAGAAAGAAATGGGGGAGATTGTGTATGCCGGGGGCAAACAAACCGAAGGGAATATAGAACTGCTGGTGGTTAAAGAAGTAACCCAGAGTTACCTGACCAAACTCTGGAACCGGGATGAATTCAAGGAGCAGGAAGAAGTCAATACAAGATCATTTGTCCACCTGCTCAGCCGTTATTTTACTTATATCGTACTGACAATTGCCGCGGCCACTGTTATTTACTGGCAGTTCAATGACCCGTCAAGGGTATGGCCGGCCATGACTTCTATTTTTATTATTGCCTGTCCCTGCGCACTCTTTCTCTCCAATACATTTACCAATGGCAATATCCTGCGCATCCTGGGCCGGAACCATTTGTATATGCGGAATGCACAGACTATTGAAGATATGGGCAAGGCCACGCATATTGTTTTTGATAAAACAGGGACCCTGACCTCCTCCCAGGAGCAGGATATTGAATATGATGGAAGGGAGCTGAGCGTCATTCAATTACAGCAGGTAGCCGCACTGGCCGACCATTCCAATCACCCGTTGAGCAAGGCCCTGGCCCGTCATATTGGGAGGAAGCAGGGTTTTGATATAGATCATTTTAAAGAAATACCCGGACAGGGTATTGAAGGCCGGTTTGAAGAAGAAACCCTGCGGCTGGGATCCTATGCTTTTACCACCGGGAATAACGGACAGGCGGCCAGTACCAGTGTGTTTGTACGCTTTGGGGATGAAGTAGTTGGCCATTTCCGTTTCAGCAACCATTACCGGGATTCCATTCCTGATCTGATAAAGGACCTGAAGAAGAATTATAAATTATCCGTGCTCTCCGGCGATAATACAGCTGAGCAGGAAAACCTGCAACGGCTGATGGGGCCAAATGCCACCCTTCTCTTTCACCAGAAACCCGAAGACAAACTGCAATATATCAAGTACCTGCAGTCCAAAGGCGAGAAAGTGATGATGATCGGGGATGGCCTGAATGACGCAGGGGCCCTGAAACAGAGCGACATAGGAATTGCGGTGGCTGAGCAAACCAACAATTTCACTCCTTCCAGTGATGCCATTATCGAAGCGAAGAAACTGTCCGGACTGACCCGGTTTATCC
>CAZFLL010000067.1:0-23369 GCA_964519865.1 uncultured Chitinophaga sp. | reverse complement strand
TGCAAATTACTAACGAAAATTGACTGCTTTTATGAGTATGCTGTTAAAAAAAACCGCTTTCTCCCGTATTTCTGCAACCCTGGCAGCCGCTTTACTGGCTAACTGCCTGTTGCTCACCCAGGCAAAGGCACAACCGGCCCCCACTTCCGGGGCTGACCGCCTGAAAGTAGCCGAACAACGCAAAGCCCTGAAATCACGCTCCCTGCTGAATGATATCCCTTTCCGGAATATCGGCCCCAGTATCATGAGCGGCCGGGTGGTGGATATTGAGGCCAACCCGGAAGACCCGACTGAATTTTATGTGGCTTATGCCACCGGCGGACTCTGGTATACCAAAAACAACGGGCAGAGCTTTACGCCCATTATGGATAACCTCGAGACGATCTTTATCGGGGATATTGCCGTGAACTGGAAAACCAGGACCATCTGGGCAGGCACGGGTGAAGTGAACAGCAGCCGTTCCTCCTATGCCGGCGTAGGTATTTACAAAACCAATGACAATGGTAAAAACTGGGAATACCTGGGACTTCCTGAATCGCATCATATTGGCAAGATCCAGTTACACCCCACCGATAACAATACGGCCTGGGTGGCTGTACTCGGTCACCTTTATACCCCCAATAAAGACCGCGGGGTATATAAAACCACCGACGGGGGTAAAAGCTGGAAACAAACCTTATTTGTTGATGATAACACCGGCGCGGTGGATCTGGATATCAATCCATCCAACCCAACTGAAGTTTATGCCGCCATGTGGTACCGGGTACGCCGGGCCTGGAAATTTGAAGAAAGCGGTAAAAGCAGTGGCATTTATAAAAGTAATGACGGCGGGGAAACCTGGAAGCTCGTATCTGCCGCCGGTTCAGGTTTCATGAGCGGTGATAAGATCGGCCGTATCGGCATCACGGTTTACCCCGGGAAACCCAACCTGGTCTTTGCCGTGGTGGATAACAATACCCCAAAACCATCGACCGAAAAAAAGAATGACTCCGCCTATAAAAAAGATGACTTTAAATCCATCAGCAAGGAACAGTTTGAGCAACTCAGCACCAAATGGCTGGATACTTTTTTAAGAGCCAACCGTTTTCCCCGCAAATACAATGCAAAGGATATTAAGGAAATGGTGGCTTCAGACAAACTGAAACCGACAGCCCTCTGGGATTACCTGGACAGCGATGATGGTTTCCAGAATACCGGAATTGCCGGATGCGAAGTATATAAAAGCGAGGACAACGGGCAAAGCTGGAAAAAAGTCAATGAAAAACCCATCAGCATTTTCAACACCTACGGTTATTATTTCGCCAAGATCTATACCTCTTATACCAACCCGGATAAAGTCTTTATCCTTGGGTTCAATGCGCTGTATTCCACCGATGGCGGTAAAACATTCAAAAACATGGATAAGGGCAATGTACATGCCGACCACCATGCGTTGTGGGTGAATCCGAAAAATGATGCTCATATCATCAATGGAAATGATGGTGGTACCAATATCAGTTATGATAACGGCGAACATTGGTTCAAGGCCAATACGCCTTCTGTTGGTCAATATTATGGCATCACGGTGGACGACGCGAAACCATATAATGTATATGGCGGTCTGCAGGACAATGGCAGCTGGTGGGGTCCCTCCAATAACCGGGAGAGTATCGACTGGACCGATAATGGTCAGTATGCTTTCCGGATGATCAATGGCGGGGACGGCATGCAGGCCCAGGTGGATACCAGGGATAATGCCACCGTATATTCAGGATCACAGTTTGGATTCTACGGCAGGTATAATAAAAACGCAAGAGGCACACAGAAGTCATTACATCCGCAACATGAACTGGGCGACAAGCCCCTGCGCTTCAACTGGCAGACCCCGATCCTGCTGAGCAAACACAACCAGGATGTTTTGTACTATGGCAGTAACCGTTTTTACCGTTCGCTCAATAAAGGAGATTCGCTGCAGGTCATGAGTCCCGACCTGACCAATGGCCGGGTGGCCGGTAATGTACCCTATGGCACCATCACCACGATTTCAGAATCGCCCCTGCGTTTCGGCCTGATTTATACCGGAACGGATGACGGGAATTTACATGTGTCTAAAGATGGCGGCTATACATGGGAGCAGCTGAACCAGGTTGCTTCAACTTCAGTTCCGAAGAAGGCTAAACAACAAACGACAAACAACAAACTCTCCGCTCCTGCCGGTAAATTACAAACCAACAACCTGTGGGTAAGTCGTGTTACAGCATCTCAATATAAGGAGAGTCGTGTTTACGCATCGTTAAATGGTTACAGGTTTGATCATTTTGCCCCCTACCTGTATGTGAGTGATGATTATGGGATGAGCTGGAAACAGATCGGTAAAGATCTGCCTTATGAACCCATCAATGTGGTGAAAGAGGACCCGAGGAATGACAGTATCCTTTACGTGGGTACAGATGGTGGCCTGTATGTGAGTTTTGATGCCGGCAACAGTTTTATGCTCTGGAATGCGGGGATGCCCGAATCTGTTCCGGTACATGATATCGCCATTCAGCAGCGTGACAATGAGATTGTTCTCGGCACCCATGGCCGCAGTCTGTATGTAGCTGGTCTGAGTGATGTACAGGCCGTAAAAAAAGACCCGGAGTGGATGAAGAAAAAACCGAAGCCGAAGAAAGAAGAGAGCCGGCGCGAAGAAGAGGACGATGAAAGTGAACCGGAAATGGATTAGTACGGCATCTGTCAGACTCAAAAGCAATTAATGGCAAATAAAAAGTGGCTGTCTCTTCCGACAGCCACTTTCGTTACAGGGATTCAGTTATTTATCAGAACTGGTGGAACCTTTCAAAACAGGCTTTCTCCAGCATCTCCCGGTCGTCCGGGTGGGATATTTCGATGAGCGCTTTCGCTCTTTGGCGGAGATTCTGTCCGAACAGATAAGCAATACCATATTCGGTGACCACATAGTGAATATGACCGCGGGTGGTAACCACACCGGCTCCTTCTTTCAGGAAGGGTACGATCCGGCTTACTCCTTTATTGGTACGGCTGGTTAACGCAATAATGGGTTTACCTCCCTCACTCAGGGCTGCACCACGCATAAAGTCCATCTGTCCGCCGATACCACTGTACTGCCGGGTACCGATCGAGTCGGCACAGACCTGGCCGGTAATATCCACTTCGATTGCGCTGTTGATCGCCACCACCTTGGGGTTACGGCGGATTACGTGCGGGTCATTCACATAATCGATATCGAGGAAAACAAAGGCCGGGTTATCATCTACATAATCATAAAGGCGGCGGGTTCCCACGGCAAAACCGGTTACGGTCTTATTGGGGTGGATCCTTTTCTTTGAATTGTTGATCACATCTGAGTCAAAAAGGTCGATAATGCCATCACTGCACATTTCTGTATGTACTCCCAGGTCTTTGTGATTATGGAGTGCTTTTAACACCGCATCCGGTATGGTACCGATACCCATTTGCAGGGTACTGCCATCATCAATGATACCCGCGATCAGCTGACCGATCTTCAGTTCATCTTCCTTCACTTTTGAACCATAGTCCACTTGTGGTAATTCTTCCTCATGATAGACCATCGCTGTAAAGCGGCTGGTATGCACCAGGCTGTCACCATGGGTGCGGGGCACTCTTGGATTCACCTGGGCAATTATATGCCGGGCCGTATTCACCGCACTGCGGGCTACGTCTACAGACACGCCCAGGGAGCAGTAACCATGTTTATCGGGAGGTGACACCTGTACCAGGGCCACATCAATAAGTAAATGCTTGCGGAATAAATCAGGGATATCACTTAAAAATACCGGTACAAAATCTGCACGGCCATCATTTACGGCTTTACGGACAGACTCAGACACGAACATACAGTTGATATGGAAAGATTCCGCGTATTGCGGCTTATCCAGTTCAATATCACCCTGAACCGTAATAAATGTCAGTTCCACATTACGGAGTTCGGGTGCTCTTTTTCCGAGTTCTCTCAGCAGGAATAAGGGGGTTTGGGCGGAGCCCTGTACAAACACACGATCCCCGGATTTTACAACGGAGAGCGCGGCTTCAGCGGTTTTGAATTCAAAAGGAGTTCTCATGCTGCAAAACTATTGCTAATTACAGATTTCAGAATGATTTGGCTTATCAACCGCCTTGATATACATCAGTAATATTAATGAGAAAGCAACCAGTCGATCCCCAGTTCATAGCCCCGGAGCCCTAAACCGATGATACTGCCCGCCGCTTTTGCACTAACATGCGATAGTTTGCGGAAATCCTCGCGGGCATGAACATTGGAAATATGCACTTCCACCACAGGTGCTTTTATGGCCGCAATGGCATCCCCGATGGCCACGGAGGTATGGGTGTAGCCGCCCGGGTTGAAAACAATACCGTCGCAATCAAACCCCACCCGCTGCAACTCATTGATCAGCTCACCTTCCACATTGCTCTGGTAATAACTGATCTCCAGGTTGGCATATTTATGACGAAGCGCTGGCAGGAATTCCTCAAATGACACAGAACCGTAAACACCGGGTTCGCGCTTCCCCAGCAGGTTCAGGTTGGGTCCGTTGATAATTGCTATCTTCATTTCCCGAAAATACTTGAAAATAATACAACAACCATATGACCCTTCTTGAAGCCATTTACGGCAGCCAGTACCAGGAAATCAGCCAGCGCGGTGGCGATGGCAGCAAAGGACGATTTAATGGTAATCTCCTGATCAGTGTAATGCTATTACTCCTCCTGCTTACAGTGATTTTTGTTTTAATGCTGATTCCAGGCATGAATGAATCGATGACCCGATCCATGCGCGGTTTTTCCGGAAGTATGAGTGGGAAAACCATGGGCAAACTCCTCGCTATTCCTGTATTGTTTATCCTCGTGGCCCTGGCGAATTTCACCATAGGTACAAAAAATAACTATAACAGGATCATAGAACGTTTCAACAGTTACCCGGAAGAAGTCCGCCGGAAAGCCAATAAAAAAGTCCTGATTGCGTTCTTTTCCATCTTCGGCATTATGATTCTTACCGTGATCTTACTGGTGACCAGGTAATGAAAAACGCCCCCTCCCGGAGGCGTTTCTATTTATATGATTTTACAATTTTAAAAACTTATGTGTACCTATGTTCCTATGAGCCTATGTGTTAAAATTTAATTCTTATGTGATCTGACCAGATCCAGGAACTCATCAAACAAATACCTCGAATCATGCGGCCCCGGTGTGGCTTCCGGATGGTATTGCACCGAGAAAGCTGGTTTCCCTTTCACCCGGATACCTTCTATGCTCTGGTCATTCAGGTTGAGGTGAGTGATCTCAATATGATCCGCTTTTTTCACTGCTTCAGGATCCACCCCAAAACCATGGTTCTGGGTGGTGATCTCAGAACGTCCGCTGATCAGGTTCTTTACCGGGTGGTTCAGACCACGGTGACCATGGTGCATTTTGAATGTGGGGATATCGTTGGCCAGGGCCAGTAACTGGTGCCCCAGGCAGATGCCAAATAAGGGCTTCTCTTCTTTCAGGATCTGTTTTACGGTTGCTACTGCATAATCCATCGGGGCCGGGTCGCCGGGACCATTGGAAATAAAGTAACCATGTGGCTGGAACTTTTTCACTTCATCCAGCGGGGTTTTGGCCGGGAATACTTTTACATGGGCCCCGCGGTCCACCATACACTGAAGGATATTCTTCTTCACTCCATAGTCCATCACTGCGATCCGGATATCGGCATTGGCATTTCCCAGTTCATAACTGGCCGTGGTACTCACTTTGGAAGCCAGTTCCAGTCCATCCATATTGGGGGTTTCCGCTAATTTCTTTTTCAGGATCTCAATATCGGTCGTCTCGGAAGAGATGATGCAGTTCATCGCGCCCTTGGTGCGGATCTGGGCCACCAGGGCCCGGGTATCCACCCCTTCGATAGACACTACCTTGTTGGCTTTCAGGTAATCATTCAGGGAGCCATTGGCCAGCTTGCGGGAGTACTGATCTTCCAGGTTACGCCCGATCAATCCATTGATCTTCACACTGTCTGATTCCACATCCAGGTCCTTTACCCCGTAATTGCCGATATGGGCACTGTTCATGATCAGGATCTGGCCAAAATAGCTGGGGTCTGTAAACACTTCCTGGTAGCCGGTCATACCGGTATTGAAACAGATCTCGCCGGTGGTCGTTCCGATGGCGCCAAAAGCCTGGCCATGGTGCACGGTTCCGTCGGCCAATAATAATACAGCGGGAATTGAGGAATTGGGCATTTTTTACGGCTTTGTTTGTTTAAAAACAAATTGCGCAAATGTAGGGCAAAACAGGCGATCCGGGAGACGATTTTTAAAGGAGTTATTCACAAAAAAATGGGCCTGTTATGCCTTAATGATTCAGAATCCGCCCGTTAATATGGAGCCAATTTTAACCAGCTGAGCGTTTATAAATAAGCAAAGCGGCATCTTTTCAGACGCCGCTTTTGAAAAAGTTCGTATTTGAACCTTAACACAGTCTTTGTATGGATATCAGATAAAGAAGTTTAACCGGCTATGACAAGGTCATTTGCTGATACGTTGTAAATGTAAATCTAAATTATCAAATAGCAATCAGCCGGTAATAAAAATCAACCTGGGCAGACTTTAATTCCGGAGACCAGGACACGGTAAATACCCTGAAAACGGGATATGTACATACGATTTAATGCCGATCTTGACCATACAATTCATTGATAAAATTTTAATATGAAAAGAATTTGCCTGTTCGCACTGTCGCTGTTTACAATAGCAACGGGATTATCTGCGCAACATTGTCCCTTTGATGGCGGTTCCATTGTCGTGATCAAACTCACTGGTGCGGATGGCAAACCGGTGACCGGTCTTGCCTCCGGGCCCTGTCTTATAGAAACAGATAACCCCTATCCTGATTCCTGTACCTATGCTTCCGGGTTATTATCATTACCCTTTGATATTCCTCAGAAAAACCTGGTAGAGAAATTTGAAGGTTCCTGGCAAAACAGGGCGGCGGTCTATCTGAAATCCTGCGAATTCAACCAACCGGGTTATTATGTGGTGGTACTGACGCAGGCACAGCGTCATTGCATGATTAAAAAGGGAAATGACTTTAATTATGACCAGCGGTCATTCGAGATCAGGCTGACCAGTGAAGAAGGGAACGGGTTGGTCCTCCAGGTACCGGAAAAAAGTATTTACTCCCTTTGCACGGGCTCGGGCAGCTGGACCCGGATACGACCCATAGAAATCACTTTAAAGTAAAAAACAGCCTGCCTAAATAATACAAATATTGAATGCAGTTGTACTGCCATAATGCCCACTGCTGACTGCCTACTGCCTGCTGATACTCGCCTTCCGGTGCTTTACCCCCCACTCCACCATCACATCAAGTACTTCACGTAATGAAAGCGCCGAGGATGTCAGTTCATACTCTACCGATACCGGCTGGGTATCATACACCACCCTTTTCACAATTCCATTCATCTCCAGATCCTTTAGCTCCTTGGATAACATCCTCGGTGTGATCCGCGGAATATTCCGCTGGATCTCCGTAAACCGCTTCTTATTATACAACAGGGAACCAATGATCGGCAGTTTCCATTTACCATTGATCACATTGAGGGTATCATTCACGGCCAGTACAAACTGAACCGGGCAGGCCTTTACTTCGCGGAGACTGGGGGACTTCACCATACTACTTAATTTAAGTCACTATACTAAAGGATAGCACTATACTTTAGTATACCACTATCTATTGTATAGCGAAGATAACTAGTTTTACATCCTGAAAAAAAATAATCACAAAAAACAAATCTATGATCTTAGTTACTGGAGCCACCGGGCACTTTGGAAAAACAAGTATTGATTTTTTAATAAAAAAAGGGGTTCCGGCCTCCTCCATCGCGGTGCTCGTACGGGATGAAACCAAGGCCGCTGACCTGAAAGCAAAAGGCGTGGAACTGCGAAAAGGCGATTATGAAGATTATGATTCACTGGTAAAAGCCTTTACCGGCATTGAAAAACTCCTGTTGGTATCTTCCAGCGATATCAGCAACCGGACCGGTCAGCAGGCCAATGCCGTAAAAGCCGCGAAAGAAGCCGGCGTGAAATATATCCTCTACACGAGCTTTGTCCGCAAAGATGAAACCGATGCCTCCCCGATTGCCTGGGTGGCCCAATCCCATATCAATACCGAGAAACTGATCAGGGAAAGCGGTATGGCTTATACAATTTTCAGGAATAATCTCTACCTCGACTTTGTACCGGTCTTTATAGGGGAAAAAGTGCTGGAGACCGGTATATTCTGGCCCGCCGGCCATACAGCAGGCGCCTACGCCCTTCGTGAAGAAATGGCCGAAGCTGCGGTGAATGTGCTGACAAGTACCGGTCATGAAAACAAAGAGTATAATATTTCCAATACAGGCGCCTGGACCTTTCAGCAGGTGGCCGATACCATCAGCCAGGTTTCAGGTAAAAACATCAGCTATACCAGTCCTGCCCGGGAAACCTATAAATCAGTACTCACACAGGCTGGCGTACCTGAGCTTTACGTGAACATGTTTGCTGGTTTTGCAGAAGCAATCCGAATCGGTGAGTTTGACAGTGCCACTGGCACCGACCTGGAAAAACTGCTGGGTCGTAAACCGGTCAGTCTTGAGAGTTACCTCAGCACTGTTTACTCAAAAAACTAATCCATTGCCGCGGAATATGTTGTTCCGCGGCATTTTTTTTCATTGAGGAGTTTAGAATCAGTGCAGGATTAAGCTTTACGAAAAGTCTCCCTTCTTAATGCAGCCTGGTCTGATGCTATCTGTTTGTGCGTATCCCTTACTATTGATGACAACACTTTTATGATGTGGCTAACTGCATAAAAAACGGCATCCTGAAGGATGCCGTCTGAATGGTTTCGATAATGAACCTTAACAGGTGTCTTTAAAAGGATCTCAGATCGGGGTTTTCTCGCTGTTAGTTTTGGTGCGACTCTGATGAATCGGGCTAAAGATAAAGTGATCAATCAAATTCAACAAACTGGTTCAGAAAAAAATCATATATAAGTATAACTACATATTTTTTCAACAGGCACTAATTTTCATGCAGTTTTACCAATGAAATCAATAATCGTTTAATGAATTTCAGGTTGGGAAAATGCCGGATACACAGATTTGATCTGAATCAAAAAAAGCTGATCAATAAACACAGAACTATTGACTATCGACTATCGACTAAAGACTATTGACTATCTCCTAACGACTACTTCCTCTTCCCCAGCAGGAACTTCTCCCGGATCACATCCTGTACCTGCACCCCGCTGATCTTGCTTTCCAGCCAGGATATAACATCCAGGTAGGCAAAGGCCCGGGCTTCAAGCGGGTTCTTTTCATATTTGCGCAGTTTGACTAATAGTTTTTCAAACTCAGGCTTTAACGCATGGGCGCCTACATGGAAAGACCGGCGGAGAAAATCAAACATCTCTTCCTCCACTTTACTCAGGTTACCCATTTTGGCCATGTACCGGTAAACGGATTTGATCAGGTACTCCAGCAATTCAAAATTGCCGAGTTCATAATGGGCGATCAGGTGCAGCAACCGGGCATAACATTGCAGGTCGGTTCGCAGATCCCCTTTCTGGTTGATGATCCGGTTGAGATAGTCAATGGCTTTCTCATTGTTGCCGCTGCCAAAATAAAGCGAAGCAATTTTATAATAAAATACAAGCACCCGGTGCGTATCCAGGTAAAGCCCGTATTCCTTCAGCATATCTTCCAGGAAGGGCACCAGCCTCAACCCCTTGGTAAAGGTTCCTCTTAAGAAATATAAATTGAGCCGGGCCGTATATAAATACTGGTAGGCCAGGATCCGGTTATTCTCATTTTCTTCCAGGTGCTTCTGCCGTACAAATACCTCAAACTGTTTAATGCTGGCTGCCAGGTCCTCATGATTCAATAAAGCAAACTCCGCACTCATCAGGTTATGCATGCCCTTGATATAATTGGCGGTCTCCACTTTCAGCAGACCCGGAAAATCGGCAAACAGGTTCACCCATTTATGGGAATAATGATAATACTGTTCAAAATCCTGTCGGATAAACGCGTACCATACATAGGCCTGGTATAAATACAACTGCTCATAAAATCCGTTGGCCGTATCCGCCCCGGGAGGCAGGTGCTTGTCAAAAAAAGCTTCCACACTTTTTATATCCTTCTCATTCCGCGCATGACCATGTTTGATATACCAGCTGTACAACTGCAGGGCCAGGTTGGAAAGATCATTGACCATGGTGAGCTGGGCATTCACCGCCTCCGATTCATCCGCCAGCCGGTCCGCCCGGTCCTGCATACTCCGGGTGATATAAAGGGTTTCGATCTTTTTTTCAAAGAACAGGGCCTGTTGCAGGAAAGTAAGCTGTTGGTAGGATCTTGCCGTTTCCTTCAGCTTATCGAGCAGTTTCAGGCTCTGGAGATACAGCCCCTTATTAAATAATATCCGGGCATGATCCATCTGTTCATGCAGGCGGATATCAATATTATCCTCTTCTTTGATCAGGCGAAGACTGGAAAGAATCTGTTTGTATAAATGGGCCTTGATATTGGATAACTGCTGCTTTTTGATGCTCCTGGCTTTTTTCAGGATCTGGGCCTCATCATAGTCATTCATTTTATCCAACGCATCGAATAACTGTATGATTTTCAAGTCCTCTGTATCCGTATTGCGTTTGACATAGAGCTTAAAATTCCGCTTTTCACTCTTTTCGAGTGACTTGATCAGTTGAAAAAGGCTATCGGTGGAGCGGTTGGGCATCGTAATTATTTTTTACCAAATCCAGTACAGGCAAGGGTTTCAGCGGTTCCCGGGCTGTTTAAGAGGTGTAATTCACCCCCTATTTTGTTTTTACCGGCCTGTTTCTTACAGGTATTTTTACAGACGCAGGTTGTTTATCAGGATTTCAGGTCGCCCGCCAGCTATAAAAGGATCTTCCGTTTTTGCCTGGCAGGTATCACAAAAATAAGCCGCCTGCTTTTTTTATATCCCTCAATTTATCAATTATTTATGGCTGAAGGAAAAGTTTTCATCTTTGATACCACCCTCCGTGACGGAGAACAGGTGCCGGGTTGTAAGCTGAATACCAAGGAAAAACTGGAGCTCGCTCTCGAACTCGAGGACCTGGGTGTGGATATTATTGAAGCGGGATTCCCGATCTCCTCCCCCGGGGATTTTGAATCGGTCAACCAGATTGCCCGCACGATCAAGAATGCCACAGTGTGCGGACTGAGCCGTGCTGTTCAAAAAGATATTGAAGTGGCGGCTGATGCCCTCAGACATGCAGCCCGTCGCCGCATACATACCGGGATCGGCACTTCCGATTTTCATATCAGGTCCAAATTCAATTCCACCCGGGAAGATATTCTCGAAAGAGCAGTTCAATGTGTGAAATGGGCCCGCAACTTTACGGACGACGTGGAGTTTTATGCGGAGGATGCAGGGCGTACCGATAACGATTATCTCGCCCGCGTGGTGGAAGCCGTGATCAAAGCAGGTGCCACTACCGTGAATATTCCGGATACCACGGGCTATTGCCTCCCCTCTCAATACGGGGCCAAAATGGCCTACCTCATTAACAATGTACCGAACATTGATAAGGCGATCCTCTCCTGCCATTGTCACAATGATCTCGGACTGGCCACGGCCAATTCCATTGAAGGAGTGATCAACGGAGCCCGCCAGATCGAGTGTACTATTAACGGACTGGGTGAAAGAGCCGGCAATACTTCACTGGAAGAAGTGGTGATGATCCTGAAACAACACAAACACCTGGACCTGCATACCCGCATCAAAGCAGAAAGACTGAACCCGGTCAGCCGCCTGGTCTCCGATACCATGCGGATGCCGGTTCAACCGAATAAAGCCATCGTTGGCAGCAATGCCTTTTCCCATTCATCAGGTATTCACCAGGATGGTTTCTTAAAAGATGCCACCACGTACGAAATCATTAACCCGGAAGAAGTGGGCGCCGACAGTTCAAAGATCGTACTGACCGCACGCAGTGGCCGCAGTGCCCTCGCCTACCGTTTTCAGAAACTGGGTTTCCAGTTCGACCGCAATGATGTGGACATCCTGTACAGCGAATTCCTGAAAGTGGCCGACAGCAAAAAAGAAGTGGAAGACGGCGATCTGCGCAGTATGGCTTCGGCTTACCAGCACAAAACATCCATAGCTTAATTACAATAAATGGCTAAAACATTATTTGAGAAAATCTGGGAAAAACATGTCGTTAAAACCATTGACGGCGGTCCTTCCGTTTTATATATCGACAAACACCTGATTCATGAAGTGACCAGCCCCCAGGCATTTACCGGACTGAACAACCGGGGCATAAAGGTTTTCCGTCCGCAACAGGTGGTGGCCACTGCTGATCATAATGTACCGACACTGAATCAGCACCTGCCGATCAAAGAGGAACTGAGCCGCAAACAGGTGGAAGCCCTCGTTAAGAATTGCGCAGAACATGGCATCGAATTATATGGCCTTGGACACCCGTTCCAGGGCATTGTTCATGTTATAGGTCCCGAACTCGGCATCACCCAGCCGGGTATGACCATAGTTTGCGGGGATAGTCATACTTCCACCCATGGCGCTTTTGGTTCCATCGCATTTGGTATCGGTACCAGTGAAGTGGAAATGGTAATGGCTACTCAATGCCTGCTGCAAAGCCGTCCTAAACTGATGCGCATTACGGTAGACGGAACCCTGAACAAGGGCGTGGTCTCCAAAGATATTGTCCTGTATATCCTGTCAAAGATCTCTGCCAGCGGTGCCACCGGTTATGCGGTGGAATTCGCCGGCTCTGCGATCCGCTCTCTCAGCATGGAAGCCCGTATGACTATTTGCAATATGAGCATAGAAATGGGTGGGCGCTGCGGACTGATTGCCCCGGACGAAACCACTTTCAACTATATAAAAGGAAGAAAATTTGCCCCACAGGGCGCAGATTGGGACAAAAAACTGGCTGAATGGAAGGCCCTTTATTCAGATACGGATGCCGCCTTCGAAAAAGAATACCATTTTGACGCGGCAGATATTCAGCCGATGATCACCTATGGCACCAACCCGGGTATGGGTATTGGTGTGACAGATGCTATTCCCGCTGCAGATACGGTACATGAAAGTGACCGTTCAGGTTTATCCAAATCCCTGGCTTATATGGGTCTCCAACAAGGCGCCCCGATCAAAGGCCAGAAGATCGATTATGTGTTTATAGGGAGCTGTACCAATTCCCGGATCGAAGACCTCCGGATGGTGGCCTCTTTTGTTAAAGGAAAAAAGAAAGCAGCGGAAGTGGAAGTCTGGATCGTTCCGGGCAGCAAGCAGGTGGAGGCGATGGCGATCGAGGAAGGAATTGATAAGGTTTTTGAAGAAGCGGGTTTCCAGCTCCGCCAGCCGGGCTGCTCCGCCTGCCTGGGGATGAATGAAGATAAAATACCTGCCGGTAAATATTGTATCAGTACATCCAACCGTAACTTTGAGGGAAGGCAAGGTGCCGGGGCCAGGACCTTATTGGCCAGTCCCCTGACTGCAGCAGCTGCAGCCATTACAGGTGTGGTATCGGATGTACGGGAATTAATGAACTAAGTAATGAAAGCACTGACAACTATACAAAGCCGTTTTGTACCAATCAATATCGAGAATATTGATACGGACCAGATCATACCCGCCCGGTTTTTAAAAGCCACCACTAAAGACGGATTCGGTAGAAATTTATTCCGTGACTGGCGGTATGAAAATGATAATGAAGCAACACCCCGGGCAGCATTCCCGCTGAACCAATCTCAATACAGTGGTGAAATACTGGTCGCCGGAAAAAATTTTGGCTGTGGCTCCTCCCGCGAGCATGCCGCCTGGTCCATTCTTGATTATGGATTCCGTGTGGTGGTATCCAGCTTCTTTGCCGATATTTTTAAAAACAACGCATTGAATAATGGCGTACTGCCGGTACAGGTGAGTGATGCCTTCCTGCTGAAAATATTCGCGGAAGGACCGGACAGTGAGTTACTGGTTGACCTGGAAAAACAATCGATCACCATTAACAGGACCGGGGAGTCGGCTTCCTTTGACATCAACAGCTATAAGAAAACCTGTTTACTGAACGGGTATGATGATATTGACTTTTTACTGAGTATGAAACCTGAGATTGAAAAATTTGAAACCGAACGAGGATAAAAACTATGAAAAAGAAAATTGCCGTAATTGAAGGAGATGGTATTGGTCCTGAAGTGACCAAGCAGGCCATCCGTGTCCTGAATGCGATTGCCGAATCATTCAACCATGAATTTGAGTACAGTTATAACCTGATGGGGGCCGACGCCATTGATAAAACAGGCAATCCTCTTCCCGACGAAACCATTGAAACCTGCCTGAACAGTGACGCGATCCTGTTCGGGGCGATCGGGCATCCGAAGTATGACAATGATCCTACGGCCAAAGTAAGGCCCGAACAGGGACTGCTAAAGCTGAGGAAATCGCTGCAGCTGTATGCCAATATCCGGCCGGTGAGCACTTACTCTTCCCTCTTTCACCTGTCGCCATTGAAAAGCAAACAGATCGAAGGCGTGGATTTTGTGATCTACCGCGAACTCACAGGTGGTATTTACTTTGGTAAGAAAGAAACAGCCACCGATGGCTCATCCGCTTTTGATGAATGCAGCTATACCCGCGAAGAGATTGAACGTATTGCGCACCTCGCCTTCCAGCATGCTCTGACCCGGAAAAAGAAACTGACCCTGGTGGATAAAGCCAATGTACTGGAAACCTCCCGTCTCTGGAGAAAAGTGGTACAGGAACTGGCCGCTCAATACCATGAAGTAACAGTGGAGTATATGTTTGTCGACAATGCCTCCATGCAGATCATTGTCAATCCCCGGCAGTTCGACGTGATCCTTACTGAAAACATGTTTGGCGATATCCTGAGTGATGAAGCCAGCGTGATCAGCGGATCACTTGGCTTATTACCCTCTGCTTCCATTGGTAAAGGAGCCGCCCTGTTCGAACCCATCCATGGATCCTACCCGCAGGCCGCCGGTAAGGATATTGCCAACCCGATCGGTTCGATCCTGTCTGCCGCCATGCTGCTGGATCACCTGGAGATGAAAGAAGAAGCACAACTCGTGCGTGATGCGGTGAACTGGACCCTGCTGAATTCATTTGTAACCAAGGATATTGACCCTGTTAATTTCTACTTCACCTCCACGATTGGTGAACTGATCAGTGATTTTGTAAGTGGCAAAATTTCGGGCTCGGTGAATACGGAGAATATTGAGTTGAGAAAATCAACCATTATATAACAGGCAATACAACGAACGGTGGTTCGTCCACTGTGAAATAATTATTGCTTGCTGAGTTCTTTTATTGAAACGGCGGGTGTATATTTACGAAAGCATACATCCTTTATGTTGAAGAAATTATTACATAATCACATCAGTCCTGCAGCCGCAATTATTATTGTGGTCGTGATTATTATTATCTCTTCAAACGGAGGTGGTGCCTGACTTTAATTTAAAAAATCAAAATACAGCAACCCGCCTCCTGAAAGGCGGGTTTCTTTTTGTGATCACCTCAACGAAATTGATTTATTTATGGCCTCTTATTATAATGAACATACGGTACTCTGGCTGAACGGCGAATATGTAAAAGCGTCGGAAGCCAAAATGGATTTTTACAGCCAGTCCTTCCATTATGGTTATTCCGTTTTCGAAGGAATCCGTTCCTACAGGACAGCTGCCGGTGAAACAAAGATATTCAAGGCGGAAGCCCATTATGACCGGCTGCAGCAATCGGCCGCCGCACTCAACCTGCCCTATCACTGGAATACCGCCGAACTGATTGATATCACCTACGAAGTGTTGAAAAGAAATAACCTGCAGGATGCCTATATCCGGCCCGTGGTTTATGCCCCGGCCAATATGAGTTTCGCCGTCAACAGACAGTCCTTTCTCGTCATCGAAGTCTGGGAGATGCAGCCCTTCCTGGGTGATAAACTGCTGAATGTAATGACGAGTTCCTTTCAACGGCCAAATCCGAAAGGATTTAAAATCCAGGCAAAAGCGGCCGGGCATTATGTCAATTCGATCCTGGCCAGCCAGGAAGCCAAAGCGGCCGGGTTTGATGAGGCGTTGCTGACTGATATGAACGGTCATGTGGCAGAAGGCCCGGGCGCCAATCTTTTTTATGAAAAAGACGGTACTCTCTTTACCCCATCATTGGGAAATATACTGCCCGGCATTACCCGCGCCACTGTTTTTGAAATTGCCGAAACGCTGGGTATCGCTGTCACTGAAAAGACAATTACCCTGGAAGAACTCAAAAAAGCCGATGCCGTTTTTTATTGTGGAACGGCCGCTGAAGTGATCGGCTGGAAAAAACTGGATGATACCGTGTTCCCCCTGAACTGGGAAGACAGTATCAGCCGCCTGATTCAGCAGGCTTATAAAAACCTGGTGATTGAAAAAATGGTGCACCTGCAGACTGAACCGGCATAACTTAAAAAGAATCAGCACGAAGAAAAAAATGAACATGAGCGAACTGAACAAATATTCAAAGACTTTAACACAGGACCCCACGCAACCGGCCGCCCAGGCGATGTACTATGCGATCGGGTTCAAAGAAGAAGATTTTAAAAAAGCACAGGTAGGTATTGTAAGCATGGGCTGGGATGGCAACCCCTGTAATATGCACCTGAATGACCTGGCGACTACGGTACGAGACAGTGTTAATGCGACTGAGGGGTTACTCGGTTTGCGTTTTTATACCATTGGCGTAAGTGATGGTATCAGTATGGGTACCGATGGCATGCGTTACAGCCTGGTCAGCCGTGATGTGATTGCGGACAGTATTGAAACCAATGCCGGTGCCCAGTATTACGACGGACTGATCGCCATTCCCGGTTGCGATAAAAATATGCCCGGTGCCATCATGGCCATGGGCAGACTGAACCGCCCGGCCATCATGTTGTATGGTGGCACCATTGCCCCAGGTCATTATAAAGGTGAAGACCTGAATATCGTGAGCGCCTTCGAAGCACTCGGACAAAAAATCGCCGGTAAATTAAGTGAAGGTGATTTCCAGGGAATCGTGCAACATGCCTGTCCCGGTGCCGGTGCCTGCGGAGGTATGTATACAGCCAACACCATGGCCTCAGCCATTGAAGCCATGGGTATGAGTTTGCCCTTCTCCTCTTCCAATCCGGCACTGAGTGAAGACAAACAAAAAGAATGTGCGGCAGCCGGTGAAGCGATAAAAGTATTGCTGCAAAAAAACATCACCCCCCGGGATATCATGACCCGCAAGGCTTTTGAAAATGCGATTACCGTGGTCATGGTGCTGGGTGGAAGTACGAATGCGGTGTTGCACATGATTGCCATTGCGAAAAGTGTGGACCTGAATCTGACACCAGATGATTTCCAGAAAATCAGTGATCGTGTTCCGGTACTGGCAGATTTTAAACCATCCGGTAAACACCTGATGGAAGATTTACATAAACACGGCGGCGTACCCGCAGTGATGAAATATCTCTTAAAAAACGGCTTATTGCACGGCGATTGTTTGACAGTAACCGGTAAAACGGTAGCAGCCAATTTAGCAGGTGTCCCGGACCTCGATTTCAGTATACAAGACATTATTCGCCCCTTAGACAACCCACTGAAGGTTACGGGGCACCTGCAAATTCTGTATGGCAATCTCGCGGAGAGAGGCAGCGTGGCCAAGATCAGTGGAAAAGAAGGCGAACGTTTTGAAGGCACGGCCAGGGTGTTCAATGGCGAAAAAGACCTGATAGAAGGCATCTCCTCCGGTAAAGTGAAAGCAGGTGATGTGGTGGTGATCCGTTATATCGGTCCCAAAGGCGCACCGGGTATGCCGGAAATGCTGAAGCCTACCGGTGCTATTATCGGAGCCGGACTCGGAAAATCAGTGGCCCTGATCACGGACGGACGATTCAGCGGTGGTACACATGGTTTTGTGGTAGGCCATATCACTCCTGAAGCATTTGATGGCGGACTGATCGGACTGGTGGAGGACAATGATATTATTGAAATCGACGCCGTAAAAAATACACTGAACCTGAAAGTCAGTGAGGCCATATTAGCTGAACGGAAAAAGAACTGGAAACAACCTGCCCTGAAAGCAACAAAGGGCGTATTGTACAAGTATGCTAAAACCGTTAAGCCCGCCGACCAGGGTTGTGTGACCGATGAAGACCTCTGAATACATGTACGAAGTAAGAAGTACGAAATACGAAGCAAGAAATAAAAGAATTTATATATGGAAACACTGACACCCCAGAAAGAAAAAGCAGTTACTACTGCCATTACCACCAAATCCGGTTCACAAGCCGTGCTTGAGGCTTTTTTAGCGGAAGGGGTGGAAACTGTTTTTGGCTATCCTGGCGGGGCCATCATGCCCATCTATGATGCCTTGTATGATTACAATGATCGCCTGAAGCATATCCTGGTACGTCACGAGCAGGGAGCCATTCACGCGGCACAGGGGTTTGCACGGGTGAGCGGACGTACCGGTGTGGTATTTGCCACCAGCGGGCCCGGTGCCACAAACCTGGTAACCGGTCTTGCAGATGCCATGATCGATTCTACTCCTGTTGTTTGTATTACCGGGCAGGTGTTTGCTCACTTGCTGGGTACAGATGCGTTCCAGGAAACGGATGTGATCAATATCACGACTCCTGTCACCAAATGGAATTACCAGGTAACCGATGCTACTGAGATCCCCCATGTACTGGCCAAAGCTTTTTATATAGCGAATAGTGGCCGGCCAGGTCCGGTGCTGGTGGATATCACCAAGAATGCACAGCTGCAGTTATTTGAATACAGTGGTTATGAAAAATGCACCCATATCCGGAGTTACCGTCCTAAACCAATAGTGCGTAAAGAATATATTGAACAGGCGGCTGAGCTGATCAATAAAGCAGAACGCCCCTTTGTCATTTTCGGTCAGGGTGTGATCCTTGGAAAAGCGGAAAAAGAATTCAAACAGTTTATTGAGAAAGCGGGGATCCCCGCAGCCTGGACGATCATGGGCATGAGCGCGATCAATACCGATCACCCGCTGGCCGTGGGTATGCTCGGAATGCATGGCAACTATGGTCCAAATGTACTCACCAATGAATGTGATGTACTGATCGCCATAGGTATGCGCTTTGATGACCGGGTAACCGGCAGGCTGGATAAATATGCCAAACAGGCCAAAGTGATACACCTCGACATTGATCCATCTGAAATCGATAAAAATGTAAAAGTGGATGTACCGGTCTGGGGTGATTGTAAAGAAACCCTTCCCTTGCTGACCAAACTCGTGGAACAGAAATTATATCCGCAATGGTTACAGAAGTTCAAAGACTACCAGCAGAAAGAAGAAGATAAAGTCATACACGATGAACTTAATCCCACTGGTGAAACATTAACAATGGGAGAAGTTATCCGCACACTGAATGAATTGACCAGTGGAAATGCGGTGATCGTTACCGACGTGGGACAGCACCAGATGGTGGCGTGCCGGTATGCCAAATACAACCAGAGCAAGAGCAATATCACCAGCGGCGGTTTAGGCACCATGGGCTATGCGTTGCCGGCAGCCATCGGCGCCTGTTATGGAGCACCGGAGAGAACAGTGGTGGCCATTATTGGCGATGGCGGTTTCCAGATGACCCTGCAGGAGCTCGGGACAATCATGCAATTCAAACCCAATGTAAAGATCCTGATCCTGAATAATAATTTCCTGGGGATGGTGCGCCAGTGGCAGCAGCTCTTCCATGAAAAACGCTACTCATTCGTGGACATCCAGAGCCCGGATTTTGTGCAGGTGGCCAAAGGCTTTGGCATTCCCGGAAAAAGTATTGCTAAACGGGAAGACCTGCAATCAGCACTTGAAGAACTGCTGAATAATAAAGGCAGTTTCCTGCTGGAAGTAATGGTCGGGAAAGAAAATAACGTATTCCCGATGGTACCACAGGGAAGAGGGGTAGCGGAGATAGTACTCAGTAAGGAAGAGATTTAAATTAAAAATTCAAAAGTAAAAAGTCAAAAAATATAGCGGGGAATTTTATTAAAGTATTGATGAACCCGGTTTTGGAAAACTGATTTCAGCTTTTGAAAAAATTAAAATTATACTATCCAGCAAGTTCAAATACAAAAGAGTTTTCCTGCTTTAGGGTTCTTTTTGACATTTGAATTTTGACTTTTGAATTTTCATACTATGCAAAAAAAAGAATACACCATCACGGTTTACACCGAAAACCAGGTAGGTTTATTAAACCGCATCGCGATCATTTTCTCCCGGAGAAAAATCAATATTGAAAGCCTGAACACCTCCCCGACTGAAGTGGACAGTGTACACCGTTTTACCATTGTTATCAATGAGTTTGAAGACGTAGTACGCAAACTCTGCCGCCAGATTGAAAAGCAGGTGGAAGTGCTCAAAGCCTATTACAATACCGAAGAGGAAATTGTATGGCAGGAACTGGCCCTCTACAAAGTGCCGACCGAGGTGATCGCCACTGAAGTAAAAGTGGAGCGGCTTTTAAGGGAAAACGGGGCGCATACAGTAGTGATCCGTAAAGACTATACTGTATTTGCAGTTGCTGGTCACCGTGAGGAAACCGAAGCCCTGATCAAGGTACTGGAACCCTACGGACTGATTGAGTTTGTACGCAGTGCCCGGGTGGCCATCATCAAAGCCAGCCGCGGATTCCATGAACGGCTCAAGGATTTCGAAAAACAGGAACCTGGTGAAGAAGCCATCGAAAATGAATTTTTGGATAAAAACGAAGAAATCTTCACTATGTAAACCTGATAAACGACTAAACATCTAAACTCCTAAACATCTAAACAAACACGATAATCATGGCAAAATTAAATTTCGGCGGTGTAGAAGAAAATGTAGTCACCCGCGAAGAGTTTCCCTTAAGTAAAGCACAGGAAGTGCTCAAAAATGAAACAGTGGCTGTAATCGGCTACGGCGTGCAGGGTCCCGGCCAGGCATTGAACCAGAAAGATAATGGTATCAATGTAATTGTTGGTCAGCGGAAAAATTCCAAGACCTGGGATAAAGCAGTGGCCGATGGATTTGTTCCCGGTGAAACATTATTCGAAATCGAGGAAGCCCTGCAAAAAGGCACGATTATCTGTTACCTGCTGAGTGATGCGGCCCAGATTGCACTCTGGCCAACTGTACAGAAACACCTGACACCCGGCAAAGCCCTTTATTTTTCCCATGGTTTCGGTATCACGTTCAATGAACAAACCGGTATCGTTCCTCCCAAAGATGTGGATGTATTCCTGGTAGCCCCCAAAGGTTCCGGCACTTCCCTCCGCCGGATGTTCCTGCAGGGCCGTGGCCTTAACAGTTCATATGCTATTTACCAGGATGCCACCGGTAAGGCATTTGAAAGAGTGATTGCCCTCGGTATTGCAGTCGGAAGCGGTTACCTGTTTGAAACCAATTTTAAAAAAGAGGTATACTCCGATCTTACCGGCGAAAGAGGTACCCTCATGGGTGCCATCCAGGGAATCTTTGCCGCCCAGTACCAGGTGCTGCGTGAAAGAGGCCACTCCCCTTCTGAGGCATTCAATGAAACCGTGGAAGAACTGACCCAGTCACTGATGCCATTGGTGGCAGAGAACGGGATGGACTGGATGTATGCCAACTGTTCAACCACCGCACAACGTGGTGCCCTCGACTGGTGGAAAAAATTCAGGGATGCAACCGCACCAGTATTTAATGAATTATATGACAGCGTGTCCACCGGTAAAGAATCACAACGCTCTATCGACCTTAACAGTAAAGATGATTACCGCGAGAAACTGGAAGTGGAACTGAAAGAACTCCGCGAAAGCGAAATGTGGCAGGCCGGTCGCACTGTACGTGGACTTCGTCCTGAAAACCAGCCCAAGGCTTCTTCCGTGGCACCTGTATCGTCTACGAAAGAAGTGTTCAGTCAACTGTCCGCAAAATCAGAATCAGTAGGATAAATAAATATGGAATCAACCGTGAATCAAACCCGGATGGATTTTGCAGCGGCACAGCAGCGGCTGAAAAAAGTGGTTAAAAAAACACCGCTTATTCTGAACGCGGGTTTGTCCAGAAAATACCAGTGTAAAGTGTACCTCAAGCGGGAAGACCTGCAGGTGGTCCGCTCTTACAAACTCCGGGGTGCCTATAATATGATGAGCACACTGCCGCCCGAACAACTGCAGAAAGGGGTGGTTAGTGCCAGTGCGGGCAACCATGCGCAGGGCTTCGCTTTCAGTTGTAAAAAACTGAATATAAAAGGAGTGGTCTTTATGCCGATCATCACGCCCAAACAGAAAGTGAACCAGACCAAAATGTTTGGCGAGGACAAAGTCGAGATCAAACTGGTTGGAGATACATTCGATGACTGCGCCATTGCTGCCCGTAAGTTCACGGAAGAAAATAAAATGACTTTTATTCCCCCCTTCGATGATCCCCGGATCATCGAAGGCCAGGGAACAGTCGGTTTGGAAATACTGGAAGACCTCGCTGAAGTGGATTATATATTTATCCCGGTAGGCGGTGGTGGACTCAGTGCCGGAGTTGGCACTTATTTCAAAACTTATTCCCCGCGTACTAAGATCATCGGGCTCGAACCGGAAGGGGCTCCTTCCATGTACGAGGCCCTGAAAGCGGGACACCCGGTTACACTCAACAGTATCGACCGTTTTGTAGATGGCGCCGCGGTGAAGAGAGTTGGTGATATCACTTTCCCGATCTGTAAGGAAGTGCTGGATGATATGCACCTCGTACCCGAAGGGAAGGTCTGCAGTACCATCCTCAAATTATACAATGAAGACGCCATCGTGGCCGAACCGGCCGGTGCTCTATCCATCGCCTGCCTTGATGATTATGCGGAGGTGATCAAAGGAAAAAACATTGTCTGTATCGTCAGCGGCAGCAATAACGATATTGACCGCATGCAGGAGATCAAGGAAAGAAGCCTGCAATATGAAGGGCTCAAACATTATTTCATGATCAGCTTTGCCCAACGCCCCGGCGCCCTCCGTGAGTTCGTGAACAATGTACTGGGCCCTACAGATGATATCACCCGTTTCGAATACATGCAGAAGACCAATAAAGAAAACGGACCCGCCCTCGTGGGTATTGAACTGCAAAGCCGGAGTGATTATGAACTGCTATTGAAAAAAATGAGAGACTCCAATATCGGATTCTCCGAGATAAATAAAAACGACCAGTTGTTCGGTTACCTGGTCTGATGCTTTATCCCAATCAATTTGTGGATAATTTAGGGCTGAATCCAATTTCCTGCTGAAAGCTTTTTCGTAATTTCAGTCGTTTGCTTGCAAT
>CAZFLL010000066.1:1829-23445 GCA_964519865.1 uncultured Chitinophaga sp. | reverse complement strand
GGGTTTTTGAAGGTAAAGCCGCGGTTATTCAGTCCGTCCTGCCAGTCCACCAGCATACCGAACAGGTAAATCTCATGGGCCTTATCCATAACACAGGCAATACCAGCAATCTCAAAATGCTGGTCATTCGCTCCTGGCTGATCAAAGCCCAGCACATAGGTCATACCGGAGCAGCCTCCGCCCTTTACCCCCACCCTTAACTTCTGGGAATGATCAAATCCATCTGCTTCCATTAAGCGCCTGATTTCTGCCACGGCGCCTTCGGTGAGTGTAACCGGAATAGTGATTGAAGTTTCCATAGGACAAAAATAATCATTCTTTTCACCGGTAAAAGGCCTGGTATTTCCGAAGAAGGGAAATAAACTGACAATAATCAGCGGGGGGCATAGCGGAGAGCAACCGGAAAGATGAATGAATCAGCCTATTTTTGCTGCAAAATCAAAATCACTTCTATGGATCTTACCACCGTCAGCCTTGTTATTTCAATCCTGGCCATTCTTTTGTCTTTTTT
This sequence comes from uncultured Chitinophaga sp., assembly GCA_964519865.1. GTDB lineage: Bacteria > Bacteroidota > Bacteroidia > Chitinophagales > Chitinophagaceae > JJ008. Next base: position 22,934 of record CAZFLL010000066.1, on the reverse strand, counting down.
TGCCGTAACCCGGACGGTCTCCAGGAAAGAGGAAGCTCCTGCCTCCAAAGGTTCATTTGAAAGTATCCCCCTCCGCCTGCAGGCTTATGAGCGGCTGGTACTCCTGACTGAACGGATATCCCTCCCCAGCCTGATCAGCCGGCTCAATCAGCCTGGTATTTCAGCCGCGGAAATGAAAGTGATCCTTACAGAAAATATCAAACAGGAATATGATTATAACAGCACCCAGCAGCTCTATGTAAGTCCGGTCAGCTGGGATGCCGTTCGCAATCTGAAAGAACAGAATATCATGGTGGTTAACCAGGTGGCCGGCAGCCTTCCCTTCACGGCTTCCTCATCGGACCTGAATAAGAAAATTCTGGAAGTCATGATGTCGCAGCAAAACGGGGCCCTCCATGAAATGGTATCCCAGACCCTGAACCACGAAGCCAAGAAGCTGATGCAATAAAGCCCCCTCCCAACACGTCAATTCTCAATTATGGATCCGAATAAAAAATACACTGATTCCGGAATAGAAGTAAAACAACTCTATACCGGGGAAGACCTTCCTGTGCTCAACAATGAAATGCCTGGCAGTTTCCCCTTTACACGGGGTGTACAACCTGATATGTACCGGGGCAAGTTATGGACCATGCGCCAGTATGCGGGCTTCTCAACAGCCGAAGAAAGCAATAAACGTTATCATTACCTCTTGTCACAGGGAGTCAGCGGACTCAGTGTGGCATTTGACCTGCCAACCCAGATCGGGTATGACAGTGACCATGCCCTGGCCGAAGGTGAAGTGGGCAAAGTGGGAGTGGCTATCGATTCCATTGAAGACATGCAAACCCTTTTTAAAGGAATCAAACTGGAAGACGTGAGTACTTCCATGACCATCAACGCTACCGGCTACATCCTGTTGTCCCTTTATGTAGCCCTGGCCAAACAGCAGGGAGCCGATCTTAAAAAAATATCAGGTACCATTCAGAATGATATACTGAAAGAATATGCGGCCCGGGGTACCTATATCTATCCACCCAAGCCTTCCATGCGCATCATCACCGATATATTTGAATGGTGCAGTGCGGAAGTGCCCAAATGGAACACCATTTCCATTTCCGGGTATCATATCCGTGAAGCCGGCAGCACGGCGGTACAGGAAATCGCTTTCACACTGGCCAACGGGAAAGCCTATGTACAGGCTGCCCAGCAAAAAGGACTGGATATAAATGTTTTTGGGAAACGTCTCTCCTTCTTCTTTAATGCACACAATAACCTGTTTGAAGAAGTGGCAAAATTCAGGGCCGCCCGTCGGATGTGGGCTAAAATCATGAAGGACCTTGGCGCCACAGATCCCAAGGCCATGATGCTGCGCTTCCATACCCAGACCGGTGGAAGTACCCTGACCGCCCAGCAGCCTCTCAATAATATTTCCAGGGTCACCATTCAAACCATGGCCGCCGTTCTGGGTGGCACCCAGTCACTCCATACCAATGGCTATGACGAAGCGCTCAGTCTGCCCACCGAAGAAGCCGCCCGGATTGCCCTGCGTACACAGCAGATCGTGGCCTTTGAAAGTGGTGCGGTGGATACCGTTGATCCCCTGGCCGGATCCTATTATATAGAAAACCTGACACAGGAAGTGGAAAACGCCGCCTGGAAACTGATCGAAAAAATCGATGCCATGGGTGGCAGTGTTTCGGCCATTGAAGAAGGATTCATCCAGGATGAGATCGCCCGCAGTGCCTATGAATACCAGCGTAATATTGAGAACAATGACAAGATTATTGTCGGTGTCAATAAATTCCAGGTGGAAGAACACAATAATACCCCGATCCTGAAAGTGGACGACAGCATCCGGGCAGTACAGGCGGCAAAACTCAGGTCCCTCCGTTCCGGCCGTGATCATGCCAAATGCGATCAGTTGCTCCAGTTGCTCAGCGATAAAGCCAGCAGCGGTGAAAACATCATGCCGGTGGTGGTGGAGGCCGTGGAAGCGAAGTGTACACTTGGTGAGATCGCGGATACGCTGAGAGAATTGTACGGGGAGTATAAGTAGAAGTTAATAAGTTAAAAGGTTGACAGGTTGACAAGGAGGTTTTCTTACTTGTCAACCTGTTAACTTTTCAACCTGTCAACCTTTCAACCGCAACTAAAAAACAAGAGCCATCTCTTTCAGAAGATGGCTCTTATACTATCGTTACCACACCTTTCACATCCACTTGCTCAGGTATTCATTGAATTCATGGCGCAGGATATTCATCACGCGTTCAAAATCCTCATATTTTTCATGCAGGGCGGTATGTTCGGCAATCATATGGGTTTCCATACGGCCACCATGCTGCTGTGCATCCACACCCAGCTTCCCCACATATAAATTCACTTCATGTTTCAGCTCGTCAATATTATTGCGTTGCACGATAAACTGGTTCTGGAAATGTTCCACTCCCTGGCGGGCTTCAAAAGTGGTATTCCGGGCAGCAATTTCAGAAAGGCGGCTTTCCATAATATCGAGTTCGTCTTTATAAAAACCGAACCCTTTCTGCCAGATGGTATGGTCGGTACCGATTCGGGTAATGGTTGTATAACTCATATCGGATTGTTTTAACCAAAACTATCTTTACAATCCAGTTTTTTTGCTGACGGCTGTCAGCGACGGGTATGATAGAATTCAGCGGTGATTGGTTCAGAAAACAGTCAATCCCTTCATTTACATACAACAAGCAAATTCATGCTGCTTAAAAAAAAAGCGCCTCAACTGGCGCTTAAAAGTTATCGACTGTTTATAACGGGTGGATATGATCAGGATTTCCGGACCTCCCTGGCCCAGGCATCTTTTAATCCAACAGTCTTATTAAAAATCAGGTTGTCCCCGGCAGAATCCCTGTCGAGTACAAAATAACCTTTGCGGATAAACTGGTAACGTTCCTGCAGACCGGCGTTTCTTAAGGAGGGCTCAGCATACACTACCGGCAGTTCCTGCAGGGAATCCGGGTTGAGGTACTCTTTAAAATCACCCGCTTCATCAGTGGGATCTTCCACCCTGAAAAGCCGGTCATACAACCGAACAGTGGCCTGTAATGCATGTTTCACACTTACCCAGTGCAGGGTACCTTTTACACTGATTCCGCTGGTATCCTCCCCGCTTTTACTTTCAGGGATATAGGAACATCTCACTTCAGTAATATTGCCCGCCGCATCCTTAACCACTTCATCACATTTAATAATATAAGCACTTTTCAGGCGAACCATTTGTCCCGGTGCCAGGCGGAAGTACTTTTTCGGGGCCACTTCCATAAAATCATCCCGTTCAATATACAATTCAGCACTGAAGGGGATCTCCCGGGTACCCCCGTTCTCATCTTCCGGGTTATTCTCACTATTCAGGATTTCTTCGTCTTTTGTATAATTAGTGATTACCACTTTCAACGGATCAAATACCACCATCCGGCGCAGGGCAATCCGGTTAAGGTGCTCCCGGATACAGAATTCCAATACACCTACATCCACCATATTCTCCCGTTTGGCCACACCTATACGATCACAGAACTCCCGGATACTTTCAGGGGTATACCCTCTTCTTCTCAGTCCGCTGATAGTGGGCATCCGCGGATCATCCCAGCCAGTCACATGTTTTTCGTTCACCAGTTGCAATAATTTCCTTTTACTGGTTACCGTATAATTTATATTGCGACGGGCAAATTCATATTGGTGAGAGGGATAGATCTCCAGGTTGGCAATCAGCCAGTCATACAATTCGCGGTGGGGTACAAATTCAAGGGTACAGATGGAATGGGTGATTTCCTCGATGGAATCGCTTTGGCCGTGGGCAAAATCATACATCGGGTAAATGCACCATTTATCCCCGGTACGATGGTGATGGGCATGTTTGATCCGGTAAAGAATCGGGTCCCGCATCAGCATATTGATATGGGCCATATCGATCTTTGCCCGCAGGGTTCGTTGTCCGTCAGGAAACTCCCCGTTCTTCATACGGATAAAAAGATCGCGGTTTTCCTCCACGGAACGGTTCCTGAAAGGACTGTCTTTGCCGGGTTCTGTGGGCGTACCTTTCATTGCCGCCATTTCTTCTGCACTGATATCATCCACATAAGCGAGGTTTTTATCGATCAGCTTAAGGGCAAATTCATATAAGGCGTCAAAATAGTCAGACGCATACCGCTCATTTTTCCACTCAAATCCCAGCCATTTTACGTCTTCCTTGATACTATCCACGTATTCGGTTTCTTCGGTCACCGGGTTGGTATCATCAAAGCGCAGGTTCGTGTAGCCTGGATACTTCTGGGTAAGCCCGAAATTGAGGCAGATACTGGATGCATGACCTATATGCAGGTAGCCATTCGGCTCCGGCGGGAAACGGGTCACAATCGTTTTGTATTTACCGTTCTTCAGGTCCTCTTCTATAATTTCTTCCAGGAAATTCAAACTACGTTCTTCTGACATAACTCTTTTATAATAAAGGGTAAAGATACGAAATATCGGTTAGCAGCCACCGTGCCAGCTGTTCTGATGGAAGGTCAATTAAAATCAGCAGTTCCGGTGAGTGCAATCAGTAAAATAAGAGGTAAATTGGGTGAACTTGCTTACTGATAAACATATACTATGAACAGGATACTGGTTCCGACAGATTTTTCCCCCAATGCCGACCGGGCTATTGATTACGCCGTCCGGATCGCCAAACTGAACCAGTCCACCCTTTACCTGATACATGCCTGCGATAACCTGGATCCGCTCTACCTGGAAGGTACCATGACCCATATGGAATACAATCAGCGGATTATGGATGAGGCCTTTGAAAAACTGGAATTAAGACGCAGAAGCATTGAGGAAACCGAACAGATACTGGTTAATATCCAGCTCTACAGCGGAACCGTACAGGATACGATACTCGTGGCCGCACAGGAACACAAGGCCGACCTCGTCATCATGGGCACCCTCGGTATTTCCGGGCTTCATGATAAAATATTTGGCAGTAAGACGGCCGCTGTAATCGGGGAAAGCAAGGTTCCGGTACTGGCCATTCCACTTGAATATGACTGGAGCAGTCCCGGTAAATTTTTACTGGCTTTAAAAGATGTGGATGAAGCCTTGCCCCTGCTGGACCCGGCTTTTGACCTGGCTTCGCTTTTCCATGCGGAGGTTCATATTACCGTCTTCACTGATAAAAGTGACACTGGGGCCATGGATTATATTTCAGATGAACGCATTATTACCCATGCCACTGATAAGCTCAAAGGCCTGCATAAACAACTATTGATTAAGAAAGAACATCTCCTGGGCCGGGATTTCGAGGACAGTATCAATGAATATATTGCCCAGAATGGCATCGATCTGCTGGCCATGATCACCCATAAACGCAGTTTCCTCGGCCGGCTTTTCCGCCAGAGCATGACCCGGAAAATGAGTTATCATACCCGGGTGCCTGTTCTCGCCATTCCGGCCCGTTGATTTTTTCACATAAAACGAATGCATATGAAAACGATCGTTGTGCCATTCGATTTTTCTCCCGATGCCCGGGGCGCCTTATCTGCAGCCCTTCAGCTGGCAAAAGCCACGGCTTCCGCAATTTTAGTGATCCATGTAGTACACGAATCACCGTATAAACTGGCCGCAGCTGCCAGCGAATCGGAAATGGAGGACCTGATAAGAAAAAATGAACAGGAAAAGTCCATCGCCCTGCAACAGGAAACAACTGAAATGCAGCATAGCCTGAATCTTGATATCCCGGCCGGGCAGCTCAGGGTGAAGGCTGTATACAATCCCCTGGTCGTGGAAAAAATACTTGAATTGTCAGCGGCAGAAGATGCCGGGCTGATCGTGATGGGAACTCTTGGAGCCAGCGGTTTACGAAAAGTACTTTTTGGCTCTAACACGTCTCATATGATTGCCCGTTCGCCCATACCGGTACTGGCCATCCCGGGTCATTACAGGTATAAACCAGCCACCCGATTATTGTATGCGGCAGATCTCGAAAACCTGGAAACAGAATTGCAGCAGATTATACCCTTTGCCATTGCCCTGAATGCAGTTATTGAAATACTACACCTGGATTATGGTCCTGATGATAAAAAAATCAGTGCTGAAAAGGCAGGTGAAATCATCCGGCACTCCCCTTACCAGTTTATCCATTTTGTAACCCGGAAAGCCAGCAGTTCACGGCCCCTGGTCAGGCAATTGAAACAATATACAGATGAAATTAAACCCGACTGGTTACTGATGTTTACCAAAGAGAAAACAGCCTGGGATAAATTATTCCTGGGAAGCCTGACCGAGGACATGTCGCAGACCTTACCATTGCCCCTGTTGAGTTTTAAAAAAAAGAGCTGACGTTTACCGGCATAAACGCTGGATAAGCGCTTGCTCAGAAGGATATTCCCTGGACAGTATTTCAGCATCCGCCAGTTCAAAATCCGCGAAATCGAAACCAGGCGAAACAGTACAGCCGGCCAAAGCATAAGCCGTTCCGGGAGCCGGCTCACTGGCAAACCAGCAGCCAGCGGGCACCACGTACTGATAAACTTCACCCCGCGTAAAATCATTTCCGAGTTGTATGGTCTCCAGCTTCCCTGCCGGGTAAAGGATATGAATCAGCAGGGTTTGTCCTTCATAAAAATGCCAGCACTCATCACTCCTGATCCGGTGAAAAGCAGAGAAATTACCCTGTTGAAGTAAAAAGTATATTGCTGTGGAAAAAGGACGTGGACCTGAAAAACCGTACGGGAGCGTACTGACCGCAATTTTCCCGGGCGACTCATAGGTCCGCAGGTAATACCCGCCTTCAGGATGAGGCTGCATCTGGTAATGGGCAATCAGTTGTGACACTCGATCCCCCATCAGAATGCTTTTTTCGGTTGTTGTTCGCCACCGGCTCCCACTACGGAGCTGCCATATACTTTAATAGTGGATTTGATAAAGTCTTTGTCGTCTGCCTTATAGATATTTTCAACAAACTGCTGCGGATTGCGGTCGATAAAGGGGAACCAGGTGCTGTGTATCTGGATCATGATCCGGTGTCCTTTCTTGAATGTATGCAGTACATCCTGCAATGGTACATTCACATCAGTAACCTGTCCGGGCACAAAAGGTTCAGGTTTTTCAAAACTGTTCCGGAATCGTCCGCGGAACACTTCACTGCGTACCAGCTGCTGGTAGCCGCCCATTACAATATTTTTTGGGTTGTGATCATAGTTGGGATGATTATCGGGATAAACATCGATCAGTTTAACAATGAAGTCAGCATCGGTGGTGGATAAAGCCACTTTTAATTTGGCCAGGATCTCCCCGGCAAGGGTTACTTCATCCCCAAGCACTTCTGTTTCAAAAGTCAGCACATCAGGCCGGCGGGAAGCTTCCCTTTGGTCATCGCTCATATAATTACGGGGAGTAAAGGTCAGTCCTTCCGTCTGCGAGGTATAGGGCACCGGTTTGGACGGATCACTGGTATATTCAAAACTCAGTTTATCGTCTGTAGGTTCGTTGATGGATAATCTTCCGTTCTCTCCGAAATAGAGTTTAACCGGTGGGATCTCTTTTGGCGGCCATACATCAAATTTCTGCCACTCTTTTTTACCGGTATTAAACATATAGGCTTCAGGCAGGGTCATCTCCCCTTCGTCTTTCAGGTGATAAGCAAAGAATTTCCGTTCGATCTCTTTCTGGAAAAAAGTGGAGATGCTGTCGCCGAAATAAATATTATTATGGGTGCTCTTCCCGTTTTCCCGGGCCCAGTCACCATGTCCCCAGGGCCCCATAACAATACTGTTCCTGGCACCGGGTGTGCTTTTCTCAATCGTTTTGTAAATATTGAGCGGACCAAACAGGTCTTCCGCATCAAACCATCCGCCCACCGTCAGCACTGCGGGTTTAATATTTTTTAAATGAGGTAAGAGGCTTCTTTTTTGCCAGAACGTATCATAGTTCGGGTGATCCACGATCTGGTTCCAGAAGAAATTATCCTTATGGAATTTTTCCGTGATATTTTTCAGGGGGCCCATTTTCAGGTAAAAATCATAACCGTCTTTTACCGGTTTGCCGTACATACGCATGATTTCCTTGTTGAACCAGTCATTCCGGGTGGTATCCGGCTTCTGGTAACCAAATACAGCGAAAGCCGCTGTATAGCTTTCCAGGTAAGCTCCCATATGGTGGAAATCATCAAAGAAAAAATCGGAGATCGGGGCCTGCGGTGAAACAGCTTTCAGGGCCGGGTGTGCGTCGGGTAAGGAAGCGGCTGAATAAAAGCCCGGGTAGGAAATGCCAAATATCCCGACACGCCCGTTATTGCCTTTCAGGTTTTTTACCATCCAGTCGATACTGTCCCAGGTATCCGAACTCTCATCCACATCCTTCCTGTTTTTTGGATCATTCCCCGGAATATTCGGGGTCATATTATTAAAAAGCCCGTCACTCATATATCGCCCCCGTACATCCTGGAAGACGAGGATATAGCCGTCATGTACCAGGTATTTTGACGGATGACCATGGGTATTGTAACCGCCATAATTGGAGGCATTGTAACAGGTACGGTTCATCAGGATGGGATAAGTCTTCGATTTATCCTTGGGCATATAGACCAGGGTGAACAATTTAGCCCCGTCGCGCATGGGAATGCGGTATTCAAACTTGTCGAAATTATCCTTCATGTATTGTGTTTCAGGATCGCCGGACTGGGCATACAGGAAGCCTGAATACAGGAATAACAGGCTGGTAAGGGTGATCTTAAACATATTTTTTTGGGGGAAGATAAAACAAGAACCTGTATAAAATACAGGAGATTTTTCACAGCACTTTCACAAATGGAATATAAACTCTATTTTACGGCAATATAAAAGAATTGCCATGTTAAAACGTTGTACCCCTTTTTTGTCTCTTTTATTTGCCATTTCAGTATCTGCGCAGGACTGGTTGCCATTCACAGACAGCAGTGCGTTGTTTACCGCAAAATACCCGGCAACATGGAAGTCTAAGATTAAAGAAAACGGGGCGGTTTTCTTTACCTCTCCAAAAGACGGCGAAGAAGACAATTTTCTGGAAAATGTTAATTTAGTTACCAGGAAAAACCCTTCGTTCGACAGCTCATTTGATTTAAAAGAATCAATGCCGGCGATCCTCAAATCCCTGGAATCACAGATGACGAAGTTTAAAATAGTATCAGAACGGTATTTTACCTGGAATAATCAGAAAGCGGCTGAAATAAAATACACACTGGATTCGAAGGGTACAACAGATAACAGTGTATTACATATCAAAATAACCCAATGGCTAAGTGCTCAAAATGGGATTTTTTATACTGCTACATATACTTCACTGGACGGGAACAGTTTACATGACAAAACCGCGGTTAAAATTTTACAGAGTATCCGATTTCGTTAAAACCTGATTTTTTGCATTAACCCCCTGAATCAATTATCTTTATAAAAAAATACTCCTATGTCATTGCTCAACCAGGGAAACAAAAAAGACAAGAAAAAAGAAGACAAGAAAAAAGGGGCCGCGGGTGCAGGTTCCAAATTCATCCAGAAACCCAAATCCGGATTCGTCAGTAAGCAACAGAATACCGGTTCACAGCGGGGTAGCTGATTATTCCAACTTTATATGACCAGAGATGAACTGCTGAAAGAACTTTCAGATGAGACATTTATTACCCTGAAGCCTTCACCTGTACATGGGATCGGGGTATTTGCCTTGCGGGATATACCAAAAGGCTGTAAAACCCTTTTTTCAAAAAATGTCGGGGAATGGATCAAAGTGCCCATTACGGACATAGAGAAATTGCCCGAACAATCCCGCAACCTGGTGGAAACCTATTGTCTTTATGACGAGGCCCACTACTATCTCCCGGATTACGGCTTCAAAGTAATGGACCTGGTCAATTACCTCAACCATTCCTCCACCCCCAATGTGATCTCCGTGAATGAAGGGGAATATTTCGAATCACTGCGGGATATCAGGGAAGGAGAAGAATTGCTGGTGAATTACGGGGAGATCGTTGATACCAATGAATACCTGTAAGAAAAAGAACCAAGAACCGAAGATCCAAAGAACCAAATAAATTCCAATATTCAAATCTCAAAAAAGCACTAAGGTTCAAATCACAAAACCTGCTAAGTAGTTTTTGGTGTTTAACAACCAGTACTTCTTGATAAATCAGCATTTCAATTGCAAGGCAACTCCACTTAGAAAGGGCTGTTGACCTGCCTACCGGCAGGCAGGCTCCCGACTACCGACTCATGACTCTCAACTACTAACTCTTTCTTTTCAAATAACTACTCCCTAACAACCTCGCCATCACTTCCTCTTTCAGGTTCCGGCTGACAGGCACCTGGTGCTTCCCGATGATGATATCATTGATTTCAATACCGGATACCTGCTGCATGGAAATAATATAGGATTTATGCACTTTCAGGAAGCGGTCGGCCGGAAGGTATTCCTCCACTGATTTAAAGGTCAGGTAGGTCATGTATTTCTTATGAACAGTATGAATGACCACATAATTCTGCAGGGCCTCTGCAAACAGGATTTCATCATACAGGAGACGCACAAGTTTGCCATCCGCTTTAATAAAAAAATGATCCGCGGCCGGAGCCGGCGCATTCTTTTCACGTACTTCATAAAACTCCTTCGCCTTTAAAGCGGCTTTCAGGAAGCGGTCAAAGGAAATGGGTTTGAGCAGGTAGTCAAGGGCATTCACTTCAAATCCTTCCAGGGCATATTCGGGATATGCCGTTGTAAAAACCACCGGTGGCGGGTGTTGCAATGACTTAAAAAAATCAAGCCCGGTAATACGAGGCAACTGGATATCAAGAAAAAGCAGCTGCCGTTTCTGCTGATCCACCACTGAGGCAGCGGGCAGGGCATTGTCAAATTCGGCATCCAATTGCAGGAACTCAGTATCAGCAATATACTCTTTCAATCCCTGGCGGGCCAATGGCTCATCGTCAATAATAATACAACTGATTTTCATGTCAGGTTGATTTTTAACTGAACAATAAATGCGTGACCGGGTTCCGATATGTCCAGGGAATGCCGGCCGGGATATAACAGTTCAAGCCGCCGCTTTACATTGGGCAGCCCGATTCCCCCTGACTTTTCCGTGGAAGGATGGAGGTCCTTGCTGTTTTCCACCCTGAACATAAACACCCCTTCTTTACAGGCGGCTTCCACCACTATCCGGTTGTTCCCTTCCGGGTGATGTGAAATATGTTTGAAGGCATTTTCTACTAATGGGATCAGTAATAATGGTTCAATGGAAAAATCCCGGACTTCCGGTTGACAATTAAATTCCACCGTGTATTTGTCATCCTTCCGCCATTGCTGCAAACGGATATAATCGCGCAGGTAGTCCATTTCTTTTTCAATGGGGATCCGGTCCCCTTTTGCTTCATAAAGCTGGTAACGCAGCATTTCGGAGAACTGGTGCAGTGCATTCCTGGCTTCTTCATTATCCTTCCTGATCAGGAAATAAACGGTATTCAGGGAGTTGAACAGGAAATGCGGATTGATCTGTGATTTAAGAAAATTCAGTTCAGCTTCCGCCTTCTCCCTGGCCAGGTCCGTGAGCCGGCGCTGTGCATTCAGGTAATCATAAATCAGTTTGGCCGCCGCCCCGGCAATCACCAGGAAAATATGCGGCAGTACATTGTCATACACCCTGGTTTTAAACTGGTCAAATACAGAGCCCGGGTGGGCCGGATTTAAAATATAGCCGATCAGTGATAATTTGGCCAGGCTCATAGGGATAATAATCCCCAGGAATAACAAAGCAAACAGCAGGTAACGGTGCCGGTAAAGCAGGCGGGGAATCAGGATATAATTCGTGATATAAACCATCATGGCCAGATCAGCCACTTTAATAAAAGTGATCAGCCTTCCTTTCCCGGTACCCGGATAATCCTGGTACCTGAAAAAATGCCACAGGGCATATACCAGGATCCAGAAGAGAAAGTGGTGGAGTTTATAGCGTCTGACAAACTGCATGTACAAATAAATGACAAAGTGTTCTGAAGCAACTGTTTTTTACATCAAAGGGTAAAAACTGCTGACAACAGGGTAATAGGGAAAGAACCAGGAACCAAAGATGCCAGGATGCCAAAAAAACATCAAGGATCAAATAACAAAAACCTGCTAAGTTGGCTTTGGTGCTTAATAACCTGTATTTCTTAAATAATTAGTATTTCAGCTGATATGTAACTCTACTTAGAAAGGGCTGTTGCCTACTAACTACCGACTAAGATCATTCCCTTCACCCTGTAATGCGTCGCCGCCCTTTCCACCTGGTTGATGATGAGTCCGCTGATTTTCAGTTGCCAGCTTTGCTTTTCGGGATCAAAAAAGCAATCAATACTTCCTTTGGCCACCGAGATATAGGAGGATTGATCCCCGGAACGGAAGGAGTAGGCGGCTTCCACTTCCGATTTCCCGGTTGATCCGGCTTCGATTTTATAAGTGGCATTGCGCAGTTTTTTCTCATGGAAATAGAGGGTAAAGAACTGGTCCTTTTGTTCGACCCGGATCGTGAGCTTGTTTTTTACCCGGTAAACCTTCAGGACAACCGGGCGTGCTTCAATAAAAAAATTATTGGTACTGACCGTATCCGTTATAAAAACAGGGCAATGCGCGAGCGTGGTGTCCTTCTCCACCTGGGCTACGGCAGTTGCTGTACAAAACAATAAAAAAACAAGTAAGGGTAAACGCATGGTTGGCTTTTGCCTGCAAAAAATACGAAGAATTATTTTAATCAGTCCGGCTTATACAGGCTTCACCCGTTCCCCGAAAAGGAGGCTGCCGATACGCACCATCGTACTCCCCTCTTCCACCGCTACCCGGTAGTCGCTGCTCATACCCATTGACAGGGTATCTGGTTGTAAAACAGGGGTTGTCATTAATCGGATTTTATCAAATTGTTCTTTCAGGTGTCTGAATTCAGTCCTGACAATATCCATATTATCTGAAAATGAAGCCATTCCCATCAGGCCACGGATACATATTTTTCCCAGGGGCTGGTCATGTACAGCCTGTTTAATGACCTGTATCAGTTCGTTGTCATCGAGGCCGAATTTTGTCTCCTCTTTTGCAATATATACCTGCAATAAACAATCGATGACCCGTTCCTGCTTTGCTGCCTGTTTATTGATTTCCTGCAGCAGTTTCCAGCTATCCACGCCATGCACCAGGTGGACGAAGGGGGCTATGAATTTTACTTTATTGCTTTGCAGGTGGCCGATAAAATGCCAGCGGATATCGCCGGGCAATTGTTGTGCTTTATCGACCAGCTCCTGTACATAGTTTTCGCCAAAATCCCGTTGTCCCAGTTCATACAATTCCAGTATATCGGAAGCAGGTTTGGTTTTAGAGACCGCCACCAGGGTGACGTTCCGGTCATCGAGTTCTTTCTTTATGGATTCGTATTGTGTCCTGTTGATGGGCATGGTGATATTAACGACGATAGATCATACCGTCTTTCATTACAAATTTCACGTTGTAAAGTGATTTGATAAAATCCTTTTCCAGGTCACCTTCAAATGCCACAATATCGGCGGTCATGTTTTCTTTAATGATACCTGTAAAATCCTGTACCCCGCAGGCAATGGCGGCATTCAATGTAGCGGTTTTCAACACTTCTTCCGGTTTTTTGCAGGCTTCATAATAGGTATCCAGTGTATTCTTGGCGGCATCTCCCTGCGGAATTTTATTAAAAAGATACATGTCAGACCCATTAACCACCATCACCCCTTTATCGATCGCTTTCTTAACGATCGCCTCACTCCGTTCAATGAATGGCCGGAGTCCTTTAAATTCCTCAGGGCTGAGTTCCCGTTCATTGTCTTTGAACAACCGTATATATGCCTCATAATTCCCGATCGTTGGTACGAGGTATACTTTCAACCTGGCCATTTTATCCAGCAGGCTGTCTGCAATTCCATAGCCATGTTCAATACCATCCACCCCGGCTTCCAGGGCCCGGTTGATCACTATATTATAGGTGGCGTGGGCAGTCACTTTCACCCCGTAGGCATGGGCTGTCTGAACAATCATTTTCACTTCATCCAGGCTCAGGGTAATCCGGCCATCCCCCATTACCACTTTGATCACATCCACTCCCCGGGCAATATGGTCCTTCACGGCCTGGCGGGCATCTTCCGGGTTTTTGATTACCCGGTACTCATGATCAATCACGAAATTATTATGGGAGGCCAGGTTGGAAAACTGTCCGTCTTCCGGGCTCAGGATCGGGCCGGATATGACCATCCGGGGACCTTCGATCCATCCGTTACGAATGGCCCTTTGCAAATTGAGGTCAAGGAACTGACCAGAATTCCCAAGGTCCCGTATCGTGGTGAATCCGGCTTCCAGGAATGATTTGCATATTCCGGCGGCACGGAGTGTCCGTTCAATATCCGAGTTCTGCAGGATATCCATTTCCAGCTGATCTTTCATCCGCTGTATCGTGAGTACATGGGTATGCGCATCGATCAGTCCGGGGGTTACGGTGCAGGTACCCAGGTTGATCTCTTCGGCCCCCTCCGGTTTGCTGAGGCCTGTACCCACTTTTACGATTTTCTTTCCTTTTACAATGATATCCTGCTTTGCCAGAAATACATTTTTCTCCGGGTCGTAAAGTTTGGCGGTCCGTATAAAGTATGTTTTTTCGGTTGTCTGTGACCGTGTGGTCAGGGCAAGACACAGCACTGCCCACAACAGGAGTATACGCATACGCTGGTTTTATTGAAGTTTAAAGATAACAGTTTGGAAGATCAGCTTTTTAAAATACTCCGGCTGATCACGATCCGCTGAACTTCACTGGTACCTTCATAGATCTGGGTGATCTTGGCATCCCGCATCAGGCGTTCCACATGGTATTCCTTGACAAATCCATATCCACCGTGTACCTGTACCGCTTCGGTGGTGGTCCACATGGCGGTTTCGGAAGCATATACTTTGGCCATGGAGGAACTGAGGGTATAATCCATGCCGTTGTCCTTTTCCCAGGCCGCTTTAAGACATAATAACCGGGCGGCCTCAATGCGGGTGGCCATATCAGCGAGTTTAAAGGCGATAGCCTGGTGATTCATGATCTCAGTACCAAAGGCCTTCCGTGTTTTGGAATACTCACGGGCCAGTTCATACGCACCACTGGCAATTCCGAGGGCCTGCGAAGCAATACCGATCCGTCCACCCGCAAGTGTCTTCATAGCGAATTTGAAACCAAAGCCATCCTCACCTACCCTGTTTTCCTTTGGAACTTTTACATCATTGAACATCACGGTATGGGTATCACTGCCGCGTATACCGAGTTTGTTTTCTTTAGCCGCAACCACCACACCGGGCCAGTTTTTTTCCACGATCAGGCAATTGATGCCCCGGGAACCTTTGGCAGGATCTGTTTGCGCGATTACCAGGTATACCGATGCTGTACCACCATTGGTGATCCAGTTCTTTGTTCCATTGAGTAAATAATAATCACCTTTGTCTTCTGCAGTTGTCCGCTGGGAAGTGGCATCACTGCCTGCTTCAGGTTCACTCAGCATAAAGGCGCCAATATGTAATTCTCCATCCTTGATCCCCTGGGCCAGTGGCGTCAGGTATTTTTGTTTTTGTTCTTCTGTGCCAAATTCCTGCAACCCATAACAAACCAGGCTGTTGTTCACACTCATACAAACACTGGTGCTGGCGTCGATCTTACTGATCTCTTCCATGGCCAGCACATAACTGATGGTGTCCAGGCCCGAACCACCATACTCCGGTTTTACCATCATCCCCATAAAACCGAGTTCGGCCAGTTTTTTTACCTGCTCCCGGGGAAAAATTTGTTTCTCGTCCCTTTCTATTACACCGGGCAGACATTCCTGCCGGGCAAAGTCCCGGGCAGCCTGCTGAATCATCAATTGTTCTTCACTGAGTTGAAATAACATATGGTCTTTTTTTATGGTCCTAACGACTGTTAGGACGCAAAGATAGGGGCCGTCCCCGTTTTTCAAAGAATCCGGCCCGGGATTTGTCAGTTATTTATACCCGTATTTTAAACAGAATTAAGGCGTTAGTAAAATTGAACTAACTTTGCACGGCAAACAATAACCATGAAAAAAATACATATAATCCTGTTAGTGCTGATTGCCGGTTCCATCGGCATTTTGCTCACCTTTTTAAAGACGGCCAGCACCTACGACACGATTGAAACCGCGATGGCCAAACCTGGCAAATTCGTACACCTGATGGCCCAGTTAGATAAATCGCAACCCATTGAGTATGATGCAATCAACAACCCCAATTACCTGAGTTTTACCGCTAAGGACACATCCGGAAAATCGGTGAAAGTGGTATACCATAATGCCAAACCGGAGAACCTGGAGATGAGTGATAAACTGGTATTGAAAGGCAAGTATGAAGCCGGCCTTTTTGATTGCAAAGACATCCAGACCAAATGCCCCTCCAAATACAAGGATGAACAGGCAAAAGGTGGCACCCATCCCGGCAATGTTCCGGCAAAATAATCCGCTCATTTTACAGCGCACTCATTATAATTCTTAAGGCATGGACTATATAGGCGAAAATCGCATACCCGGACTGTTTGGTCACTTTTTTATCGTGCTCTCGATGGTGGCCACATTAACCGCCACGATCGCTTATTTTTTAGCCGCGCAATCCAAAGACCCTGATCAACAGAAATCCTGGAAAAAGCTGGGCCGGATCGCCTTTCTCACACAAGTGGTTTCCATTTTCGTCATTTTCAGCATTCTCTTTTACATCATTCATAATCACCTGTTCGAATACCATTATGCCTGGAAGCACAGCAGCCGGTCACTGGAATTCAAATACCTCCTGGCCTGTTTCTGGGAAGGACAGGAAGGCAGTTTCCTCCTCTGGACACTTTGCCACAGTATTCTCGGATCGATCCTGATTAAACGCAGCGGTGAATGGGAAGCACCCGTCATGTCTGTGCTGAGTCTTACCCAGTTTGCGCTGGGAACCATGGTAGCCGGCATCTATGTTTTCGGCTGGAAAATGGGATCCAATCCTTTTATTCTTTTGCGCGACAGTGGCATTTTTGATAATGCCCCGGGCATGCACCTCAACTTTGATTTATCACAGCCGGTGCGCTATGATTATATGAATTCCATCAAGGATGGCAATGACCTGAATCCCCTGTTACAGAATTACTGGATGGTTATTCACCCGCCGGTATTGTTTATGGGATTTGCCTCCACCACTATTCCCTTTGCTTATGCAATGGCTGGTTTATGGAAGAAAAAATTTGGTGAGTGGACCAGGCCGGCTCTTCCCTGGTCACTGTTTTCCGCCGCCGTGCTGGGGGTGGGTATTATGATGGGCGGACAATGGGCCTACGAGTCGCTGACCTTTGGTGGCTACTGGGCCTGGGATCCGGTGGAAAATGCCTCACTGGTACCCTGGATGATCATGGTATCCGGTATTCATACCTTACTGATCTATAAACATACCAATCACTCCCTCCGGGCGACTTATTTATTCTTTATCCTTTCATTTTCCTTCGTCCTTTATTCCACCTTCCTGACCCGTAGTGGCATCCTTGGTGAAGCATCTGTACACGCGTTTACCGACCTGGGCATGAACTGGCAATTACTGGCCTTCCTCTTTGGGTTTGTGGTTCCTGCTCTGGCTTTCTTTTTTTACCGGCTAAAGGAAATTCCTACGGTCAAACAGGAAGAGAATATATCCTCCCGTGAGTTCTGGATCTTTATCGGGTCACTGGTGTTTTTCTTATCCGCCATTGTCATTATATTCAAGACCTCCACGCCGGTCCTGAATAAAATACTGGGAAGTAATATCGCCCCACCGGAGGATGCCGAGTTTTCGTATAACAGCATCCAGGTTTATATCGCCATCATTATCGCCTTACTGACAGCCGTATCACAATACCTCAAATACAAAGACACCACCCGTTCCTATTTCTGGAAGAAAATGCTGATTCCTTTACTGATCACTTTATTTTTCAGCCTCCTCTTTTTGATCTTTGGCGAAATCAATTATTCCAAGAAAGGTCCGGTATTCCAGGGAGCACTCTGGCTGGCAGTATTCAGCAGTATCTATTCTATTGTAGCCAATGCGGCCTATATCTGGCTGGGGATTAAGGGTAGTTTAAAACTTTCCGGGGGATCGATTGCCCACGTGGGATTTGGTATGGTTCTCCTGGGTATCCTGATCTCCTCGTCCAATAAAGAAATCCTGTCCAATAATATCGGGGGCATACCTGCTCCGCTGGCACCCGGTGAAAATCCCAGGGAAAACCTGACCCTGGTAAAAGACATGACAGCCAATATGGGCCGGTATTCAATGACCTATCTCGGCGACTCAGCCCACCCGAAAAAGCAGCAATGGTTTTATAAGATCCGGGTGAAGAGCGTGGATGGAAAAGAAGATTTTATCCTGACCCCGAATGCGTTTGTCAACTACAAAGGCAATGAAGGACTGATGGCGAATCCGGATGCCAAACATTACTGGGACCATGATGTATTTACTTATATCACGTCCATTCCGAACCCGGACAGCAAAAAGGATACAGCCAGTTTCAGGCCCTATGTCCGGAAGTCCGGTGATACCGTTTTTTACAGCAAAGGATATATAACCCTGAATACGATTAACCGTCGGGACAGTGTCCCTGAGGAATTATTTGGCAAGGATGGTTACCTGTATGAACTGCCCCTGACGATTCATGCTAAAACAGGCTCCGTTTATTCACTGACCAGCCGGCTGGCCTATGCCAAAAGTGGCATGTTTTCCCTGCCCGACACGGTGCATGCCGAGGGAATCATACTCCAGTTACAAAATGTAAATGCGGATAAGACCTTTGAATTAGGCATCAAAGAGTCTGACTCGTTGCTCAAATATGTGACACTCAAGGCTTACCGTTTCCCCTTTATCTATTTGCTCTGGTTTGGTGTCTATATCACTGCCTTTGGGATCCTGCTCAGTATGATCCGGAGGATCAGCCTGAACCGGAAAAAGAAAGAAGGTTCCGATTTTAAGGTTTCCTAAACAGCGGTAACCGTAGTTTTACTGTCTTATCGGAAATACGATTTCTGTTTTTTAACTTTATAGGAATATGGGTAACCGTATCCGTCATAATTTCCCTTTTCTTTTTCTGTCAGCGATCTTACTGTCAGCCGGGCTTACTGTATCGGCGCAGGTGGTCCTGCCTGAGCCGGCCATTGACTCAACCGACTGGGCGCTTCAGCACATGAAAGAGCAGCGGAAAAAATGGGGCCCGAATGATACTATCATTCTTCCCGCCATCTGGTACCAGGCAGAGATCGTGAACTACAAGGAAATGGAAATGGCCTGGGTCTCCAATATGTCACCGGAGAAATTGCAGAAGTTTATCCAGGAATGGACCCGTCTCCGTAATGCGGTTTATGTATGCTACCCCTATGCCCGTATAGCCGGTGCCACCATTAATGATATTAATTCGAAGCTGACCGGAATTGATTCTAAAAAAGAACGAAAGACCATCATCAAATCCCGGGAGAAAGAACTGAAAAGTGAGTTCAGCGAACCGCTCAGTAACCTGTCCGTTTACCAGGGTAAGATCCTGATGAAACTTATCAACCGTCAGACCGGCAATAACTGTTACGAGATCATCAAAGAATACAAGGGTGGATTCAATGCCCGTTTTTACCAGACGATTGCCTTTTTTGTCGGAGGAAACCTGAAACAGGAATGGGATATTAAAGAAAATAAAATGGACCGGGATATTGAGAATATCGTCCGTGAAATTGATGGCACCTGGTATGGTAACCAGTACCGGGCCCGCTGAAGCCTGGCTAAAAAATCACACTCTCCCCTTAAACAAATACCTTTGCGCGGTTAACAAATGCAAGCACTTTTATGAAAGTTGATATACTGGCCATTGGTGTACACCCGGATGATGTGGAACTGGGTTGTTCCGGCACCCTCATCAATGAAATCAATAATGGGAAAAAAGCAGCGATCCTGGATCTGACGCAGGGCGAACTCGGCACCCGCGGCACTATCGAAACCCGTTATCAAGAAGCGGCGAATGCGGCCATGATCCTGGGTGTGCATGCCCGGGAAAACCTGAAAATGCGGGATGGCTTTTTCCGGAATGATGAGGAACACCAGTTGCAATTGATCAGTGCGATCCGTAAATACCGGCCTTCCATCGTCATTGGCAACATCCTGAAAGACCGGCACCCGGATCATGGAAGGGCCGGCAGCCTGATCAGTGACAGTTGTTTTCTCTCAGGGCTGGCCAAAATTGAAACAAAAGATGCTTCCGGAAATGCCCAGGACAAGTGGAGACCGGCCTATGTGTTGCAGTATATCCAGGACTGGTACCATGAGCCCGATTTCCTGGTGGATATAAGTGCTGTTTTTGAACAACGGATGAAATCCATCCAGGCTTATACCACACAATTTCACAACCAGGAAAGCCTTGAAGGACCCCAGACCTATATTTCAAAACCCGGTTTCCTGGAAGCCGTAATTGCGCGGGCCCGCCTGTTTGGAAAAAGGATTGGTGTGGAATATGCGGAAGGATTCCTGAGTGAAAAAAAACCTGGTCTCCGCAACCTGGATGCGCTCATTCAAAATGAAACATAATACAAGTATTACCAATACTTTAACGCGGAATGGTTGGGCAAACCCGGTGGATAGTTTTTACCGGAATATGGGCTTAATGAACTACCTTTACCTATTGAAAAAAAGCAGATAAATGAATTTTCCGAAATTTCCGGGTAACGCCCATTCTTTCCACACTGAACTCAAGAAAAGAATCAACGACTATTTTCATGAAGCCGGCAAAGCTTATACCGGTAATTTTCAACTTTATTTGAAGGCCATAGTGCTGGTGCTGTCCTATGTGGCAGTCTATACCCACCTGGTATTTTATACCCCGGTAACCTGGCTGGCCTTGCTGGAATGCGTGGTTCTTGGCGGACTGACAGCCGCTATTGGCTTTAATATCATGCATGATGGTATGCATGGCAGCTTCAGCAAACACAAATGGATCAATTATGTAGCGGGTCTTTCCCTGAATTTCCTGGGAGCGAAT
Source organism: uncultured Chitinophaga sp. (assembly GCA_964519865.1). Classification (GTDB taxonomy): domain Bacteria; phylum Bacteroidota; class Bacteroidia; order Chitinophagales; family Chitinophagaceae; genus JJ008. Next base: position 1,888 of record CAZFLL010000066.1, on the reverse strand, counting down.
AATTTTATGTGGAAGACCAAGCACAATATCATTCACCATACCTATACCAATATTGAAGG
>CAZFLL010000066.1:0-1729 GCA_964519865.1 uncultured Chitinophaga sp. | reverse complement strand
CCGATTGCACAGGTAGGATTTATGCCCTGGCTGGTAGGTTTCCTGGTATTTGGCCTTTTTGCCGGATTTGTACTGAGCATTGTATTCCAGCTGGCGCATACTGTGGAACATACCCAGTTTCCCCACGCCAATAACCAGAATAAACTGGAAGATGAGTGGGCCATCCACCAGCTGAAAACCACGGCCAATTTTGCCACCCACAATAAGGTAATTTCCTGGCTGGTAGGCGGATTGAATTTCCAGGTTGAACACCACCTGTTTCCCAAGATCTCACACGTACACTATCCGGCGATCAGCAAAATCATCAAAAAAGCCTGTGAAGATTTTGGCATTACCTATATCGAATATCCGAAAATGCGGCTCGCGCTGGCTTCCCATGTGCATCACCTGCGCAACCTGAGTCACAAATAGTGCCCGGGGCTTCAGATTCCGAAATCTGTAAAATCATATTATAGAAAGGTTCCTGAAAAGGGACCTTTTTTTTGTCCGGCAACGATTTAAAGAGAGCCCGAAATTGGTGAATAAGCCCCTTTAAAAAGTTCCGATAAAGGAAGGCTGCCCTGTTTAAGGAATGTCTTATCGGTTTTGTGGGAAATTAAACGCGGCACTCATTAAAAACCCGGCATGGGATTCTTTTTGCGGGGACCTAAAAGCCCTGTAACTTGCACCGTTTTTCAATTGTAAATAACATGGTTGACTTATCCTCCTACGACCCTAACAGTGTCAGTAATCCCCTCAATAATATTTTCGGGCTCCCGACTTCTGAAGATATTGCCAGGCTGGTCATTCTCCCGGTTCCCTGGGAAGTAACAGTCAGTTATGGGGCAGGCACGGCCCGTGCACCGGAAGCAATCCTGAAAGCCAGTTACCAGGTGGATCTCTTTGATCCTGAAATGCCGGATGCCTGGAAACAGGGATACTACATGCGTCATGTGGACCGGAAAGTGCTGATGAAAAGTGATTACCTGCGTAAGGAAGCCGAACTCTATATCGATTATATTTCCAAAGGCGATGATGTGAATGCCAACCAGTTCATGTGCAAAACCCTGAAAGAGGTCAATGAAGGCGGTGTGTTCCTCACTGAATGGATCTATGAACAAAGCAAGGCCCTGCTGGAACAGCAGAAACTGGTGGCTGTACTGGGAGGAGACCATAGTGTTCCCCTCGGTTATATGAAAGCGATCGGCGAGAAATTCGGCGGATTCGGCATATTGCAGATCGATGCGCACTGCGATCTGCGAGACAACTATGAAGGATTCAAACATTCACACGCCAGTATCATGTTTAACGCCCTGAATGAAGTGCCCCAGCTCCAGCGCCTGGTGCAGGTAGGTATCAGGGATTACAGTCATGTGGAATGGGATTATATCAAGAACAGTAATTATAAAGTGGTCGCCTACTTTGACCGCGAAATCAAGGAACGTCAGTTCAGCGGGGATACCTGGAAACATATAGCCGAAGAAATCGTAAGCAAACTGCCTGACCAGGTCTATATCAGTTTTGATATTGACGGACTGGATCGAAAGCTCTGCCCTCATACCGGCACACCGGTACCTGGTGGTTTTGAACTAGAGGAAGTATTCTTCATCTTTAAAGCCTTGCTGGCCAGTGGTAAGAAGATCATTGGTTTTGATCTTTCAGAAGTGGGTGTGAGTGACTCCGACTGGAATGCGAATGTGGGCGCCAGGGTATTGTTTAAGCTGTGTAACCTGCTTGTCACTTCCAATAC
>CAZFLL010000065.1:1285-23471 GCA_964519865.1 uncultured Chitinophaga sp. | reverse complement strand
TTAAAAAACCGGATGGCATCCTGCTTTCGGTGCTGTGCCAGGTAAATATTGCCCATAGTCACATTGATCAGGTCCTTCTCCGGGAATTCGTTTACATTGTTTTCAGCAATAGCTGCTGCTTCATCCAGCCGTTTCAGGTTCAGTAACTGCTGAGCCAGGAAATTCATAGAGATCCAGTCAATATAATAATGCGCCGTATCGGCCTTCATCCGTTTATATTCAACCAGGGCTTTTCCCACCCCTTCTTTTTCAATATAGCCTTCCATACGCTTGTGCACCGGCTCCTTCAGTTTTACGGGCTGGTTATACAATACCTTAAATAAATTATTGGTGATGCCGAAAAAATCAGTGGGCGAACTGTTGCAGAGAATCAGCACCATACTGTTGGTGGATGGAACCCGCCTGATAAAAGATATAAATCCTTCCGTCATGCCCAAATGGAAATTGGAGGCCACGCTGTCGGTTGCGGAATACTTAAATTGTTTATTGAACCAGCCAAAGCCATAATCCGCCGGTTTTATACCCTGGGTAAACATTTGATCTGTCAGTTCCTTATTCAATAAACTATGATTGGTTAATGCCAAATGGAATTTAAACAGGTCTTCAACGGTCGAATAGATATCACCGGTGCCCATGGTATTGGACTGGTCCCTGAAATCCGATGAGGTATAGCCCCCAAAACTGTAATCATAACCGGTAGCGCGGCCGGGCACCACCTGTGTATGGTAATAGGAACCGGAGTTATTCATCTGAATTTTACTGAAAATGTCCTCCTTCATCAGCTGGTCATACGACTTATGCGTTACCCGCTCCATGATATAGCCCAGGGTGAAATAACCCCAGCTGCTGTAGGCATACTGCGTACCGGGAGTAAAAGCGAGGGGCGCATCAATATACACTTTTACATAGTCCTCCCTGGTAAAATACTGCCGGCTGATCCTCGGAAAAAAATCGGGGATGATGTCATAATTGGGCATTCCTGAGGTATGTGACAATAACTGCCTGATCGTAACCCCGCCCGCAGGTTTGTTTTTGAATTCAGGTAAATAACTGTCAACCGTATTGTCCAGTGAGATTAATCCTTTCTGCATTTGTATTAATACCAGCACAGCCGTCAATGGCTTGGAGACTGAACCAATCATGAATTTGGTATCGGTGCGGTTGGGGATATTCCATTCCCGGTTGGCTAAACCAAAAGCGCCCTTATACACCACTTTGCCCTTTTCCGCCACCAGCACCGCTCCGTCAAACATATTGTACTGGTGATAGGCTTTCATGATTTCCGCCAGCCTCGTTTTTTTGTCCTGGGCAAAACCACTCTGCCCGGCAAGCAGGAAAACAAGCAGTATTACTAGCGTTGGTTTCATTAAACCATAATTTACGGAAATTCCTGATACACTTCAAGTCATATGAAATCAAACCGGCACCCCTCTCCCCTCTCTCACTTCCCCCTCCCATACTTCCGCAGTAATTCCATCACTTTTTTTTGCGGCAGCGCATAAGCTTTATTCCCATTGATACCTTCCATGGTTTCCGCCGCGACCATGGCATTTATAATCGCTTCTTCCGTTGCCTGAACAGTTGCGTTGAATAAGGGATTGATCATATCATTGGGCAGTTCATCCACTTTGGTAAATTGCTCCCGTTGAAAAGCCGATGGATTAGCGGTGGAGAAGGCAATAAAAATATCACCTGAGCCATTCTCTCCCCGGCCACCAACAATCCCCACGCCAAGTGGAATCCTGGCCGCGATCCGTTTTAACTGGTGTGGTAACAACGGTGCATCGGTGGCCAGCACCACGATGATGGACCCATCACCGGGCTGATAGGAAGGCGGGGCCTTGAGTTCATAGTTCAGGGTATCTTTCAATTCACGTCCAATGGGCACACCTGCAATAGTCAGGTTGGACTTGGCCCCGAAATTGGCTTGCACCAATACGCCTACTGTATAGGTAGAATCTTTTACTTTAATCACCCGGGAGGCGGTACCGGTACCCCCTTTAAAACCCAGGCACATCATACCAGTACCGCCTCCGACATTGCCTTCTTTCAGGGGACCACTCTTTGCGCTGTCCAGTGCTTCCCAGGCATTTTCTTCTTTTACATGAAATCCATAAATATCGTTCAGAAAGCCATCATAGGTTTCAGCCACCACCGGGTAGGTATACCAGAAGTCCTCTTTATACCAGCCGGTCTTCACAAACCATTTCAGCACGGCATCCCTTACCACCCCCACACTGTTGGTATTGGTGATCATCACCGGTGTTTCGAGGAAACCGGATTCGGTGATCCAGGTAGTGCCGGTCATTTCGCCATTGCCATTGAGTGTATACCAGTTCGCATATACCGGATTGTTGTTACGTCCACGGGGTAGAATGGCCGTAACCCCCGTCCGGACAGGACCCTTGCCCCGGATATTTTTACCCTGTCCTGAAATGATAGTACTGTACCCCACTTCCACCCCTTTTACATCAGTGATGGCATTATACTTGCCCGTATTGCCATAAAAAGGAATACCGATATCCCTGGCACGGGGTTTCTGGGCATTGAGCACTGATTGGAAAAGAGTGACCAGGCAGAGGAGTGAGAGAATTCTCATGTTCGTTGGTTTTATTCAAGATAACAAATTACCAGTGGTAACCCGAGAAATATTAACCACTAAGAAACCGGCCCGGTCTTTTGAGCAATGATAATTGTGTGCGGTTCGGATTCGCCACCCCCTGTTTTATATTCAATTGTAAAGCTCCTGATTACGGGGCATCCGCTTTCAGTCAACTGCTCCACCAGGGATTCTGTTTTATGATAATAAAAATAGGTCCGGTCTCCGGTGCTGGCTGTTTTATATCCGGATTTAGCCGGATCGCCTGCTACAAAACTGACATACAAAAATCCCTTCTCATTCAGCAACTGAAAGGTATTGGCAATCAGGGCGGCCACTTCATCCTGTGATAAATAAGGAATTGCAAAGCCGATGATAATGGCATCAAATCCGTCCTTCAGGCGGCTGATCTGCCGGATATCCATTGTTATAAACGAAGCAGCAGGGTTATTGGCCCTGGCAAGTTCAACCATATTAGGGGCCATATCCACCCCGGTGATGTGGTAACCGGGACGTTTGTTCAGCAGGTAACGGGTGATATTTCCGGGACCGCATCCCAGATCCAGTATAGCAGCCTGTTCTGCTTTTATGTTGTCACAGATAAAGTCGTAGCTCTCATTATAAATATCCAGGTGCATAAACTTTTCCTGGTACAGGGCGGCCACTTTATTCCAGGTTTGAAATGTTTCCTTGTCTCTGTCCATTTCATTGCATTTATAATATAACCAATCGGGATAGGTAACCTGGACAAGGTAGTCAGGCAGAACATTGACAATCACTGCATTCAGGGAAATCCAGGTTACCGATATTCTATTGTTTCACAAATTTCCGGCTGATATACACACCTGTAGTCGTTTTAAAACGGATGAAATAAACTCCTGATTTCAACACCGTGATATCCATCACTTTTTCAACCCCGGGGTTTTCAAATTGCTTAACCATAGTGCCAGTCACATCATAGATTTTTACTTCAGTAATGATATCCGCTGATTTAACAGACAAGCTGTTATTGACCGGGTTGGGGTAAATCTGCAGATCCTTTGCAGTGTTATCAACCCTAAGCTGTTCACAGGACTGCGTTATGAAGGACTGATTTCCCCGCAGTGCAGCAACGGTTCCTGTAACCTTCACCTGGTCAATGTAGATCAGGTCACTGTTATCGCTGGCATCACACTGGAACCGGAACTTTGCATTGGCAGGAAATACCACGCCTGTCAGGGTTACCGTGGCATGATTGAAACTGTTATTTACAAAATTTGTACTTACTATAAACCGGCCCACGGTGGTCCAGGCTGTTCCGTTGAAATACTGGACAAAGAAATCCTCCCCACTCTCCATACTGGCAGCATAAAAATAAAAATCAATGACCAGCTGGTTATAAGCTGTTACATTGTAGTCGGGCGAGGTCATTGAAGACAATAACGCTGAATTATCCCGTATATAAATAGAAGAGACTCCCTGGAACGAGCGGGTCCCAGTATAACGGGCACAGTCATCACCCCCTCCGTTTACCCAGCCATCCCAGCCGGTTTCAAAGTAATGGGTGAAGAGGGTAACCGGGCCGGTTACAGTAATGGTGCTGGCTGTAACAGTAGTTGAATTACTGCTATTGCCGGCGGCATCTTTTGCTCGTACATAAATACTATACGTCGTTGAAGCAGTCAGCCCCGTTACCGTATAGGTCAAGGATGTTGTCGTGGTTTTTAATACATTATTGACATATACCTCATAGCCGGTTACGCCCACATTATCTGTTGCTGCCGTCCAGGTCAGACTGATTGAACTGGCTGTTGAATCAGTAACACTGAGTACCGGTGCTGATGGAGAAGTCGTATCTGGTGCCTGTGTGCTTACAAGAATTGTATTGGAACTGGTACTGTTGCCCGCCGCATCCTTCGCTTTTACATGTATGTTGTAAGCAGTGGATGCAGTCAGTCCAGAGATTGTATATGTAAGCCCTGTAGTACTTGCTTTTACTATCCCATCCACATAAATATCATACCCGCTGACACCCACATTATCTGTGGCGGCAGTCCAGGAGAGACTGACTGATGTCTGGGTGGAAGCTGTTGAACTGAGTACCGGTACCGAAGGAGCTTGTGTATCAACCGCCAATGGAAACTCCATTACAGATGCCGTCATCAGGATTGCGCCATAACCATGCGGATGAGCCGTACCCGGGCAATCCACCGGTTGCAGGCTGGCCTGTACATAATTAGCGGCCGAGGTCTGCACCCCCATAGCCGGGGCAAAATCGTTGATTTTCGCATAACCATCCGTGTGAAGGCTGATTTTTACGTTGGCCGTATTCTTTAAATAATTCCAGGCCTTCTGGGCTACGGGCAGATAGGATGAACTGATCCATCCGCTGTCAACACCCACTTTCAGTGCATAGACAAACATGGCACTGCCGGAGGTCTCCAGGAAGTTTCCGGCTAAGGATGTTCCTTTATCCACCACCTGGTACCAGAGTCCGGTTACCGGGTCCTGATAGGTTTGAATACCAATCGCCAGGTTTGCCAGGGCACTGATCAGCTCAGCCCGACGGGGATGATTTACAGGCAGGTATTTCAGAATATCCACCAGTGCCATCGTAAACCAGCCCATACCTCTCGACCATACTTCACTTGAATTACCCGTAACCGGATCAGCCCAGGTTTGTGTCTTCGTGGGATTCCAGGCATGGCGGATCAGGTGTTTGACATTATCAGTTAACTGGTAATAAACATACAGGGTCTGGTTTACAGCCGTATCAATGGCTGCATTATCATTGAACATCCGTCCATACTTAGCCAGGAACGGATGCAGCATATAGATGCCGTCAATCAATACCATATCATTGTATGTACCATTATTCTTATGCCAGAATATTTTGCCGGTAGCTGTTTTAGGATAAGTGGCCGTACTGCCCACAAACATATTGCGCAGGGTGGTGGCCGCTGCTTTATATTGGGCCAGACCGGTCTTTTCATATAAAAACAAACATGAAATCCCCGGATGGGTACGGTCAAGGCTATTGATCGTGGCATTGATCACCCCGCTGCTGTTTACGTAGGCATCTATATAGGCTTTGATATAGTTCCGGTATTTCACGGAATCAGGCACCTGATTATAGACCTTCTCCATGCCATGGGTCATAATGGTATTGGAATATTCCCAGCCCTTGGCGGTTAAGGCATTGACAGTCGGCTGATAACGGAAAATAAGGGCATTAGAAAATTTTACGGACCAGGTATCATTGGGGGTTTGGGAAAAACTGAGAAGAGAAGCGAAGAAAAAAATACAAAACAGAGCTGGCTTTCTGGCAAGTTTCATGCAGTTATAGATTTTAATTGGTTTTGCATAAATCTACTGATATTAATTAATACCATAATAAGAAACTCCTTCATCTTGCGACCACCACCATTCACCACACTTTACCTCTTCCATGGCAAGCCTCTATCAATATTCCCCTTGCCGGCGTTTCATCAGCACCCGGCCCTGCTTTTACTCAGAGGTATCAAGTGTTCTGCTTTTTAAGTATTAAAAGAATGCCAGCTCTTCTCTGTGTATAAAGACAGGTAACTGGAAGCCTGTGAAGAGTACTAATTATTTAGCCGGGAAGAACGGGAATGAATTACCGCTTCGCATAAATATCGTGGCCACCCTTTTTGCCGCAGGCAAATCAATCCGTGTATATGCGTGCAACCTGCCTGTCCGTCAGGCAGGTCCGTGGCCTGTATTTTTCGTGTGTATTCGTGAAATTTCGCGGCTATCACCTTTTTGCCGCAGGCAAAAAACTTTTCACAACTCCATCTCCGCCGTTTCCACCGGCACCGGCTTCTCCTTTATCTCCTTCCGGTCACGGTAATACTTCAGTATACTACGCCGCACCTGTTCAGCCAGCACAAACCTCGGGTTGCTGCTGCTGTAAATTTCAGCGGTCCGTTCATTGGGATTAAAATCCTGGGCGCAAAGAATATCATAAACCCTGAAGAGTTTCAGGAAAGGCAGGTCAATCACATAACGGCGACGCACCAGGATACTGCTGAAGATCTCACTCTTCCTTCGTGTTTTGATCCCGATACATAATCCGAATGAGCGGGTGTCTTCAATATTGAGATTGGTGACCAGGAAAGATTTCAGCTCCCGCGCTTCCGCCGAATTATCTTCCACCTGGAAGTTCAGTTCATTGGCCGCATGACGCATATTGATCATAAATTCTTCCAGCAGCAGGTTCCATTCTTCCTTCTGTTCTTCTTTGATTCCCTTGATCAGGATGGTTTTCCAGGCGGTGCAGCAGACCTGGCTGATACCGGTATCCACACAGAGCTGACTGAGTTTTTTCAGGAAAGCCACGCTGAAATACTCATCCCGGCGATAAATACCCAGCCAGTATTTATCCCCGTAGCGGTTCAGTCCTTCGTAATAAGGAAGATTGAAAGGCGGCAGGTAAGCTTTTTCGGAAGCTGGTTTAATATCCAGTCCCTCTTTTCTCAGCAGACTGAAGAGCTTATCACCATCAGCGGCCGGATTATCAATAAAATCAGCTTCGCGGGATACGATCAGTTCATCCAGCAGCCTGGTCAGTCTGGGTAAATCTTTTGTCGCGGTTAACTGATCCCATTCATATACTACATTGGTGCGGGGGAAGCGGATAAAGAGATGCCAGTAATGGGGGGTACCGGCTGCAGCTATCCAGTTGATATTACCCGTAAGCATGGGTGTGATACTCTGGTTATTGTCGCAGATATTCACCTTGATCTTCGGGTTATAATCAATCGCATTCAGCACATCCTTATAAACGGTTTCACTCAGCCAGGTATCCTGGATAAACACATCTTCTGCCGGGTAGGAACTGATAATATTCGGTTGTTCATTCACGTTGCTGGTAAAGGAGATACCCAGGTCAGTCAGCGAAGCAGAAAATTCCTCCAGGTGGTAAGGCTCCAGTTCCACCAATAACTGCTGCCGCAGGCCAAAGCGCACAAAAGGAATCCGGATGCGCTGTAGCGCCACCATTATATTATAGAGGGTGTCCGGGGCGATTATGCCCCCACGAAAGTTGATAAATACGGTCTCACTCATGGGACGTGCTTTTTAATTGAATAAAAAACGGCTTATTACAGGACTGAAATAAAATTACTATAGTGCCCTGTTTTGTTTAAAGTTAGGTATAGAAAACAGAAAAAAGCGGAGTAAATAAGGTTGAAATCGGAAAAATGGGCGATTTCAGATCAATTTTTTAGAGTAATTGACGAAAATCATAACATTTGAATATTTTTTCATACGAATAGTTGTTCTTTTTTTAACCTACCTGTGCCAAAAAAAAAGTTCCCTTCCGGGAACCTTGATAAATAACAACAACCAGGGGTTTATTGCTTCTTCGTGGAGCAGGTATTCATGCCCACAATCGTATACAGCGGGCAAAAACTAACCAGGCTGGTCAGCAGGAATACTCCACCCAGGATCACCAGGATCAGTCCGGGTGTTCCGGCTACAGTTCCACTGAAATACAAATAAGCAAATACGGCAGCAAGCAATACACGAATAATACGGTCGGCGGTTCCCATGTTTGGTTTCATAATTGAAAGTTTGAAGTTGAGAAGTTTAAAGGTTGAGTGCCCATACAATTCCGGAAATGATAGAAATACAAAGGATACAGACGATCAGCAACCGGATCCATTTGTTTTTTATTTCCAGCATTGTAGCGTAAAACTAACCGGGGACCCCGGCCCTGGGCGGTGACAACTGTCACCAACCTAAATGATTTGTATACCCTCCGGCAATTGCCGCACTTTGCCCTCCTGCTCTAAACGCTTCATTACCCGGGTCACCACTTCCCGGGCGGTGCCCAGTTCTCCGGCAATCTGTTTATGCCGCAGGGACAGGACCTTTTCTCCCTTCAGCTTGCTTTTCTCCAGCAGGTAATTGTAGAGGCGCTGATCCATTTTATCGAAAAGCAGGGAGTTGATGGTATCCAGCATTTCCGTATAGCGCAGGTTGTATTGCTGGAAGAATAATTCATTCAGGCTCGGGTATTGCTTTACCCATTTACTCAGTTTATCTGTAGGAAGTAATAGTAAAAGGGAGGCATCTTCTGTAAAGGCAAAAATCCGGCTGGGCACATTGGAAAGACCGGAAGAAAAGGACATGATACAACTCTGCGCCGGACCGATATAATAAAGCAAAAGTTCTTTTTCCTCTACCCGGGTAAAGACTTTGACCAGTCCTTCGAGCACAATGGGAATCACTTTTACATATTGTCCCTCTTTCAGGATCTCCACCCCTTCCGGGACCTCCTTGATCATCCCATGCTTAGCAATATCCTGCAAAAGTTCATTGGAAAAACCAGGCAGGTGCTGTTTAATTTCATCAGTGGTGAGTGGCATATTATTAAACGTTTTATCCCAGCTGAAAAGCAGGCTATTAAATATAATTATATTTTTTGCAAGGGGGATAAGTATCATTATATTTAGGAACCATCCGTCTTCCTGTCCAGACTACCACTTTTAAACAAAAACCAACTGTCTTCTATGCAAGTATTAGCTCCTGTAAAGGCCGGCGAAAGGGAGATATTTATGGATGTACTTCGCGGCTTTGCCATTCTCGGCATTTTTATCGCCAACCTTGGTTCCGGACTCTCCTGGTACAGTGAACAGGCCAATGCCACCGGATCCTACCTGTTACCCATTTGGGATCACCGGATGATCATGATGCACCACTGGTTTATCGAAGGAAAATTTTACTCGATCTTCAGCCTGCTGTTCGGCTGGGGCATTGCCCTGCAGATCAAAAGGGGAATTGCTGCCGGAGGAAACCCGATTCCCATCATCCGCAGAAGACTGTTCTTTATGTTGTTGCTCGGCGCCTGTCACCTCCTGATCTGGCCCGGTGATATCGTTTTCTTTTATGCTATGCTGGGATTTATCCTTCTTCCACTCAGGCGTTTTTCCAATAAAACTCTTTTAATAACCGGTTCAATATTGATCCTCTCGCCCATCCTGCTATACTGGCTCAAAATGACCTGGCCGGCCCTGAACTACCCGGCCGACTGGCTGAACAATAAAGGCTTCCAGGTAACCGGATCGCTGAACCATATCACCAGTGATGAGGAATTCATGACCCTGATGAAAAAAGGGTCCTGGTGGGATCAGCTGAAACTCAATATCGGGGGTTTCTTTTTCCGCTATGGTTACCTGTTCTTTGTCAGCCGGGTACCCAAAGTGCTGGGCATGTTCCTGATCGGTTATGTGGTGGGCCGTTCTGATTTTTATAAAAACATCGCGCAGAACAAAAAGCTCCTGTATTGGATTATGGGTATCGGCTTTGTGGTTGGTATACCCGCCAACTATATGCTGTCACATTATATGGGTCATTACATGAATGAATATTTCATGCTGAAAAAAGAAGGCTTTTATCAAACCGTTGTATATGCCCTCGGTGTGGTGCCCCTGGCGATGGCTTATGTGGCCACACTGATGTTATTGTTCCAGACAGCCGCCTGTAAAAAAATATTATCCCTACTCGCCCCTGTTGGTAAAATGGCTTTTTCCAACTATATCCTCCAATCTCTGACCGGCAATTTTGTTTTCCTGGGAGCCGGGCTTGGATTCATGGGACAGGTAGGGCCGGTTTATTTTACCATTTTCGGAGTACTGTTCTTTATCCTGCAGGTGATCATCAGTACCATCTGGCTGAAGTACTTTAACTACGGACCGATTGAATGGCTGTGGAGAAGCGGGACATATGGAAAATGGCAAAAACTAGTACGAAGTTAGAAATACGAGGTACGAAACTTAAAGCGGGAAGATACTGTATGTGAAGCTATGAGCTACGAGGTATGAGGTACGAGCAGATAACGTAAAAGAGATTGAGCCTGTTATTTTAGCCGGTATTTACTTAGAAGTGGCTGTTCCCTAACGACTAACAGCTATTACCTAATCCATTTGACTTAAAACTTAAACCCTATAACTTACTATGGAAGTACACGCCCACTCACACGCCCACGGAAAGAAAAGCTGGAAATCCTATTTCTGGGAGTTCCTGATGTTGTTCCTCGCTGTATTCTGCGGTTTTTTGGCAGAATACCAGCTGGAGCATAAAATTGAAAAGGACCGGGAAAGACGGTTTATAGAAACCTATATAGAAGATCTAAAGTCGGATACCGCAGATATCAGCCGGGTACTGAACTTCCGTAAACTAAAAAAGGAAAGAATGGATTCCTTAATGCTCTACCTGAGCAGCGGGCGGATCAAAGGACATGAAAACGACCTGTATTACTTCGGAAGAACCCTGATCAGGACAGCCACGTTTATAAGTAATGACCGAACCATTGCCCAGTTAAAAAGTTCCGGCTCCTTACGGTTGATCAGGAATGAACAGGCGGCAGACAGCATGATGGCTTACCAGCACCTGGTTGAAACCATCAATACCAACCAGGAGGATGACCGGATTGAAAGAAGAGCGGCCGATCCTTTTTTATCCCGCATATTTAATCCCTTTGTCTTTGACAGTATGGTCACCATCAACGGAATAAACAGGTTAACGGGCAATCCGCCACTCAGATCATACGATCCTGCATTCCAGCAGGACCTGGCCTATTATGTACACCAGCTGAAAGGAAGCAATTTTATTCTTCAAAGCAGGCTGGGACAGTTAAATGAAAAAGCAATCCGGTTAATTGCTGTGTTAAAAAAAGAATATCACCTGGAATAAAGAAAAGGTACAAGGTACGAGTCGCGAGCTTCGAGCCGGTTTACGTAATGGAGATTTAACCTGTTATTTTAGATTAAACATGCTTAGGTAGGGCTGTTGACCTGCCTTTACCGGCAGGCAGACTACTAACTACCGACTACTAACTACTAACTGATTTAGTTTACTTACAACATATAATTTATAACTAAAATGAAATTTCTACTGCCCGCCCTGTTGTTGCTATCCACCGTATTGATGGCTCAAAAACCTGTTGTCTCTCCCAATAAAGCCGCCGTACTGGCTTCCGTGGAAAAACACCAAAAAGAACTGACCGACCTGAGTGACCAGGTCTGGGGCTTTGCAGAAATAGCGATGAAGGAAAATAAATCAGCCAAAGTGCTGGCTGATTATGCAGAAGCCCAGGGTTTTCGGGTTACACGGGGTGTGGCAGCCATACCAACTGCCTTTGTAGCTGAATACGGTAGTGGGAAACCCATTATCGGAGTACTGGGTGAGTTTGATGCCCTGCCCGGATTGTCACAGAAAGCACAACCCACTAAAGAAGCACTCCTAACCGGTGCGCCCGGTCATGGCTGCGGGCATAATATGTTTGGCGCCGCCAGTCTTGGTGCAGCACTTACTATTAAAGAATTGATTGCTGCCGGTAAGCTCAAAGGCACCATCCGTTTTTATGGCACACCTGCCGAAGAAGACCTGGCCGGTAAAGTATGGATGGCAAAAGCAGGGCTTTTCAATGACCTCGATGTATGTCTCGACTGGCACCCGGATTATGAGAACAAAGCCAATATGCAGAGTTCACAGGCCGTGATCGATTATACGGTTTCCTTTAAGGGCAAGAGTGCCCATGCGGCCGCTGATCCCTGGAACGGCCGCAGTGCACTGGATGCTGCTGAACTTTTTACCACAGGAATCAACTTCCTGCGTGAACATGTGAAGCCCAGTGTACGCATGCATTATGTGTATACAAAAGCGGGTAATGTCCCGAATGTAATTCCGGATGAAGCAGCCGTATGGATCTGGATCCGTGATTCGAAACGAAGCGGGGTGGCTGAAGTAAGCGACCGCATGATGGATATCGCCAAAGGAGCCGCACTGATGGCAGGTACCAGTTATGATGTTAAGCTGAACAATGGTCTCTATGAACTGCTGATCAATGAAACGGGTGCCAAAACCCTGCAGCGCAATATGGAACTGGTAGGACCGATCACTTATACCAAAGAAGAGCTGGCCTTTGGCGACCAGATCATGAAAGAATACGGGCTGGAAACAAAGGGAATCAGCGGGGGTATCAAACCGCTCGAAACCACAAAGCCCGACCCGGTGGGTGGCTCCACCGATGTGGGTGATGTGAGTTATATTGTTCCCCAGATTACCTTACTCGCCACCACAGCTCCTTATGAAGCACCCTGGCATTCCTGGGTGGTGGTGGCCTGTGGCGGAATGAGTATCGGGCATAAGGGATTATTGTTTACCTCCAAATGCCTGGGCACCACCATGGTTGATTTATTTGAAAATGAAAAACTGAGACAGGAAATCAAAGAAGAATTCCTGAAACGGAAAGGAAAGGAAGTGTGGAAAGCCATGTTGCCCGACGGACCACCACCTGTGCCTGTGCAATAATTCTTAAGAATCCTTATAACCGGTACGATAGCGAAGCCGTAGCTTTAACTTACCAGATTCACAAACTGTACATGAAAAAAATTATCCTGATTTGCTGTATTTTTTTGACCCGGCAGCTTGACGCACAGTCCTATCAGAAAATACACGCAAACGCCATACTGGTGGATACACACAATGATATCCTGATGCAGGCTGCTGACCGGGGTATCGTGTTTGACCAGGACCTTACCGGTAAAACACATAGTGACCTGAACCGCTGGAAAACCGGCGGACTGGATGTACAGATCTTTTCCGTGTACTGTGACGGCGACCTGAAAAATCCTTTTGCCTGGGCCAACCGGGAAATGGATAGCCTGGATGCCGTGGTAGCCCGCAATCCTGGTAAAATTGTATTGGTAAAAAATTATGCGGAACTGCTGAAAGCGGTGAAACAACATAAGATCGCGGCACTGTTTGGCGTGGAAGGCGGTCACATGATCGAAAATGATCTCAGTAAACTGGATGCGCTCTATGCCCGTGGGACCCGGTACCTGACCCTCACCCATAATATCGCCCCGGCCTGGGCCACCAGTGCTGCTGATGAAACCACCAACCCGAACCTGCCGCATAAAGGTCTTACTGATTTCGGAAAACAGGTCATCAAACGGATGAATGAACTGGGAATGATGATCGATGTGAGTCATGCCGGGGACCAGACCTTCTGGGATGTTATTCAATTGACTGCAAAACCTATTATCGCCTCACACAGTTCAGTATACAGCCTGGTGCATAGCCGCCGCAACCTGAAAGATGACCAGATAAAAGCCATTGCAAAAAACGGGGGCGTGATACAGGTAAACTTCAATCCCGGCTTTATCGACAGTAGTTTTGATAAAAAAGAAACGGCCTTTATTAACGAGCATAAAGTGGAAAGTGATTCCTTGCTGAAGAGTGGTTCCGGTGACTGGTACATGATGGACTTCCTGTATAAAAAGTATAAGTCAGAAGCTGAAAGCATGCGGCCCCCCTTATCCCTGCTTATTGATCATATAGATTATATCGTAAAGCTGGTGGGGGTCGATTACGTGGGACTGGGTTCTGATTTTGATGGCATCAACCTGACGCCACAGCAACTGGATGATGTCACCACCTATCCTTTAATAACAAAAGCGTTGGTGGAAAGAGGGTATACTAAAAAAGATATTACGAAAATATTGGGCGGTAACCTGTTACGGGTGTTGAAAGCCAATGAAACAAATTAAAATTACATTGTGCAGCCGTCCGGGCTTTAACCAGACTGATCATGTCAATTGAAAAAAAGGATGAAGGATTAAAACGGGTAATCGGCGTGTCGGGTCTGGCACTGACCATTGTAGGGTTTACCATCGGGGCCGGGATCTTTGCCCTTCCGGGTATAGTGGGTGTACAACTGGGGGCCTTTGCCGTAGTGGGTTATATTTTCTGCGGTATCATGTTGGCCGCCATCATGCTTTGTTATGCCGAGATCGGTAGCCGGGTTACCACCACCGGCGGCAGCTACGCTTATGTGGAAGCGGCATTCGGCAAATTCGCCGGCTTTATGATCAGCTGGATCTTCTTCATCGGTTGGAGTATCCTGTCCGATGCGGCACTCATGAACCTGATCGCGGATTCATTGGGTGGCATTTTCCCGGTATTCCTCAATCCCTGGGTGCGGGCCCTGTTCTTTTTTGTTTTACTGGCCTTTATGGTGGTCGTGAATATCTGGGGAGCCCAGCAAGGTGTTGCCGTTGTAAAACTGCTCTCCATCCTGAAACTATTGCCCATATTCGGCATTATCATTTTTGGCTTTAGTAAAATTGATCCCGCTAACCTGAAATGGGATCACCTGCCTTCTGTTCAGACCTTTGGCAATACGGCCCTGGTTTTATTCTTTGCCTTTGCCGGATTTGAATCCGCGCTGGGCACGAGCGGAGAAATTAAAAATCCTAAACGTACTGTCCCGCTCGGTATTTTTCTGGGTGGAATACTGGTACTGATCGTCTACCTGCTCTTACAGGCCGTTACCCAGGGCATCCTGGGTGCACAAATGGCCGCCGTAAAAGATGCCCCGCTTGCTGCGGTGGCGGAAAAAATTGTAGGTCCTATCGGCGCCACTATTTTATTACTCACCGCAGCCGTTTCCTGTTTCGGCTCCGTAAGTGCAGATGTACTCAATGCATCCAGGGTATTATTTGCCGGTGCCAAAGACGGGGTTTTCCCCTGGCCACTGAGCCGGCTTCACCCGAAATTTGCCACCCCACATATTGCTATTATGGCTTTCGGGTCCATGATCTTTATCCTGTCGGTCTCCGGGGGATTTAAACAATTAGCCGTCCTTGCCAGTGCCGCCATATTACTGGTCTACCTGGCCGTTATTTTAGCGACCGTGAAACTGAGAAGTCAGCCGCAGGAAGCTGGTGAAAAAACATTCAGGGCACCCGGGGGGTTACTCTTTCCGGTCATTGGCATTGCCGCCATTATCTGGTTGCTCACCAGCCTGACCAAATGGGAGATCCTGTCCACCCTTATCTTTATTGCAGTAATTGCGCTGATTTACTTTGCCATGCATGCTGCACAAGCCGGTAAGAAAAAACTTAATTGAAATACGATACATGACCCGATCAATACTTTTGAAAAAAACAGTTCTCGCTGTTTTATTCAGCCTGGCTGTATTTAACAGCAATGCTCAATCGCTTTATTACCCCGATACAGCCTGGCAGGTGAAACAACCGGGTGAACTAAAAATGAATGTGGCTTTACTGGATAGTGCGGTAAGCCTGGCCCTTCGCAGTGAAAATAAAGTGGACCGTGATTTACGGATTGCCAATATGAAAGCTTATGCGAATGAACCGGATTATAAGATAATCGGACCAATGAAGCAAAGAGGCGGACCGGCCGGACTGGTAATCAAAAACGGTTATATCGTGGCGCAATGGGGCGACCTGAACCGGGTGGATATGACGTTCAGTGCCACGAAAAGCTACCTGTCCACAGTGGCGGGTTTAGCGGTTGACTCCGGATTAATAAAATCTGTATCCGACAAAGTCGCGAACTATGTCTGGGATGGTTCCTTCGAAGGGGAACATAATTCAAAAATCACCTGGGAGCATTTACTGAACCAGTCCTCCGACTGGTCGGGCACTTTGTTTGGCCTGCATGACTGGGCCGATCGTCCGCCTAAAACCGGTGGAATCGATGACTGGAAAAACCGGAAGCTCAATGAGCCGGGTACTTTTTACAAATACAATGATGTACGGGTTAACCTGATGGCTTATTCCTTATTGCAGGTGTGGCGGAAGCCTTTACCCATGGTACTGAAAGAAAAGATCATGGATCCGATCGGGGCTTCCAATACCTGGAGATGGTATGGATATGAGAATTCCTATGTCAATATGGATGGACTCATGATGCAGTCCGTGAGTGGCGGCGGTCATCATGGCGGCGGGATCTTTATCAATACCTATGACCAGGCCCGCTTTGGTTTATTGTTTTTACGCAAGGGCAAATGGAAAAACCGTCAACTGGTTTCGGAAAAATGGGTGAATGCCGTGCACCAGTCCTCCCAAGCCGAAAAAAACTATGGCTATATGTGGTGGATCAATGCCACGCAGAACTGGAAGGGTGTTTCACCAGGTGTTTTTTATGCCGCGGGTTTTGGTGGAAATTATATTGTTGTTGACCAGGAGCACGATTTACTGGTCGTGACGAGGTGGATGGATGATACCCGGATAGGTGAAGTGTTTTCATTGATCGTTCAATCGGTAACCGGTAAATAAAATCCCATGTCAACCAAAAAATCACTCCCCGGCCCCATTACAATATTAATGTTCGTGATCATACTGGCCGCCGTTGGTACCTGGCTATTGCCGGCAGGTCAGTATAATAAACTGGCAGTAACCGGTTCTTCTTTTTCGATGACCACCGATAGCAGTGAGATCTCACTGCCCCTTACCCAAAAAACGTTAGACAGCCTGGGCATTCATATCAAAGTGGAGAAGTTTCTTGCCGGTGATATCAGAAAGCCTGTTTCCATTCCCGGTTCCTTTACCAAACAAAAAAGAAACCCACAGGGATTTATCGCCCTCCTGCAGGCGCCGATAAAAGGAATTATGGATAGTATCGATATTATCCTCTTTATACTCATCATCGGTGGATTTATGTATGTCTTCAATGAAACCGGCGCGATGATGAGGGGGATTACCTGGCTGTCCTATACCATGCGGGGCCGGGAAAAATGGCTGATTATTATCCTGACCACCCTGTTTTCATTCTTTGCAGGGTCCTATGGGATGTATGAAGAAGCATTGGTATTCTACCCGATCCTGGTACCCCTGTTCCTGGCAGCCGGGTATGACCTGCTGGTTCCCCTGGCCATTATCTTCGGTGGCACTTCCATTGGTGCGTTACCGGCCTTCTCCAATCCCTTTTCTGTCATTATCGCCTCTAATGCCGCGGGCATCAACTGGATGGATGGTCTTACTCAACGTTTAATCCTTTGGGTGATTGTTACCGGCATTCTGATCGGGTATATTTTAAGATATGCGGCAAAAATAAAAAAAGACCCAACCGCCTCCCTGGTACTGAAAACCGATGGCATTGTGAAACCTCCCTATGAACTAACGATTGACCCCACAGATACAGCCCCTGCACTTAACCTGAAAACAAAACTGCTCTTATTTATTTATATCGGCACCTTTCTCACCATGATTGCCGGGGTGGTGTTTTTGAAATGGTGGACCACCGAAATGTCTGCCCTTTTCCTGGGATCATCCATTCTAGTCGCCATTTTTACCCGGATGAATGAAAAAACATTCACCCATGAATTTATTAAAGGGGCCGAGAGCTTACTGAATGTGGCTTTTATTGTCGGGGTGGCAAGGGGTGTGACCATTGTTTTAAATGAAGGGCATATCAGCGATTCAATCCTTTACTTTGCAACTAATATGGTGCAGGGTATTCAACCGGCATTCTTTATCCTGATTCTCTTAATTTTCTACCTGGTATTCTCCCTTTTTATTCAGTCCTCTTCGGGTATGGCCGTACTAACCATGCCCATCATCGGGGCGCTGGCCATCATAGTCAATATACCTGGCCGGGAGATCGTCAACTCGTATTTGTATGGTATGGCCATCATGTCTTTCCTGGCACCCACCGGGTTGATATTACCTTCACTGGCCATGGTGAATATCAGTTTGAAAACATGGGTTAAATTTATCATACCCTTTCTTGTTATCATTACCCTGATATCCGTGATTGCGCTGATCGTCGGGCTTTACCTGTAATTTCAACTGGTTGTATTTATACACGAATGAATCGTCTGTTATGAAAAAAATCATACTCTTCCTGTTTCTACCGCTGCAGCTGCTGGCCCAACCTTTTTCCAAATCAGAAATCAGTCGTTGGGAAAAACAGGCCAAAAACGTGACCATCATCCGCGATCACTACGGCGTCCCGCATATCTATGGCAAATCCGATGCGGATGCGGTATTCGGTCTGCTCTATGCCCAGTGTGAAGATGACTTCCCACGGGTGGAAATGAACTACCTCGAAAAACTCGGCCGCACCGCAGAAGTGATCGGGGAGACCGGCCTCTACAGCGACCTGCTCAACCGGATGATCATCAGTCAGGCTGATTCAAAAAAGGATTATAAAAAAGCCCCTGACTGGCTTAAAAAACTCTGCAATGCCTTTGCCGATGCAGTGAATTACTACCTATACAAACACCCGGAGAAGAAACCCGCCCTGCTCACCCGCTTCGAACCATGGTTCCCTTTTATGTGGACTGATGGCAGTATCGGCGCGATCAGTACGGCCGATATCATGCCCGCCGAATTCAGAAGTTTCTATTCCGGTGAAGCACCAACTGCTTACCTGCCCAAAGCCAATGACCCGGAAGCAGATCTTAAACTGACCGGTTCCAATGGTTTTGCCTTCTCCCCGAAGATCACCGAATCAGGCAATGCCATTCTGTATATCAATCCACACGTGACTTTCTATTTCCGTCCCGAAGTACATATGGTAAGTGAGGAAGGGCTGAATGCCTATGGTGCGGTAACCTGGGGACAGTTCTTCATCTACCAGGGGTTCAATGAACATTGCGGCTGGATGCATACAAGCAGTTATGTGGATGCGGCTGACAGCTATATGGAGAAAATCAGTAAATCGGCTAAAGGATGGCAATATGAATACAACGGACAACAAAAACCGGTAAAGGAAGAAAAGATCACGCTGTCTTATCAGAGCGGCGCCGTCAAAGCACAAAAGGAATTCAAAGCGCTGTATACGCATCATGGTCCCATCATGGCCAAACGAAATGATCAATGGCTCAGTGTAAAAGCCGATAACCGGCTCTATAACGGATTGCTGCAATGCTGGCAACGTACCAAAGCAAAAGGACTCGAGGATTTTAAAAAGACCCTCGATCTCAAAGGCAATATCTCCAATAATACCGTGTATGCCGATGCGGCGGGTAATATTGCCTACTGGCATGGAAACAGGGTGCCCGACCGGGATACGGCCTACGATTGGAGTAAACCCGTTGACGGAAGCATAGCTGCCACTGAATGGAAGGGGTATCATTCCATTGATCAGACCCTGTATATCATCAACCCGGTGAATGGCTGGCTGCAGAATTGCAACTCCACACCTTATACGGTGGCGGGTCCCAATAGTCCGAAGAAAGAAAATTACCCGGCCTATATGGCACCCGATGGAGAAAACTTCCGGGGCATCAATGCCGTGCGGGTACTCAGTGAAACAAAGAACTACAACCTCGATAAAGTCATTGCAGCCGGATATGACCGTCGCCTCGCGGCCTTTGAAGTACTGATCCCGGCCCTGCTGAATGCATTTGAGAAAAAAGGGGAATTCCCTGATTCGCTCAATGGATTGCTGGCCATGCCGATGATGATCCTTAAAAACTGGGATTACCGCAGCAGTGAAATTTCCGTAGCCACCACCCTCGCCATCGAATGGGGACAACGATTACTCCCCTCCATTTTACGTGTGTCGGTAGTGGATGATGAAGAGGCCGACCAGGTGGACAAATGCCGGTACTTTGCAAAAACCGCCACGGCCCGCGACCTGCTCTATCCGATGCTGGCCACCCTGCGTGATCTCGAAAACCGGTTTGGCCGCTGGGAAGTTTCCTGGGGAAATATCAACCGCCTCCAACGCATCTCCCCGGATATCGATAATAAATTTGACGACAGCAAAGAAAGTATCCCCGTTCCCTTTGCCTCCTCTACCTGGGGAGCCCTGCCTTCTTACAGCAGCCGTGTATTTCCCGGTACACAGAAAAGATATGGAGTACATGGCAACAGTTTTGTCTGCGCTGTTGAATTCGGAAAAAAGATAAAAGCGAAATCCTTACTGGCCGGCGGCGAAAGCGGTGATCCGTCTTCCCCGCATTTCTTTGACCAGGCGATTATGTATAGTAAGGGGGCGTTTAAAAATGTGTTGTTTTATAAGGAGGACGTGGAGAAGAATACAGAAAAAACTTATCACCCGGGGGAGTGATTGCGCTTCGCGCTTTTTTTAACACATAGGGACATAGAAACATAGATATTCATATAGAGTTTTATTGAAGTTTTGCCAGTTAATTAGTTTATTTCAATTTTTATTAAAATCCTATGTGTTCCCTATGTCTCTATGTCCCTATGTGTTTAAACTTTCCGCGCAGCGGAAATCGCCCCCGGCGATCCTTTCTTATTCCTATTTGACGTAAATTGTACCCATGAAAAATCTGTTTTTTCTCCTCATCCTCCCCCTCTTCTCCCATTCTCAAACCTGTGATATCCTCATCTCGAACGGAAAGATCATGGACGGCACCGGTAACAACTGGTACTACGGCTCTGTAGCCATTAAAGACGGGAAGATCATTGGGATTGGCCGGAACATATCATTCACTGCCACAAAAACCATCGACGCCAAAGGCCTGATCGTGGCCCCCGGCTTTATTGATGTGCATACCCACCTCGAGGGCGATGAGGCAAAAGACCCGGAAGCAAAAAGTTTTATCTATGACGGGGTGACCACCTGCGTAACCGGTAACTGCGGTTCTTCCAATGTGGACATCGGTAAATACCTGCATTGGGTGGATTCCCTGAAAACCTCGATCAATATTGCCACACTGGTGGGACATAATGATGTCCGCAAGGCCGTGATGGGCCGCGCCAACCGGGATGCCACCCCGGAGGAATTACAACGGATGGAAACCATTGTGGACAAAGCCATGAAGGATGGCGCTGTGGGTTTATCCACCGGTCTTATTTATATACCCGGCACTTATACCAAGACCTATGAAATCGTGGCCCTCGCGAAAGTGGCTGCCAGATACAATGGGTTATACGCTTCACACATGCGGGATGAAGGGGATAGTGTGACACAGGCCATTGACGAAGCCCTGACGGTGGGCCGGGAAGCAAAGATCCCGGTGGAGATCTCGCATTTCAAACTCAGCGGCCAGCAAAACTGGGGGCGTAGCAAAATTACCGTCCCCATGATCGAAGCCGCCCGTAAAGAAGGAATTGAAGTCACGATCGATCAGTACCCTTATACTGCCAGCAGCACATCAATCAGTACATTGATACCAGATGAAATACTCGCCGACGGACAGGATTCCATTAAGGCAAGACTAGAAAACCCCGCCATCAATAAATATGTGGTGAAATCCATATTAGCCCGGTTGAAAAAACGCAAACTCAAACACCTGAGTTATGCCGTCATCGCCTACTACGCACCGGACACCACCTATAATGGCAAAAGCATTGAACAGGTGAACCTGTTGATGGGCCGCAAACACAAAGCAAAATACGAAGCACAAACCGTGATCGATATCATGAAAAAGGGCGGGGCCAGTGCGGTCTTTCATGGGATGGGTGAAGAGGATGTGAAGCGGATCATGAAATATCCTTTCAACATGTTTGCCAGTGATGCCACCATCCGCGTACTCAATGCCGGTATGCCCCATCCCCGGGGCTATGGCACCAATGCCCGCGTACTGGCCAAATATGTAAGAGATGAGAAAGTGCTCACCCTTGAAGAAGCTATTCGTCGCATGACCTCTCTTCCTGCACAAAAATTCCAGTTAAGCGACCGTGGCCTGCTCAAAACAGGTTATGCTGCTGATATTGTGATCTTCGATGAAAATGAAGTACAGGATCTCTCTACTTTCGATAAACCCCATGCCTACTCCAAAGGGTTTCATTATGTAATTGTAAACGGCCAGCTGACCGTGGATAATGAAAAGCATACGGGAGTGAGAAGCGG
>CAZFLL010000065.1:0-1185 GCA_964519865.1 uncultured Chitinophaga sp. | reverse complement strand
GGGCCGGGCCGGCACTACCCAAATGTGTAATTGCACAGCTTTGATGCACCGGTTAGTTTTACCCTGTCATCAAAAACAATTACAACATGAAACCTCTACGTAAACCTTTATTCCTTCTTTTCTTCAGTCTCAGCCTGTTTGGGGTCATCAATGCCCAGCTGAAAGACGGGGATATTGTAAAGATCAAAAACATCAACAGTGGTAAATATGCTGTGCCCAGGGATGTAAGCACCGCACCGGATGCGGAAATAATCATCAATGCCGGCCGGAATGATCCCTGGTTTACCTGGAAAGTAATCAGTGTGCCGGGAGGGTATTATAAATTCCAGAACCTGCATACCGGTTATTATCTCGGTATTTTAGGCAGCAGCAAGGCCGTGTATGGATTTGTGGTTCAACGGACAACCGGCCGTGCCGTGGACCAGGTCTGGTCGCTGGTAAAAACAACGAAGGGTTATAAAATCAAAAACAAAAACTCCGGATTGCTGATCGGTGTGGATGGTGGTGGTACCGCTTCCAACACCCGCCTGGTACAATGGAGTGACAACGGTGCCACCGATAAGGACTGGCAGTTTGAAACCGCCGGTACCGGTAATTCCCAGGAAGTGGGTAAAAAAGTCCTGTTCGATGTTATGCTCAATAATATTGCCGTTTCAGAAGCCACCCGCAACCGGATCGATAACGGGGATTGTAAAAGAATCTTCGGCGTGGTAAGCATTGAACTCTGGGAGCTCGATAATAACAACGAAATGAAGACCCGGCTCCGTACTTATAATAATATGTCCGAACTGCTCTACCAGCAGACCAATTACCAGAATCCGCCTACGGCCGCACTGAGTAAATACCAGGATGATGTGAATGGAAATTCGCAAATGGGAAAAGTCACTTATAATATACCCGAAAACCTGTTGCTCAATAAAAAGCTGATGCTGGTGGTAAAAACCAATGTGGGCAGCCGCCACAAGGACAATGACTTTGCTTCCTATGATGCCTTACGGATGAAAGAGGAAGTACAATCCACTTTTATACTCGACAGTCGTGCCACCCGCACCGAAACCGTCGAAACCATCACGGATCTCACAGCTTCCTCCCGCGACCTGCATTTCCTGGATACCGTGATCCCCTTCGCTGCATTCCAGAAAACAGATGATACGCATAAGATCTGGGTGAAGATCAGCTGTAAGA
>CAZFLL010000064.1:0-23483 GCA_964519865.1 uncultured Chitinophaga sp. | reverse complement strand
TCCGGCATTGATTTCCGGTCGGGATTCAGGAAACGCTCAAACAGGAGATTGTACTTGATCGGATCAATATTGGTGATACCGATACAGAAGGCCACCACCGATCCGGCGGCGGAACCGCGGCCCGGGCCGATGAACACACCTTTCTGCCGTCCCGCTTTTATAAAGTCACTTACAATCAGGAAGTAACCGGCAAAGCCCATCATTTTAATGGTGAACAACTCAAACTCGATCCGTTCTTTGATCTCATCAGTAAGCTCAGTATAACGGGTGGCGGCCCCTTCATACGTAATATGTTTTAAATATTCCCATTGGTTCTGCGATTCAGCCGAGACCTTGTATTTTCCAATCGTTTCTTCTTTGGTATGGATCTCAAACCTTTTTTCCACGGGAAAATTCGGCAGCAGGATATCGCGGGTCAGGTTCAGCAGTTCCACTTTGTCCACCACTTCATTGGTGTTATCAATGGCTTCCGGGAGATCATGGAAGACCTTGCTCATTTCCTCTGTCTTCTTGAAATAGAACTGGTCATTGGGAAAGGCAAAACGACGGTCCTTCATACTCACATCATCATCCACAAAATCACGCAGGGCAGGAGTGGCCTGTTTTTCACCGGTATTGATGCAAAGCAGGATATCATGGGCATTGAAATCATCCTGTTCCACATAGTGGGAGTCATTACTGGCGATGATTTTTACGTTGTATTTGCGGGCCAGTTTTACCAGTACCTGGTTTACTTTATCCTGCTCCGCCATGCCATGCCGCTGCAGCTCCACATAAAAATCTTCCTGGAAAATATTCAGCCACCATTTAAATTCATTTTCGCCTTCTTCTTCGCCCTTGCGCAGGATGGCCTGTGGTACAGAAGCCCCCAGGCAACAGGTGGTGGCGATCAGCCCTTCGTGGTATTTTAAAATCAGTTCTTTGTCAATCCGGGGATATTTACTGTACATCCCTTCAATAAATCCAAGGGAGGTCAGCTTAACCAGGTTGCGGTAGCCCTGTTCATTTTTTGCCAGCAGGATCTGGTGCATCCGCCGGTCCCGCTGATCCTTGGTAAATGTTTTCTGGTGACGGTTCTCGGTAATATAAAATTCGCAACCCACCACGGGCTTTACTTTCACATTGCCGTGCTCATCTTTGTTCCGGTAGGCTTCTGCCACAAACTCAAAAGCCCCGAACATATTGCCATGGTCACTGATAGCCAGCGCCGGCATTCCGTCCTTGATCGCTTTTTTATAAAGATTCTTTATGGAAGCTGCCCCGTCCAGCAGGGAGTACTGTGTATGTACGTGTAAATGCGAAAACTTCATAGCCTTATCAATCTCACTTCTGTTTATGCAATATTTTTTTTCGTGAAAGTCAACCGCGTTTTGTATTTACGCATGTCTGAGTGCATCACAATTTCTGATGTAGGATTGTTTCGGCTACTAACTACTATCTGCTAACTACTAGCTTAAACAAACCTATCTTTTCAAAAAGGTATACACCACAATCTCTCCCTTCTGATAACTACACACCCAGGCTTCCACTTTTTTCTCATTCTCAAAAACATCCACCCCTACAGGATGACCTTCACAGGGCAAAGATGCCACTTTCTCAAAGTTATCTGAATTGATTTTGTACACATCCACGGTGTCGCTGCTGTAACAGGTTACGAAAATAAACCGGTGGTTTTTGGAAAGGGTGATGGTGCGGGGCTGGGCATGGGTCTTGACCGAAAACAATTGTTTACCGGACGCTGCATCCAGGCAGGCCACCGTGCCAATGCTGTTATAAGAAACAAAGAGATGGCCGCTGGTATCCATCACAATATGCCGCGGACTGTGCAGCACCGGCAGGATAGTATCCTTTTTCCAGGTTTCATTATTGATCACGGCCAGGGAGGAGCCCCCCATAATGGCCACAAAGGATTTTTTATGGGTGTCATCCACCGCAATACCCCTGGGGATATCAGAGACCGGGATCGTGGCAATCAGTCTGGCAAAAGGCGAGCTGGCTTCATTCATTTCCAGTACGCTGATCGTATAGGAATGCCAGTTGCTCACGAGCAGGTACCTGCTGTCAGCCGAACGGGCAATCACTTTCGGGGTCTTCCCGGTACTGATCAGGGGAACATAAAAAGAATCTTTCCGGGCCAGGCCGGGATAAACAACAGTAACGGGTTTTGTTTTCTGGCCAATCCCCGGTTTAGCCGTGTTTTTTGAAAGTTCATCGAGCCGGATGGGAACAATGCCTTCAGCATTGTGCAGGGACACCCATAGTATTTTATCGTCATGACTGAAACAGGCTTCCACCGGTTTTTCCTGGAAGGAAGCAATGGGTTTGCTCTTTGTGTAATCCCACCCGGTTCCTTTGGTGGGTTTGAATTTGAATTCACGGGTCAGTTTCCGGCTCACCTGGTCAAATTCATATACACTCATCCCTTCCAGGTTCATGGCATAAAGCCGGGTTCCCGAAGTATTGAATAAAACGGATTTGGTGCCCGGAGCCGCTTTCAGCACTTCTTTTTTTTCGTAGACCAGCTGGGTGTAAGGTTTTGGAGCAACAGGTAAAACAGGAGCTGTAGTGTCCTGAACCAGTGGCTTTTCCACTGAAACCTGGACTGACACCTGTTTATCCGTAGACTCCTGGCAACCGGTTGTCAATAACAGGAAACTGAAAAAAGGGAATAGTATTTGCATAACAAAAGGATAAGTTAATGATATTCAGTAAAAAACGGGGAAACCCGGATGATTTTACTCATTTTAATGGCTTTGCCGGGTATTAAATTACTTATTTACAGCGATTTAGAAAAACGGCAATTTTTGGCTTTAAAATTCGTTTAATCTTTGCCCTGATTTTAGGGTTTTATGCTATATTTTTGCTGGCCTTTCCCCGGGAAGGTTGAGTATAAACCGATTATCTTTTTTAACCGCCTATGAAATCAACCTTTGCAAAAATCCCAATGGTTAAGCAATTAGTATCTGTCATATTCGCTCTCGTCTTTTTCAGCAGCTGTACGGCGTTGAAGCAGATGAATATTGCCGGTAACCGCCCGGTCTCAACCGTCAACGAATCTGCCCCGACCGCCAAGACTAAATTTATTGAAGAAATTACGATAACGCCCCAGACCAAAAAGACTGAATCGGATATGCCCGATATCTGGGATGCAGCCAAAGCAAAGAAAGCAGCTCCTCCCGCCGAAAAACCTGCCGTGAAATTTGAAGCGCCAGCCCCGGTAAATGAGCCGGCCCGGGAGAATATTTTCGCCGCCCGCACACCTGAAGTGGAGTCAGCCAGTTCCATTCATTTCAAATATGCCTTATTACTGAATACCGAAGTTGAATCCCTGCCCAATAAAACCCTGCTGGATGCCGTGGATGAATGGTATGGGGTACGTTACCGGTCAGGAGGTACTACTAAATCAGGTGTGGATTGTTCCGGGTTTACAGTGGCCGTTTACGCCGCCGCCTACGGAATGATGCTCCCCCGCATCTCCAGGGATCAGTACCATATGAGCCGGAAAATCTCCATTACTGAACTGAAAGAAGGCGACCTGGTTTTCTTTAATACGAATGGAAGAGGGGTATCACATGTCGGGGTATACCTGGGCAACAATCATTTTATACATGCATCCGTATCAAGGGGAGTAATGGTCAGTGATCTCTTTGAAACCTACTACCTGAAGCGTTTTGTGGGTGCCGGCCGCATCGATGACAAACAGATCGTGTCCAACCGGTAATCCTTATTTTTTCCATCCGATTCTTTTCTGGATATTTTGTAACACCGGCTGAATGTCGGGTGATAGATTCATATACACGGCGACCCCGGCAAAACTCACACAGAAAAAAATACTGCGGGCAAAGAGCCCGGACCAGCTGTGCAGGTCACGGAAGAGCAGGTAGCTTATGGCAAAACAGGTGCCTCCGGCCAGAACAGTATATACAGATTGCAGGGAGAATGGCTGCAGCCTGAATTTTTTCCATAGAAATATAATGCGGATCAGGTTGTAAATACTGATAGAGATCAGCTGGGCCACCGCGGTGCCCACGATGCCATACTCCTTGGTCAGGAAATAACTGGTAGGGAGCATGACCATCAGCAGGATAACCCCGCTGAACAATTCAAAACGCCAATAAGTGGAAGTGGCAATGATCTGCGCGTTCACCCCGGTGCCCATATCCACCACTTTGGCCAGCCCGAGGAAGATCACCACATAAAAAGCACTGAGATAGGCATCCTTCAGCTGGAAAGTAATCACCGCGTCCTGCAGGTTCATGACGATCAGGGCATAAAATCCAATGGCGAAAAGTAACTGGTTGATCGAGGAACGCTGGTAGACCTTACGGATCAGGTCCATATTTTTTTCTTTCCAGGCCGTGGCCAGGTGTATCATGGAAGCGCTGATGATACCCCGTTGCGGGGCCTGGATCATCGTGGCGATATTCTGGGCCACAGAATATACAGCGAGCTGGGCCAGGTCAAGGACAGAACCAATCAGCAGTGAATCAAAAACCAGTGATATGTTGAATATAATAAGGGCTGCATAAACAAAAGAAGATAATTTAATGATACTGCCCTTGAAACGCCGGGTCAGTTTACTGATCCGGAAATGGAAGTGGATCTGTTTCGTATATAATAAATAAAAGAGCAGTACAAGGGCAATAAAGGGATAACTGAAGGAGAATAGCTTGATAAAAAGATCAAATTGGATAAGATCGAACGCATACAATACAATCAGTACCGTAGTGAAAAGCCGCCAGCCGAGTTCTTTCAGGAAATTGGTGAATATGGATTTATGAATCTGCCAGGACCAGGCTTCCAGCAGGGTAAAGACCAGGAGCCCGAAACCAAGCGGAAAGATCCACCGGTAATAAGTGACGATCTCCGGGGCATTGGTAATATACTTTTTTATGACCAGGTGCTTAAAAATAAAACCCGCAGCCAGCACAAAAGCAAACCCGATCAGACCGGTAACCAGGGCTACCGCTGCCTGGTCATTCTTTTTATCCGGCAGGTGTGATTTATAGTAAGGGAAAAATTTATAGATATAGGTCGGCATGCCAAACCCGGCAAAGGCCATCATGAGGGTGGCAATGGCAATAAAGGCATTGTATAATCCATATTGGGGATCAAGGAAAATGCCCTTCCGGGTAAATAAATAAATATTGAGCAGGCCAACGCCAAAGCCAATATAGATCACCAACGAAGAGATAATACTTTGCCGCCGGATATTGCTCATGTGGTAAAGGTAATGGTCATACGGGAATGGTCAATACATCCGGGTCAGGGCATTTTCTTAACCGTGATATAAAAATCCGGATTATACTGTTTAATATCCACCCCTGCCGGCAAGGACTGTTCCTTCCATTCAGTACCTGGATACAGCCAGGTCTCCGCAGTACCGGTCAGCTGCAACGGCATATTGAATCCTTTTATACAGTTGGCCCAGCGATACTGAACCTTATCGGCCCATACTTTATATTCAAGCACGGGTATACTGGTTGTCCGCAGGTACTGGTCAAATATTTTTGATAAATCCTTTCCGCTAACGCGCGAGAAATACGTCTCTATATCTTTTGAGTCAACGGTTTTATGCCTGAACTCCTGGTTGAGCCCCCGCAGGATCTTCCGGAACAGGCTGTCATCATGGATCACCTGCCGGATCGTATGCAGCAGGCTGGCTCCTTTATTATACATATCTCCGCTGCCTTCCTTATTCACCCCATATGGACCGATCAGGGGACGGTCATTGGCGATATTATTCCGGATACCCCGCAAATAAGCATCACCGGCCGCTTTACCATAATAATACTCGGTGAATAACACTTCCGAATACATCGTGAATCCTTCGTGCACCCACATATCGGCAATATCATTGGTGGTGATATTGTTGGCAAACCATTCATGCCCGCTTTCGTGGATGATAATATAGTCCCATTTTTTACCCCAGCCGCTGCCGGACAGGTCCATACCCAGGTAGCCATCCAGGAAATGATTACCATAAGCCACTGCACTCTGGTGTTCCATACCCAGGTGGGAGGATTCCACCAGTTTATACCCGTCTTCATAAAAGGGGTAGGGGCCAAACCAGTATTCAAAGGCTTTCAGCATCCGCTTAACATCACGGCCAAATTGTTTAACAGCACGTGCTGAATCGTAATCAAGTACCCAGTAATCAAGGGTGAGTACTTTTCCTGTTTCCCCGGTATATTCATCGGTCAGGTGAACATATTTACCAATATAGGGTACGATATTATAATTGTTGATGGGGTTTTTGACTGTCCATGTCCAGGTATGCTGGCCGCTTTTAGTATGGGTATTACTGATCAGTCTGCCATTACTCACAGCGGTTAAAGAATCGGGTACTGTAACTGCAATGCTGGCCCCGTTATCCGGTTCATCTCCCTGGTAATCTTTACAGGGATACCATACACTGGCGCCCAGTCCCTGGCAGGCAACCGTCATCCAGGGACGACCGCGGTTGTCCCTGGTCCAGATCCAGCCACCATCCCAGGGCGGATTAACGGCTTCGCGGGGCTTGCCCGAGAAATAAAATGTAAGCAGGTAGACCACATTAATTTGTTTGTCCGGAACTGTTGGCTCGTATTTGTTTTTGCTGAGATCAATAAAATAGACATTTCCCTCCCGGCTGAACTGGCTGATTTTTTGTTTGCCTTCCTTTATACTGTCGATCTGCATGGGCTCCTGGAGGTCAATCTGCATATATTTATTACTGACTTCACGGGGAACACGGAAGCTGATCGTGACCTGGCCCCTGATTTTTTTCGATACATAATCAGGGGTGATATTGATATCGTATTGTGTTACATCCCACCAGTCCCGGCCTGGTCCATTACTGCCCCGCAGGGTATCCTGCCGGGTGAATATTTCTTTTTTATTCAGGAGCTGGGCGCCACTAAAATGAGATTGAAATAAAAGAAGGAGGCAGATTAAAAAGCGGTAGCGTCGGTACATTCTTTCCGGTTAAACGTTTTATAAGCGATACTTTGCTAATTTAGTCCGACTCTTACGAACTCATGCACCGTTTAACAAAATATTTTCCTTTTTTACTGGCGGTCTGCCTGCTGGGCTCCTGTTATAACAAATCGGGACAGGAGAAAAATATTTTTCACTACAACGAATTCTCCGGTATTCCCACCCTTGATCCCGCATTTGCCAAAAGCCAGGCAACCATGTGGCCGGCGCACCAGTTGTTCAATACCCTGGTGGAAATTGATGACAGCCTGCATATTGTTCCTTCCCTCGCCAAAAGCTGGGACATTTCAACGGACCGGAAAGTCTATACATTTCAACTACGGAATGATGTATTCTTCCACGATGATCCGGCTTTTAAAGGCGGTAAAGGACGCAAAATGACGGCGCAGGATATTGTTTTCAGCCTGTCCAGGATCATCGATAAACAGGTGGCCAGTCCCGGCGCCTGGATTTTCAGCCGTAAGGCAGATACGGTCCGGCCTTTTTTGGCCCTGGATGATACTACATTCAGGTTAACCCTGCTGCGGCCATATAACCCGATACTGGGTATTTTATCCATGCAATATTGTTCCATCGTTCCGAAGGAGGTGGTGGAATTTTATGGAACTGATTTCCGTCGGCATCCGGTTGGCACCGGTCCCTTCCGGATGGTAGCCTGGGAAGAAGGGCAGGCGCTGGTTTTGAAAAAGAATGAACACTATTTTGAAAAAGACAGCGCCGGAAACCGCCTGCCTTACCTGGATGGCGTAAAAGTGAGTTTCTACGACAGCAAGGCCACCGAGTTTTTATTATTCCGCCAGAAAGAACTGGATTTCATTAATGATATTGAAGCTTCATTTAAAGATGAGGTATTGACCAAGGCCGGCACCCTGCACAAAGAATGGGAGGGAAAGATCAGGCTGATCGCCAGTCCTTACCTGAATATTGAATACCTGGGACTGCTGATGGATACCGGCAATTCATTATTGAAGAACTCCCCAACCCGGTTTAAGAAGATCAGGCAGGCGATCAATTATGGATTTGACCGGCGCAAGATGACCCTCTATCTCCGCAACTCACTGGGTACACCGGCAGAATCCGGTTTCGTACCTCTTGGTCTTCCTTCCTTTGATTCAGTGGCAGTGAAAGGATATCATTTTGATCCGGCAAGGACTAAACAATTACTGGCTGAAGCCGGGTTCCCGGGTGGCAAAGGATTGCCGGTGATTAAATTAATGACGATTGCGATCTATGCAGATATGGCCAATTTTATAGCCAAGCAACTGGAAGAGTCCGGTATCCCGGTTCAGGTGGAAGTGGTACAGAAATCATTGCTGCTGGATATGACCTCCAACTCGAGGGCAGCTTTTTTCCGCGGCAGCTGGATCGCGGATTACCCGGATGCGGAAAACTATCTTTCAGTTTTCTATTCAAAAAATCCGGCTCCCCCGAATTATACCCGCTATAATAATCCCGCTTTTGACGCTTTGTTTGAAAAGGCGATCGCCGAAACCAATGATTCGGCCCGTTACGAACTTTACCGGCAGGCCGATCAGCTGATGATCAATGATGCCCCGGTAGTACCACTCTGGTATGATAAAGCCGTACGCCTGGTGCAACCTTATATAAAAGGCTTCCGGGCCAATGCACTTAATCTGCTGGAACTTCGTACAACCCGCATCCAGTAAGAGTTTGATCATCAATAACGTAGTGGTATAATCGTAAATCTACTAAGTAAATACATTTATTTTTTTATAGTAAAAGCTTGCATAATTCACATGTGCATATTACTTTTGATTCATCAGGAATATACGGAACGGGTTAGCGGATAACCACCGTAAAAGTTCACCAGAAGATTTCCTGAAGATCCAGATCCCGGAAGAGACCAACCGATTTCAACCCTTTGTAAAACAAAAACCCTATTTATGAAAACGCACCTCTATGCGGTATGTATGACCGTATGCTTTTTCGTCATCATCTCTTCTCACAAAGCACATTCCCAGTCAGCACCTATTTACAAATTTAATTCCAGCACCCTGGATTCAGGTACTGCCCTGACCGTCGGAGCCGTATACCGTTTCCATAATGTGGCCAGTGGTGTGGATGCCCTGGTGAAAATAACCAGTGCGACAGCAGGAATCACACTCCGAAATATTGACCGGACCATAGATGGTTATGATGAAGCTTTCCAGCCTGAATACCGGATCAACGGGAATGTGAATGCCTATATTGATTTCCGGATCAGTTTTGTAACCGCCGGTACAAGCACAGCAGTTACTTTGCCGAATGTGAATGCCTCCGGTCTGGATATTGATGGCAGCCCGAGCGGTGGTACCAGCCTGAAAGAATTTAACCGGATAGATATGGGTGGCGGTACCTATGAATTTAATACCTACAATACAGAAATCACCGTTGCCCAGGCAGGTACGGCCATTACCGGCAGCAATACAACCGGTAATCTTTTTGGAGCACTGGTGGATACTTCCGCCAAGCAGGTGATGTTTACAGTTACAAAAACCAATGTAAGTGTGATGACATACCGGGTTGGGTCAAATAACCAGACAAATACGGTCAGCACCCGTTATGCCAGTCTTTATTATAAGAAATTCACGTACCAGCACTTCCCCCTGGCCATTTCAGGATTAATGTCCTTTGATGCCGTGGCAGAGAATAAAAAAGTGAAATTATCCTGGGAACTGGTAGCTGATAAATACAGCAAAGTAATCCTCGAAAGGAGTAACACGGCATCAGACTTTACCCAGGTATATGAAGCCGGCAGCGGTTCTTTTACAAAGTCTGGTTATACGGACGCCGATCTGCAATCTGCCCAGGTTTTTTACCGCCTCAAAGCAATCAGCCTGGAAGGGAAAACAGAATACAGCAGTATCATTTCAGTAAAACTGAATAGTACGGTGAGCAACGACATGAAGGTATTTCCTTCCCTGATTCAGTCAGCCGCTACCGTGGCCGTGGATATGAAAGAAAAAACACAAGGCCTGCTGCTGGTGACCGATCTGTCAGGACGCGTGGTTAAACAACAGCGATTAAACTTACAAGCCGGATCAAACAGTATCGCGGTGGATGGCTTTGACAACTTCGCCAGTGGAAATTACATTGTGGCACTCAGGACGCCGGCAGTAATGTATACTAAGAAAGTAGTCGTTCAATAAAATAAAAGGGGTTTCGTTGACGAACAAAGGACTGTATCCATGATACAGTCCTTTTTCTTTATAAAACCGGTCTTTCGTTAGTGGGATTGTTTGATCAGTTTGTCCTTGAATACTTTCCGGAACTTATCCAGCTTGGGTTGTATAACCACCCGGCAATAAGGGTTTTCGTTTCCGTTTAATTCAAAATATTGCTGGTGATAATCCTCCGCGGGATAAAAGGTGCTGAAAGCCGTGATCTCAGTTACAATTGGCCGGCTGAAAGCGCCGCTCTTATCGAGGGCTGCTTTATAGGCTTCTGCTTTTTGTTTTTGTTCGTCCGTATGGTAGAATATGGCACTCCTGTACTGGGTACCCACATCAGCCCCTTGACGGTTTAACGTTGTCGGATCATGGGTTTGCCAGAATACCTCCAGCAATTCGTCAAAACTGATCTTCGTGGTATCATACGTGATTTGCAGACATTCGGCATGCCCTGTATTTCCCGAACATACTTCTTTATAACTGGGGTTTTCAGTCTCCCCGCCGGAATAGCCGGACACGGCACTGATCACGCCATCCAGTTCTTCAAAAATAGCCTCGGTGCACCAGAAGCACCCGTTGGCAAAAGTAGCCACCGCTGCGGTGGCTGGTAATTGATTTTCTGTCATTGGTTGTTTCTTTTCTTTTTTTTCGTTGGCCGATGGTGTTTTCTGCCCACAAGCCGCCATGGTGATAAAACCCGTAATCAATACGGCCAGGATCGGTTTCATTATTACGTTTTGTTTCAAGTGGTTAAATTTCGGGAATTATTCAATGCTGTTCAGGAATACCCATTAACTTACGGCACTTAAGTCAAAACAGATGCCACATGCGAATTGTTGTACTTCTTTTAACAATCATCCTTTTTTCAGCCTGTAAACCGAAAACCATGGCACATGAAACCATCAGCAGCACCGCCTTCCGGCTGAAACCGGGCCAAGATCTGCGGGCGGGCATAGAACAAATAGTAAAGGAGAATAATATTAAAGCCGGCTGGGTGGCGACCTGTTCGGGAAGTCTGACCGACTATGCCATCCGTTTTGCCAATCAGCCAGACCCTTCGACTGGCAGCGGCCATTTTGAAATCGTCAGTCTCAGCGGTACAGTCAGTATAAACGGATCACACCTCCACCTCAGTATCAGCGACAGTACCGGCCGTACCATTGGCGGTCACCTGAGCCCCGGCTGCAAAATCTACACCACCGCGGAAATTGTACTGATGTACACCGATAAATACAACTTCACCCGGGAAAAAGATGGTTCAACACCCTGGGAAGAGCTACAGGTGCATGAAATGCCTGTTAAATAACCAATTGCCCGGCCAACTTCAAACTACTAACTACAAACCACAAACTAAAGAAAGAGGCTGTCTTTAACAACAGCCTCTTTCTTAAATTATACTATCGTATAAACGTTACTTTGATTCAAGCGCATTATTAATCAGGAAAACCAGGTTCCCGCGATGGGCTTTGGTTTCCTCATTGGTCGATACGGCGCCGGCCAGTTGTATTTTAAGCTTCTTCAGGGTGTTCAGTGCTGCTGCACGCGCCACATCATCATAGCCCATTGATTTGGGATCCATAATAGAGGCAGCCTGTTTTACAAAAGCAGTTTGCAGGTACTGGCGGTATACATTTACATTGCCCTTCAGGTCGGCGTCAAAACAGGCTTTCAGCAGATCATTCATCACATCTGCCACACTGTATTGGTTACCATAGAGACGGCTGTTGGTAATCCGCTGGAGGGTGGCCGGGTGCAGGATATGGGCCACTGCAGCTCCTTGTTGGTTCAGTACCACTGAAGTAATCCGGTAATCATCCCCGCTTCCATTCTGGTTGAATCCGCGTCGTTGTGGTTGCAGGTAAGGGAATACCTGGCTGTCCGCTTCAAAGGCGTTTGGTGCAAAAACATATTTTGAAAGGATGTCGATTGCTTTTTTCTGCGTGGCAAGCGGCACAGGGGTATAGGGTTTGTTACCGGAATGCTGATCCGGTGTGCTGCGGTCAATATAAATACCCCCAACGTAACGGCTAACCGCGGAGATCATACTATTACGTTGTCCCTGTAAGGCGCCGTAACGGGCGCGCAATTCAGCATAACTCTGGTTGGGTTTACTGTATTTCTGAAGCAGTTTTCCCATAATCGTATTAACCAGCTTGAGCCGGTCTTCCGCATACCCGATGGCATCATTGCTGAGGTCATTTACATTCACCCGCGGATCCATGGCCTTCCCGGGCGAACGCATGTCATCCCCGTCATTACCAAAAGCCAGTTGCGGATCAGTACTGCGGCTGAGTATCTTACGCAGGCCGCTCTCTTCTTCCGTCGGGCTGAAAGGCGTATAACCGTATTCAATAGCCCAGCTGTCATAAGGTCCGGTCACCGTGGTATAATAATCCCCCTGTTTGCTTTTATCCGGGGAGATATTGATCGCCGGATAATCCATCACCGATCCGATCAGTCCGATCTTCCGGGTAATTTCCTTATTATTCAGTTCTGCAGGAGAAAGCATCTGGCTGGATTTCATATTGTGATTCAAACCAAGCGTATGTCCCATCTCATGCATGATGAGGTATAGTAAAAACTGCTTGTGCATTTCTTTGATCTCCGCCGGACCTGCTTCATTGATATCTGCAATGGTCATTCCGGTCATCAATTGGGCTTTCAGTTCCTGCGCCATGGTACAGTTGGCATAGTGATTATTATCCATTCCCGGAATGCTGAATTCAGGAGCAGCCTGGCTGGCTGACGGGCCGCTGAATAATTCATCATTGATCGGGGTGGCGCTTCCACTGAACCATTCAACAGTGATATCGGCCCCAAGGATCTGACCGGTTTTGGGATTCACAAAACTTGGCCCGATCGCTCCATAAGCCGGCTGTGCAGAGGATACCCAGCGGATTACATTATAACGGATATCCGCAGGATCCCAGTCTGCGTTGTCGGGCATGATCTTCATCTGAACGGCATTCTTAAATCCTGCTTTTTCAAACGCAGCATTCCACTTCAGTCCGGCTTCCACAATGGTCTGACGGTATTCCAGGGGTGTGGTGTTCTCCACCCAGTATACAATGGGTTCTACCGGTTCGCTCACTGCAGCAGAGGGGTCTTTTTTCTCCAGGTTCCAGCGGTTAATCATATCCCGGTAGGGGACAGGACTGATGCTGGTCTGGTCAGTCACCTGTTGCATAAAATAACCCACCCTCGGGTCATCCATACGGGGTCGGAAATTATTGGAAGGCATTTCAATCAGGCTATGTTGTATTTTGACCCGTACATACCGGGGATCAGTAATATCCGGTCCGCCGGAAACAATGGCACCTGGATTGTCATACGCCAGGTCAACCACCACATCTGTATTGCCGGGGAAAGAACGGATACTGCTGTACTTGGACTTCATCGGATTCAGACCACCCAATGTAAAACTGAGTCCCATAGGCATACCCGGGATGCTCGCGGGTTTAACCGCATCCATTTTTTCACTGATGAAAAAGCCATCAGCCGGAATCAGGTAACCGGCAGAATCTTCCCCCACCGTTTTCTCGGCCAGGAAAACAGCTTCGGGTTTATCGACATCCTTTGTTTTACTCACCGGGTTCTTTTCATCATAGTAGAACGATGTATTTACCCGGGCGAATTCAATCTTGTCAAAGGCTTTCTGCACACTGAATACAAAAGTGACCCGGTGCATACTCTGGTTGAGGAAGAACTGCGTGGGGCCGCTGATGGAAAAACTCTGGTAAATAAACTCTTTTCCGAGTTGTGATTTTTTTACATAAAGCTGAACACTTCCGGTGGCAGTATCCTGGTACAGGGTGAAAAGGCCTTCTATTTTTTTACTGCTCTTTACTTTATCGCCGATACCGGCTGGTTTTTTAGTTTTTGCAGAGTCAGCAGACATGGCTGGCGGGGCTGGTACTGCTGGTTTGTTTTGTGCCGTGGCTGTCAGCACAAAGCCGGCTGATAGCAGGAGAAGAAGTGCTTTTCTCTTCATAAATGGGGTTTTAATGTTTTTTGACAGAACAAGGATAAGATGACTGGCCTCCAGAAAGATAAAGATTTCTATGAACGGGAGTCTGGACGGATAAAAGTAACCCGGGAGGGATAATGCGGAAGCCAGGGAACCGTTTTTACACCTGTTCTGTCTGCGACAATATGGGTTGAATGTCCGAAATTTGCAAACGCATAAACACAATTAAACAGAACGGATGAGGCTTTTCCCGGAATCGGCACAGGTTCAACTCGAATTTAATAAGGTCAGGGACCTGCTGGCCCTGTATTGCCAGACCGAATATGCAAGGGCAAAAGCAGCAGATCTGCGGGTTCATACCCGCAAGGATTATATTGAACTGGAACTCCGCCAAAGCCATGAATACCGGCAACTGGTGGTCAACAGTATTTATTTTCCCAACGATCAGGTACTGAACCTTTCTAAAGAACTCAAACTGCTTTCTATTCCAGGAGCAGTGCTTTCGGCAGACCAGTTGACCAGTATCCGCAAACTGGCTGAAAACACGTCGAATATTTTCCGCTGGTTTGATAGTGAAAGACGCCAGGCTTATGGCGGACTGGTCCGGGTAATCAGTGATACCTATTATGAGAAAGTGATTGTGGAAATGATTGATGAGGTACTGGATGAATCGGGTCAGGTATTGGATAGTGCTTCTGATGAATTAAAGGATATCCGCATGAGCCTTTACCGCAAACGGAATGAGTTGCGCAAAGTGTTTGAACGTATAGTCTCTAAGCTGAATAAACAGGGCTACCTGGCAGAAATCGAAGAGAGCTTTATGAGTGGCCGAAGGGTGGTGGCGGTATTTGCAGAACAGAAACGAACCGTAAAAGGGATTTTACACGGGGAAAGTGACAGCCGTAAAACGGCCTTTGTAGAACCCGAAGAAACAATTGAACTGAATAACCAGGTGCATGAACTGGAGAATGCTGAACGGAAAGAAGTCTATCGTATTCTCCGGGAACTGACCGCAGAGTTATCAGTTTACGCCCCCCTGCTCACCACCTATCACGGGGTGCTGGGGGAGTATGATTTTATCCGGGCCAAAGCCAGGCTTGCCGGGGATATGAACGGGGAATACCCGGTGATCATGGACAAAGCCGGGGTTCACCTGGTGGAAGCACGTCATCCTTTACTCTACCTGTATAACCGTAAACTGAATAAAGAAACAGTCCCGGTCTCTGTAACCCTGGAGGAAGCCAGCCGTATTCTCGTGATCAGTGGCCCCAATGCAGGAGGGAAAACAGTGACGATGAAAACCATCGGGCTGTTGCAACTGATGGTGCAAAGTGGATTGCTGGTACCGGTTCACCCCTCTTCCCGCTTTGGAATTTTCAAACAACTGATGATCCATATCGGGGATACACAGAGTATCGAATTTGAACTGAGTACTTATAGCAGCCACCTGCTGCATATGAAGGATTTTATCACCTATGCCAATGGTCGTACGCTTTTCTTTATTGATGAACTCGGCAGTGGTACCGATCCCAACCTGGGTGGCGCTTTTGCAGAAGTGATTCTGCAGGAGCTGGTAAAAAAACATGCCATCGGGGTGGTGACCACCCACTACCTGAACCTGAAAGTAATGGCCGGGAAAACACCGGGAATCATGAACGGGGCTATGAGTTTTGATGAGAAAAACCTGCAGCCTTTATATAAACTGGTGATTGGTAAGCCGGGCAGTTCCTATACTTTTTCCATTGCTGAACGGATCGGGATGGATAAGCAACTGATTAACCGGGCCAGGCAACTGGTGGACGAGGATCAATACCGGCTGGATAAACTGCTCAACCGGACGGAACAGGACCTGCAACAGGTACAGAAAAAAGAAAAACAGCTGAATCACGCCCTGAAAGAAAATGAACGGGTCAGCAAAGAGATGCAGCAACTCATGGAAAAAGAAAGACACCGGCAACAGGTGGAATTGCTGAGGGAACAAAACCGGGTTTCTGAGGAGAAACTGGCCTACCTGAAAGATATGGAACGCAAACTCAAACAACTCCTGGTTGAGTGGCGCCGGGAAGAGAACAAGCAGAAAGTGGTCAAACTGATGGAAGCGTTGTTGTTTAAGAAAGATGAGAAAAAAGTGGTTGGGAAAATGCAGAAGAAAATTGATGAGAAATTCAGGGAAGTCGGCGGGGAGATCAAAATAGGGGATAAGGTTAAAATGAAAAAAAATCACCAGGTCGGCGAAGTGCTGGAGATCCGGGGTAAACGGGCCGTGGTGAAGATCGGACTCCTGCCCATGCAGGTGGAACTCAGTGGCCTGGTGGTGGTAAAAGAAAAACCGGCGGAGCAGCCATAAAAAAACGAAGCCTTACGGGGCTTCGTTGGTATTTAATGAGCAGGTAAGTCAGCTGTTAATATAACTGTGCAGTTGGTTGATGGTTTCCTTCTGCGCCAGGATGGTTTCCTTCACCACATCGGTCATGGAAATAATACCGGATAATTTCCCATTGTCAAATACAGGCATATACCTGATATTCTGGCCGGACATCAGCTCCATACAATGATCAATACTGTCAGTAGGTTTGATATGCGGCAGATCGGTAGACATGATTTCTTCCACCCTGGTTTCATCAGAGTGCTTTCCTTTCAGGATCACTTTACGTGAATAATCCCTTTCTGTCACGATGCCAAGATACTGGTCGCCGTTCATGACAACCAATGAGC
This sequence comes from uncultured Chitinophaga sp., assembly GCA_964519865.1. GTDB lineage: Bacteria > Bacteroidota > Bacteroidia > Chitinophagales > Chitinophagaceae > JJ008. The sequence continues at coordinate 6,653 of CAZFLL010000064.1, read as the reverse complement.
CGATATTTTTATCAGCCATGATCTGGAGGGCTGTGATAACTGAAGTCTCCGGAGTTACCGTCACTGGTTTGAAATTCTTGCGGTTAAGTACTGAAGCGACATTATTCATATGGCATATTTTCTGATGCAAAAGTTACAAAAGAAATAGAATGTCACAAAAACAATTTTTGCAACAACGGCTGTAAATTCTGCTGGGTTTACGGCAGAATCATGTATGCTTGTGACTTATTTAGTTGTAACATTGTATAAGTAAATACACCGGCACTGATGGAGCAGAAACCCACTACTATAAAGGAGATCGCGAAACGGCTGAATGTATCAGTGTCCACCGTTTCCAGGGCCCTGCACAATCATTCCAGTATCGGGTTAAGGACCCGGACACAGGTACAGCAACTGGCGGCTGAATTGAATTACGAGCCCAACCAGGCCGCTATTTCATTCAAACAGGGTAAAACGATGACCCTGGGTGTGATCCTTCCTAACCTGCAGGAAGAATTTTTTTCCCTGGCTATTAATGGGATTGAGGATATGGCCATCCGGAATAATTATACGGTACTGATCGGGCAGTCACATGACATGACCGACCGCGAAGCCCGTATTGTGGATACGATGCGTCGCCACCGGGTGGATGGGCTAATCGTTTCATTGGCTAAAACAACCCGGAATTTTGAGCATTTTACGCAGCTGGAGAAATACAATATACCGGTGGTGTATTTTGACCGGGTGCCGGATACCCCTGAGGCCTATTCAGTATCCTGTAACCTGCAGCATTGCTCCGGCGAACTGGTGGACTGGCTGGTAGGACAGGGGCATCGCAAAATCGGATTTATCAAGGGGCCGGATACCATGTTGCCGACTAAAGAAAGATTACTGGGTTTTCAGCTGGGTTTGAAAAAGCACGGAATAAAACCGGAAACCGCTTATGTGGTGTCTACAGACCTTAGCCCTGCAAAAACAGCAGATGCCATTCATAAACTGATGGCCTTGCGAAACCGTCCTACAGCAGTGATCGCATTTAATGACTATGTGGCGCTGGATGCAATGAAATATGCAAAAGGCCTCGGACTGAAAATAAACAAGGATATCTCCTTTGTCAGTTTTGCCAATCTGCCGGTCACCAGTTACCTGGATCACCCTCCGGCCGCTTCTATAGAACAATTCCCTTATCAGCAGGCTGAAAAGGCAACAGAAATTTTATTGCAGCTCATTAATAAACAGGAACCCCTGCCGTCACCCCGAAGAGTGGTCATGGAAGGCAGAATGGTGGTCAACAAGGGTTGACGGGCTTTAACCCGTCTATATCTGTCCTGATATTTAATCAGCTTTGGCTATCTTTGGCGGCTAAATGATTAATATTATTGATATGAAAAAACAGGCAATAGCAATGCTGCTGGCAGCAGTTGTATTCGCGTCACAGGCCCATGGGCAGCAAGTTGAACAGGATCCCAATGTGATACAGGGTAAGGCGGCACTGGGCAAAAGACTTTTCAAAACAGAAGCACCTGCGGCTGACAAGACAGAAAACTATGATGTGAAAAGCATCGGAACGGTATCTTTTGCAGCATCCAATACCGCTGATGGAAGTGCGAACAGTTACCGGCACGCATTGCGGATTACTTTGGGACTGGTAATGGCCGATCCTAAAGCCGGTAATTATCAGCTGGTGTTTTATTCTGAAGGAGAGAATTTGCCACAGGCAGTTTCGCGAGATGCCGGAACAGTAAGCATTTATTATCCCGCGGCTGTATATACAGAAATAAAGGAAAAGCTGGAACAGGCCTTACTTGCCCGTAAGAAAGTGACCATAAAAGTAACAGAGAAGACCACCGGGTTCAGGGAAGGAGTGCTTGTGTTCTGATAAAATAATTGCTTATAAAAAAACCGGATCATAAAAATCCGGTTTTTTTATTACCGGAGGTCGATGAAGGACTTGTCCGCCGAAGCCCTTGAAAAAATATCTTTTAGAAGTGGATTCAACAAAAAGCCCTCCGTGGCAATTGCTTCGGAGGGCGAAACTTCCTTCATAAAACAAGAGCTGGTAGAATTTAGTGGATTTATCCGCCGTAGCCCTCAACAAAGTATTTTCTTAGAAAAGGGATTCAATAAAAAAGCCCTCCTGCGCTAAAGCTTCGGAGGGCGAATCCCTCCTTCGCAATAGCCGGAGGGCATAGGGACGATGCGGATTTATCCGCCGTAGCCCTAAACTATTGTTTCTTAAAGTGAATATTCATAAAAATGCCCTCCGAGGCTATTGCTTCGGAGGGCGAAGGCGGAGAGAGAGGGATTCGAACCCCCGGACCTGTTACAGTCAACGGTTTTCAAGACCGCCGCATTAGACCGCTCTGCCATCTCTCCGGGTGCAAAATAAACGGCTTGAACTTTATCTTCCAAAAAATAATCGGTATTCAAGTAATTTTGTTTCAAATCATTACAATTGAAGCACCTCAGCTCCCTTAATAAGTATTTCTGGAAGTACCGGGTACGCCTTGGCGGAGGGATTCTTTTTGTATTCCTGTCCAACTATTTCAACGTATTATCCCCCCAGGTAACCGGATTTGTGATCGATTTTGTACAACGATCGTTGAATTTACCCGGTTACAAGGCCCCGGGCAAGGATCCCGACTATGATATCCTGGTGGATAAATTTATCGGGACAGTGGACGGATCCGGGTATTCAATCGGAAAAGTGGTGGCTATTTGTGGCATTACCATCCTGTTTCTGGCCCTGCTCAGGGGGTTTTTCCTCTTCCTGATGCGGCAAACTATTATTGTGATGAGCCGCTATATAGAGTACGAACAAAAAAATGAAGTGTACAGCCATTACCAGAAACTGGATATGGCTTTTTATAAAACCCAGAGCACCGGCGACCTGATGAACCGGATCGCGGAAGATGTAAGCCGTGTCCGGATGTTTACCGGTCCGGCCATCATGTACCTCGCCAACCTGGTTTCAGTGATTTCCCTCAGTGTGTTCTTTATGCTGAAGCGGGACCCGGAACTGACATTGTATGTATTGGCCCCCCTCCCGATCCTCGCGGTTACCATTTATTTTATCAATAATACGATCCATAAAAAAAGCGAGAAGATCCAGGAATCCCTTTCTCAGCTCACGACCAATGCCCAGGAAACCTATTCCGGGATCAGGGTCATTAAGTCTTTTGTCCAGGAGAAAGCCATGATGGGTTTTTTTACCAAAAATGCGGAAGAGTTTAAAAAAAATGTACTGGGCCTGGTAAAAGTGGAATCCATTTATTTCCCCTCAATTACGCTGCTGATCGGTCTCAGTACCCTGCTTACTATCATGATCGGCGGGCTTTATTATATCCGGGGCGGGCATGGAATAGGGGTCAATACCATCGTTGAATTTGTTATGTATATAAATATGCTCACATTCCCGGTCAGTGCCATCGGGTTAACAGCGAGTATGATCCAGCGGGCAGCTGCATCACAGAAAAGAATCAACGAATTCCTGGACACCCCTCCGGCTATTCAAAATGAAATACAGGCCTCCAGGCAACCACTGAAGGGGCATATCCGGTTTGAAAAAGTGGATTTCATTTATCCGAATACCGGGATTCAGGCGGTGCGCGATTTCAGCCTGGATATTAAACCAGGGGAAAAGATTGCCATAGTGGGCCGGACCGGAAGTGGCAAGACTACGTTGGCACAGCTGCTATTGCGGATGTATGATGTGACCGGTGGACAGATACAAATGGATGGAGTGGATATCCGGCAATTGAACCTGACCACCTTAAGGGAGCAGATCAGTTATGTGCCCCAGGATGTTTTTCTTTTCAGTGAAACTGTGGAGAATAATATTGGTTTTGGGCTTAATGAATTTTCCCGCGACAGGGTGGTGCAGGCTGCAGGAAGGGCCAGTGTGGATCAGGAAATAGCCGGGTTCTCAACCCGGTATGAGACCATGATCGGGGAACGGGGGGTGACACTCAGCGGAGGCCAGAAACAACGGATATCAATTGCCAGGGCCCTGATTAAGGACCCGGAAATTGTCATTTTTGATGATTGCCTCAGTGCCGTAGATGCCAGTACCGAAAAAACAATTATCAGCGGGTTGAATGAATACCTGGAGGATAAAACAGCGATTATCATCACGCACCGTATATTCTCCCTGTTCAATTTTGACAGGGTGGTGGTACTGGAAGACGGGAAAATTACCGAAACCGGGACCCATGATGAATTGATTGCCCGGGATGGTTATTATGCCTCCCTGTACCGTAAACAACAGCAGGACAGTGATGCCGGAAGGGGTACAGAAGTCACTGGCTGATGGAACTTCTCAAAAAAGACCGGCATGTCTGCGGAAAACAAAGTGGCCGGCCGATTTGGCCGTTTCGAAAACATCAATATATTTGTAGCACCCGAAACCAAAGTAATTCATTAACTGCTAAAAACTTATACAGTGGCGTACGAGAACAATGACAAGAAAATGGAGAGCATCTACAGCAAACGTATCCGTGCCGGTAAAAGAAGGACCTACTTTTTTGATGTAAGAGCTACCCGTGGCAATGACTATTACCTCACGATCACCGAAAGCCGGAAGCGCTTTGACGACAATGGTTATGACCGCCACAAAGTATTCCTGTATAAAGAGGATTTTAATAAGTTTATCAAAGCATTAGGTGAAGCCGTCGACTACGTAAAAACGGAACTCATGCCTGATTTTGACTTTGATGCTTTTAATCATGAAGAATCAGATGATTATAATAACGGAACAGAAGGACCTGTAAATGAAGCTGTCCCTGTTACAGAAGAACCAGTACAGGAATCTTCCGGTCCTGCTGCAGAATCCAATAGTACGACCGATCCTACGACTGAAGAAGTGGATAAGTGGTAAACCGTTCAGGCAGAAATATTTAATGTACTTGTGAAAACAGGTACTTTTTTTATTGGACGATGTTGGTATTATTTTTCCCGGGGCCGGTCAGGGAATTATTATTTTCATATCTTTAGTTCACTGCTATTATAGGGTATATGCCCACACAATTTAAAACCAGGACTATGCATTTATTTTTTACCAAAAAAATTAAAACGATTTTATCCCGGTGTCTGCTGACATCGGCACTGTTCCTTGTCGCGAATCTGTCAGTTAAGGCACAGGTTCTCTTCAACGAGGATTTTGCCACGGTGGCACCACTTCCGGCCGGATGGGCTTCCCAGAACCTGAGTAATCCCGTTGGGAGCACAGGCTGGTTCCAGGGAAACACAACCGTATTTCCCTCACAAGCCGGTGCAGCAACCGCGTATATTGGAGCAAATTTCAATAATACCGCCGGTGCAGGTACGATCAGTAACTGGCTGTTTACGCCAAACATTTCCATTAAAAACGGGGATGTTTTTACTTTTTATACCCGTACAGTAAGTTCACCGGCTTTTGCTGACCGCCTTCAGGTACGCATGAGTTTGAACGGGGCGAGTACAAATGCCGGCACCACGGAAACCTCAGTAGGGGATTTCAGTACATTGTTACTTGATATTAACCCAACACTGACCCCTGCCGGTTACCCCAATGCATGGACACAATACACGGTTACTATTTCCGGTGTACCTGCACCAACTTCTGGTCGTCTGGCCTTCCGTTATTTTGTGACAAGTGGCGGACCATCGGGAGCAAATTCAGATTATATCGGGATTGATGAAGCCAAATACACATCTACTGCAGTTTGTTCTGGTACACCAGCCCCTGGTGCAACTGTCAGCAGCAGTAACCCCGTTTGTCCTGGTATAAACTTCACCTTGTCCCTGGCTACACCCGGTGCAGGCGTGAACTACCAATGGCAATCTTCTCCGGATGGTACCACCTGGACTGATGTTGCCGGTGCCACCAATGCCACACTTACCACCAATCAGGCAACCGCAAAATATTACAGGTGTAATGTAACCTGTGGTGCGAATACAGGAACCTCTACTCCTTTACAGGTTACCATGGCGGCACCAACTGCCTGTTATTGTATACCCGCGGCCTCCGATTGTACAGACGATGATATGATTACCCGTGTACGTCTCAGTACCCTGGATAATTCATCTGCCTGTAGCGCTGGTCCCCCCGCCGGTTACACTTTTTATTCTGCCCTGCCGGCACCATCCGTATATGCAGGAGCAGCTAACCCGATTACAGTAAACGTTCCAACAGTTTGGACTGAACAGGTAGCCGTCTGGATCGATTATGATAAAAGCGGAACATTTGATGCATCCGAATACACCAACCTGGGAAGCAATGTTGGTAATGGCGGTGTTCTGACTGGAAATCTGGTTATACCGGCTAATGCCCAGCTAGGCAACACACGCATGCGTGTACGTGTACGTTTCAGTACCGCCTGGACAAGTGCACAGCCTTGTACCACGGTTACCTTCGGCGAAACAGAGGATTATAATATTAACATAGTTCCTTGCGTACCGGTAACTATCACGAGCAGCCCTTCCAGCGTTTCAGCCACCTGTGGCGGTAATGCCAGCTTTACAGCAGCTGCTAGTGGAACATTACCTGTATTTGGATGGGAGTGGAGACCGAACAGTACTTCTTCCTGGCAATTGGTAACCAATGGCGGTGTTTATTCAGGTGCTACCACAGCTACCCTGACCTTGACTGGTATTTCTGCTGCTTACAGCGGTTACCAATACCGTGCCCTGGTATC
>CAZFLL010000063.1:21825-24156 GCA_964519865.1 uncultured Chitinophaga sp. | reverse complement strand
GACCAGGAAGACCTGGTGGCAGAAGTAATTGACAACACCACCAGCCGTGGCCGTACAATCCGTTTCCTGTGGGAAGGATCAGAAGAGGATTTCAGGGCCCAGCTGGAGAAACTTGGTGAAACACCGCTTCCCAAATACATCAAACGTAAACCGGACGAAGAAGATAAAGAACGTTACCAGACGGTATATGCCAAGCACGAGGGTGCGGTTGCGGCTCCCACAGCGGGTCTGCACTTCAGCCGTGAACTGATCAAGCGTCTCGAGATAAAAGGTATCCGTTTTGCTGAAGTAACCCTTCACACCGGACTTGGCACTTTCCGCCCTATTGAGGTGGAAGACCTGAGCAAGCATAAAATGGATGCGGAATATTATAATATTGATGAGACTGCCTGCAAAGTGGTAAACCGCGCCAAAGAGTATGGACACCGTGTATGTTCAGTGGGTACCACCACCATGCGTGCACTGGAATCTTCATTCACAGCGCAGAAACTGCTGAAACCTTCTGAAGGCTGGACCAATATGTTTATCCATCCTCCTTATGATTTCAGTATTGCGGATTCACTGGTCACCAATTTCCACCTGCCCAAGACCAGCCTGCTGATCATGACCTGTGCTTTTGCCGGTTATGAGTTAGCCATGGAAGCTTATAAAAAAGCAATTAAAGATAAGTACCGCTTCTTCAGCTATGGAGATGCGCTGCTGATCATCTAAGCAAATACCAACTGTTTTTCGCGAACCGCCTGAGAGGGCGGTTTTTTTATTCCAGCCCGAACATACCCTTATTCAGTTGTTGCAGAATCTGCACTTTATGCCCGGCATCGGTCAGCAGGGATATATTATGCGGGCTTCCCCCGTAGCTTACCATGCGGACCGGAATATGCACGATCGAACCAAAGAGTTTTTTAATAATGTCTTCAGTGCGGGAAATTTCATTGCCCACCACTGAAATGATCACCTGGTTTTTGTCCACTTCCGTGGTACCGAAGGGTTCCAGTTCTTTCAGGATATCCTGCAGGTGCACATCGCTGTCGATGGTCAGGGATACCGCCACTTCCGAAGTGGTGATCATATCGATGGGGGTCCGGTATTTTTCAAACACCTCGAATATCTTACGCAGGAAACCATAAGCCAGTAACATCCGGCTGCTCTTAATCCGGATGGCAATGATATTGTCTTTTGCCGCAACAGCCTTTACGCCCACACTTCCGGCCTCTTCAGTAATAAGGGTGCCTTTGGCTTTCGGCTCCATGGTATTCAGCAACCTGACCGGGATATTATAGGTCTGTGCCGGCCAGATAGAGGCCGGATGCAGGATCTTGGCCCCGAAATAGGCCAGCTCGGCCGCTTCTTCAAAACTCATTTGTTCAATGGGTACTGTTTTCTTTACGATCCGGGGATCGTTGTTGTGCATACCATCGATATCGGTCCATATTTCACAAACAGAAGCATTGATAGCCGCGGCAATCAGGGAAGCTGAATAATCACTACCGCCTCGTTTCAGGTTATCCACTTCTCCACGGGCATTGCGGCAGATATATCCCTGTGTGACAAATATCATCGTGTCTTTATGCTGTTGCAGGAGTTGGGTCAGTTTTACCTTGATACTGCCGATCTGGGGTTCATCATAATGGTCGATGGACATAAACTCCAGGGCGGGCAACAGCAGGTGATCCTTGCCCTGTTCTTCCAGGTAGGTGCAGAAAAGTTTGGTGGACAATAATTCCCCCTGTGCCAGTATGTCTTTGCTCAATGCTTCACTGAAAGAAATCTTCAGGATAATATTGAGGAATTCAAAATGCTCGGCGATGATGGCTTTGGCCTTTGCGAGCGCTTCTTCACTTTTTACCAGGTCTTTCACGAATGCCTGGTAATGGGCTTCCAGTTTATCAATAGATTGCTTGGCCCCGTTACGGTCACCCCGGGCGATTGCATCCCCGATCTCCACCAGCGCATTGGTGGTGCCGGATAAGGCGGATAATACCACAATTACAGGCTCCTTTTCATTGGACACCAGTCCCGCGATATGGTGCATACGCTCCGGTTTGCCCACGCTGGTACCGCCAAACTTCATTACTTTCATCTTACAGGTTTTTTTAGTTATTGGTGACCAATTCACCTATTTCATACGCTATACTGCACAGCAAGACTGGCTGTATTCCGGCCTTCCCCCCTCCCATAAAATTCAGGATTTGATTCAGTAAGCGGCGGCAAAGATACCTGTTATCCGAATTAATTGAACAGGTCAGCGGATCATTTTACGGCAACGTTTCCGGAAAGCAAATACTAACTGCCGTATGTTTCAGGAATACTCCCGACAGTGATTATCGTTTC
>CAZFLL010000063.1:0-21815 GCA_964519865.1 uncultured Chitinophaga sp. | reverse complement strand
GAGTTTGTTGTAATCGGGCAGAGACAATGGCCCTGTCATCTGAAGCCTGGCAATTACAGGGTACCCATCGGCATTATAATCATAATTAATGGACGTGGTAAATTGCCCGATATGACCCCAGGTTTCACTGACAAAAAGGGGATTATTACCAACTCCCCATGCGATACCAAGACTGGCTTCAGAGTAATGCCCGTTGTACCAGAAACTCACCTTTTTGAATGGGCTTTTCTTCTGGTCAAAATCGTAATGAATTACTTTTTTGTCAACATAAATTCCGTCGGACCATAATGAATCAATACCATCAACCAGGTTCCCGTTTGCTACTGTCCTCGAAAAGATTGTACTGTCAACCGACCCGGAGCCTGCCGGAAATCCGGGTATAATATGCGGGGGATGGACTTCCTTATACAGAAAACGATCTGAACCTATTGGCATTACAGAAATAACCTTCTCTGTGGAAACGCTATTATTAATTCCATCGTAGTTTACCAATGAATCAAAAGCAATTAAGCCATTACTATACCGGTAATAATTTATGGATGAGTCATAAAAAGTACCAGTACTTTTCATAATCAGGGGCAATGTGTCATTCCCGGCATACCTAAAGTTTGTATAATAAGAATCAATCACTCCATTATCGTTTAGATATTCCGTTATTTTTATAAGTCTGTCCTGCGCATCATATTCGTAAACTATAACATACAGGGTATCTTGTCCGGCAGGAAGCGTTGTATCCAGGTAAATAATTTTGCTGAGAAAAGTGCTGTCTGAGTTCAGTCTTCCACTTGTTTCCCAACTGATTTCTTTCTGACATGAACTGATAAAAATAACAATGGAGACTAATGTAAATGCAACAGATAAGGTCCGCATAATGAAGAAAAATTTTCAGCGCAAATTTAATGAAAAACGCTCACCCAGGGACTGCAGGTCTTTTACTACCGGTTCCAGCAACGGAATGCCATTGGCCATCCGTTCTGCTTCGAACTCCCGTTCAGGATCACCCGGCACCAATACTTTTTCTTCTCCGGGGACTGTTCTGCAGGAACGGAATCCCTGGATCCAATGATCCATCGCGGCTTTGAATTCATCAGCGGGACGGAAGGCGTCCACCCGCATGGCACCGAGAAAATGGCCGATTCCTTTTCCGGGTTGTTGTGCCGGCATTGGGACATAGGCAGGAAACGGGGGTACCCAGGGTGCATAATTGGCGCCACTCAACAGGGCGGAAAAGATATCCACCACGGCCCCCAGTGCATAGCCTTTATGCGAACCGTGTTCACGGTCACCACCCAGTGGGAGCAAGGCTCCGCCTTTTTTTAAAATATTAGCATCATTTGTTGGATTCCCCTCCGCATCCTGCACCCATCCATCCGGGGTGTCTGCATTTTTTCGTTGCAGGATCTCCAGTTTACCATTGGCGGCTGTGGTGGTAGCCAGGTCGGCCACAAAAGCAGGTTCCTTACCGGCAGGTGCTGCCACACAGATCGGGTTAGTGCCAAGCATTTTATCAATGGAGAAGGTAGGTGCCACCAGCGGACTGGCATTGGTCATGGCGATGCCGATCATATCATGTTCCAGGGCCATCATGGCATGGTAACCCGCTATTCCAAAGTGATTGCTGTGTTGTACACTCACCCAACCGGTACCCACGTTTCTGGCTTTTTCAATGGCAATCTTCATGGCAAAGGGAGCTACGACCAACCCAAGCCCGCTATCGCCATCCACTACCGCTGTAGATGGAGTTTCATGAATTACTTTAATATCCGGAGTGGCATTCACCCGTTTGGCTTCCCACAACCGCACATAGCCACTCAGCCGGGCGATGCCATGTGAATCGATCCCGCGGAGATCGGCGGAGAGCAAGGTCTTTGTGGCTGATGCCGCATGCTCTTCACTGCAGCCGATACTTCTGAATATATTTTCTGAAAAGGTATATAGTTGTTGATAGGTAAAATTAGTAGACGCCATAACGCAAAGATAGGAAAGGGTTGACAGGTTGAAAAGCTGATAAGGATACCTTCTAAGAATCCAGCCTTGTCAACCTGTTAACGTATCAACTCCAACTTACCTCACCCCGGCCATCAGCTTTTCCCGTTGCTTTTGATAAAACAAGATGCAATCTCGTATGTCCCCCATATTATCCTCCTCATGTACTTCATATTCCATTGTCACCACACCCTTAAAGCCTTGCATTTTCATTTCCTTCATCACTGCCGGTAAATCACAAACCCCTTTCCCGAAAATGGTATCAATGGCATTTATATGATCAAACTCCCGGATATCCTTAAAATGCATCCCCCAGAGTTTCCCATTCATTTTTTTCACCCCTTCCAATACATTCACCCCGTTGCGGGCCCAATGTCCCAGGTCAGGCCAGGCACCGATATGCGGTCTCCCCTGCATGGCTTTCAATGTGGAGTCGGGATGCCAGTAATGACTGTCCGGTTTCGGGTGACTATGCAGTCCGACTTTCACATTATACTTCGCCGCCAGCCGGTTAAATTCATCCAGGTCGGCCCATTCAGGTTCTGCCGTAATAAATGGAATGTGCATATCACTGGCAAACCGGAAGTACTGTTCAAGGTTATCCCTGGTGTAATAGTATTTGTCAATCACCCCAAGCGCAACAACCTTTATACCCTTAACCCGTAGCAGTTCATTAATCCTCGCCCTTTCCTCTTTATTCAATGTATAGGTAAATGATCCGGGAATATCGCCCCCCACTTTCTGTCCCGGATATACTTCCAGGTATTTCAATCCCAGTGTATCGGCTTTATGGATTGTTTCCAGTAAACTGTATTTATGAAAGGTCCAGGTCTGGATGGCGAGTTTCCAGTTGTCAGTAACATTCTGTTGCGAATTTGTTACAAGCCAGGCTATGCTGAAACAACAGATTAAAATTCTTTTCTTCATATTGGGTCGTTATTTTAACTGCACTTTCCCTTTAATGTCTACTGGTTGTAAAAAGGGGTTTTGCGCCAGCTCATTTATTAATAATGCGAGCTCTCTGCGGGTAATTAACCGGTTACCATTAGCAGGGGCATCCCCCTGGCCTGTCTTTAAAATATGTTTCCATTCATTTGAAACGACCGAGGGATACTTGTGTGGAATTTTCAGCCTGATCCTCAAATAATGTTGCATCTCCGTAATCATATCCCAGGCCCGTGTTATAGATAGTTTATCTGCCACAGTGTATTTATAAACCGGGAAATTCCGTTCAAACCCGGCTAACCCAACCGCAAGTTCTGATTCAGTGACACAACTATCCGGATTATAAAACATCTTATTCCCCCACCCTTCCGCTTTCCCCGTACCTTTTAATATTCCTGTTACCCCCACCCGCTGTATCGCTTCCCAGGCCGGATCATCCGGCTTCACATCCACAAAGGGCATAAGGAATGCTTTTGCCTTCAGTAATTCTTCCTGAACCATTCGTACGGGAACTTCCCTTATTTTCTTTTTCAATTTACTGCTCATTGCGGCCAGGACCCCTGCGGCTTGTCCTGTCAGCATCACCACCGGCTGTAACCGGGTGGTTCCATTTACAATATTGGTTACCGAGATCCCTTTCTCACATACAATCAGCCCATCCACTTTCTCCGGTATCAATGCACCCAATGGGACACTAAAGGAAGGGATCGGCGGAAATGCTATCTCCGGTACTTTACCGGGATAGCGGGCATGATGATGATCCACCGGATAATCGCCCACCGAAATACCCGTTCTGTACAATGTATAATCGTACGGATTCTTTATATGATTGATATTCATCCGCACCACGCCTCTTACCCGTCGCCCTTCCCGGTTATAGGGAATCATTGCCAGCCCACCATTTAATTCATCATCCGTCAACCCTATATTCTTCATCCCCAATTCAGTCTGCATAAAGTATATAAATCCTAACGTGTGAAGCTTTGCCCGCTCGTAACTCACTGCTCGCTGCTCAAAGCTTCTCTCTACTACATTGAGATAAATATCATTCCCATGCGGTGGCCAGTTGAGCATGTACTTATCATGGGTTGCTCCCGGGCTCCGTGGAAGCTTACCATAATTGAGCATTTTCATTTTGTCCCCGTTCCAGGATTTATCCAAACAGGGTGCATCCGTGCAGCAACAGAAATACAACGTGGAATCATAGTCTTGCGGACGGGGAATGGTTTTATCTGAGCCGGGTCCGTAATCCTTCAATACAGCGGCCCAGGTAATATCCTGGATGATATCATTTTTCTGACGGGCTTCTTTCTCGCCACTCACGAACGGATCATCCATACCAAGATCATAGGCTGCGCCAGAAGCAGCTAAGACATCCCCCAGTTCAGTGCCGTCTATGACCACTGACGCTTTAATCTTCAGGCTGGCGGAATTATCCGGATTATGAAATAACGCTCCTGTTACTTTATTTCCCTGTAGTATAACCGACTCAAACTCCTCCTGATAGATGACTTGCAAATTAGTTTCTTTGACAGTCCAGGCCCTGAATATACTGTCCGCCACATGCGGTTCGAAATTGGTATTACTTACCCAACCTGTATTCAGCCGTTTTCGCCCATAGTGTTTGTATAATGCCTGGCGAAATTCTTCCCATATCCCTGAAGGCAGCAAATCATTCCCATCAGTACAGCTTACCCCTGCCGCAGTAAGCATACCTCCAGGCATGGCTGTCGGTTCCACCAGTATTGTTTTAACGCCCAGCCGGGCACACTGTATAGCTGCAGCCGTACCTCCAACACCTCCACCAATGACCAGAACTTCAGTTTGTGTGCTGCGGCTCATCCGCTGCGAAGCACCGGTTAAAGGAAAGAGGATGAATATAAAATACAACCACTTTTTCATACAAGTAAGTTAGTGGATTCGGGTTGTAAAATAAAAAAGAGGATGCTATTCAGCATCCTCTTTTTTATAATTCCTGTGTAATTGCTCAGAAAGGTAAATCATCCACCGGCTCACTGGCAGAAACTGAACTTCCTGTAGAAGCTCCGGCTGAAGCTGCGGGCTGATAGGAAGAAGGACCACTGCCTGCTTCACCACGACCACCCAGCAACTGGATCTCTCTTACCCGAAGTGAAAGAGAGGCGCCGGCGGTACCATCCTGGCGCTGGAAGGAACGAACCTCAGGCTGACCTTCCGCATATACTTGCTTTCCTTTTGTGAGATACTGGGCAACTGTAGTACCGTCAGTCCAGTAGGCACAATCCACCCAGGTTGTTTTTTCCTGTTGGTTGCCCTGGCTGTCCTTGTACTTCTCTGTATGGGCTACAGTAAAGTTGATAACATTTTTTCCATTTACCGTGTTAACCACACAGTCTTTACCCAAATTTCCGATAACCTGCATTTTAATCATAGTGCTCAATTTTTATTGTTCGTAAATATTTATTGGATAACGAAAATAGGATTAATCAGTAAACAGGTAATGGGTTTTCCACCCCGGTTTTACTGTTTTTTTCCCCAGTTTTTGCTGTTAAAAACAGGCCAATTTTATTCTTCTGTTCTGCCGCTGGCCGGGTCAATGATCTTTCCAAAGAATATCGCGTTCATAAACAGCTTGGTACCACCCAGCCAGAAAGCCCGCAGGTTGGGATTGTCCGCGATATTGATCACCCGTCCATTCCCCACTGTATTCACAATCACAGCAGCTGAATTCTTAATGGCGTCCCCGTTTTCCCGGCTCACCCAGCCACTTTGCAATGGTTTGGCCCCATAATAAAAAGGGGTGGCATAGGGATTCTTGCTTTTTTCCATGAAGACCTTATTGGCTTTAAAAAGACTGATCGTCTTTTGTGTATAGCCAAAGGCCAATGGATGGGTAAGATCGGCTTCTGCCCCAAAAATGGCGCCATAGATCTGTTGTGCCCCATCGATCTGTTCTCTTTCCGTATATGCGATCCTTTGTGTACTATCTACAGGAGATTTGGCTTTTTTTAATTTTACATCGGAGATTCCATTCTGTGATGCCCAGCTGACTGCTTCTTCTGTCAGGATCAATGTTCCTCCTGATTGTACCCAGGTTTTCAGCTTATCCTTATTGAGTTCAGAATAATTTCCACCTGCCAGGATCAGGGTATTGTAACGATTTAATTCAATGCGATTGAAGACAGCAGGCTCCAGGTGGGTGGCCGTCATATTCATCCGCTGATCCAGTAAATGCCAGATTTCTCCCGCATCAATGGCATTCACACCCGGACCGGTTATCATAGCTACAGATGGTTTGGGTACGGTAGCCTGTCTGGCACTGCCAAGATCCGGTCCTGAATTTGAATTACCGGAATTCACTGACCAGGTAGTGACTTTATACTTTTCCGTTACCCCACTCACCCTGGAATATACAGCATCACTGTTTTCCTTTTGCATCCGTACTGGAATAACAATAGTGCCTGCACTGAATTTTTTCAACCCGGCACCCACTTGTATTTCGAATGGCTGTGTGGCCACTTTTACAATATACCCGGCCTGTACCAGTTCGTTTAATGCGGCAGGTGCATATAACTCTTCCCACTGCATCACATAGGCATATTCGGTTTTGCCGCCATTTACTTTTTGTCCCGGCCAGGGATTTTCCGCCAGCTTATCTCCCATTACAAACGGGGTGCTGATTTCACGGTAAGGCAATCCAAAGGCCAAGGGCATGGTCCAGGAAGTGATATCATAGAAAATACTGTCCTTATACTCCAGTGTTTTATCAAATATGCCCCTGATCAGGCTATGTTGTGGCTGGTTCAGCGACACCAGGTATGCCGAGCCTTTTTCAAATTCCGCATCCTTCCAGCTATCCGGCAGTGTATTGACTTCGATCTGGTGACGCCTGAGCATTTCGATAAAATGAAAAGTTTTTGCTTTGTCATTTTTATCGCCAAAGACATAGCCCTTGACCGGATAGGCCGCGGCCTTCGCCGCTGCCTGTTTATAAAAATCACGCTGGTAATCCAGGAATTCCTTTCGCAATGTCTTTGCGCCTTCCAGTGTTGATAGTGCGGTAACAAACTGGTTCCTGATGGTAAAGGGGAAGCTGAGGAGTCCATTGGTTGTTTCCTGCAGGTGTCCCCTTGAAGAGCCTTGCTCAAATAAAATTCCAATCGCCCCGTTCACATCCGGATAAGTGGATCCTTTCCCGTAATAAAAATCATCATAATTCTCTTTGGTAAAATATAATGAGCCGATCTTGTCCAGGTATTGAGCATGGAATTTTCCCAGCTTACCAGTCAGCTCCTGGTTCTTATCCGGGGTCAGTGGATTTACCCTGGATGGAACACCCGGCTGAAAAAAGAAACTCGCATTGCTGCCCTGCTCGTGATGATCGGTCAGGATATTGGGTTTCCAGCGGTGAAACCACCTGAGCCTGTTCTGACTTTCCACATGTACTGCCGGTAACCAGTCCCGGTTGAGATCAAACCAGTAATGATTGAAACGGCCACCCGGCCATACTTCATTAAATTCCCTTGAATTGGGATCACTGACCAGGTTCTTGCTCTTATGCTGGTTGGCCCAGGTGGAAAAACGCTGCAACCCATCCGGATTAAAAGAAGGATCAAAAAGGATCACTGTATTATCCAGCAGTTCATCAATGTCTTTTCCCTGCGCGGCAGCCAGGTAATAAGCCGTCAGCAAGCTGGCATTCGCGCCACTGGGTTCATTGCCATGAATGGAATGCCCGATCCATACTACTATCGGCATATTCTCTGTATTTACAGAAGCAGATTGAGCCGGATCAGTCAGCATTACGTGCTGCTGACGGATCTCTTCCAGTCTTTCCTGGTTTTTTTTGGAGGTGATTATTAATAATACCTGCGGTCGGCTTTCATAAGTAAAACCCATCAGTTCCAGTTTTACGCGGTCAGGAGCGGCGGCAGCCACCGCCTTCATATAACTGACCAGCCGGTCATGTGTCACATGCCATTCACCCACTTCATGATAGATCACCTCTTTGGGTTTTGGGATAGCGGGATTATAAGTTACCTGTTGTGGTAAATAATAAGACAAATCCTGTGAAGCAGCCCTCAGCCCGGTCAGCAGCAGGGCGGCCATAAGCAGTTTCTTCATATAATAGCTTGATTGATAAGGACTGAAAGATACCAAAATTGGATTAATCCAATCCTTCTTCAGAGAGAAGGTTTTACCCATTTCGGAAACCCGGTACCGGGCAATCCGACGTATATTTGCAGATTCATTTCCGGGCTAAACCTCCGGGCAAAAAGTAATATGAGTCGTAAAGGAAAAGTACTGGTAGCAATGAGTGGCGGTATCGACAGTACCGTAACAGCCCTGATGCTGAATGCGGAAGGGTATGAAGTGGTGGGTATTACCATGAAGACCTGGGATTATGCCGCCAGTGGTGGCAGTAAAAAAGAAACAGGTTGCTGTAACCTGGATTCATTCAATGATGCCCGGCAGGCCGCGGTGGAACATGGTTTTGCCCATTATATTCTCGATATCCGGGAAGAGTTTGGGGATTTTGTGATCGAGAATTTTGTGGAAGAATACCTGGCCGGCCGCACCCCGAATCCATGTGTGCTATGCAATACACATATTAAATGGCGGGCCTTGCTGAAAAGAGCCGATGCACTGGGTTGTGAATTTATTGCTACGGGACACTATGCCAAAGTAAGGCAACATGATAACGGACGCTTTGTGGTGAGTAAAGCCATTGATGATACCAAGGACCAGAGTTATGTGTTATGGGGCTTACAGCAGGACCTGCTCAGCCGCACCCTTCTGCCATTGGGTCCTTACCGTAAAACCGAGATCCGCCAGATGGCGTATGACTTCGGCTATCCTGAACTGGCAAAAAAACACGAGAGCTATGAAATCTGTTTTGTTCCTGATAATGATTACCGGGGTTTCCTGAAACGCCGTGTCGACGGACTCGAGGAAAGAGTAGCGGGTGGAAATTTCATTGATAAGAACGGGAAAATATTAGGTCAACATAAAGGTTATCCTTTCTATACCATTGGCCAGCGCAAAGGACTGGATATCGCCCTTGGCCGTCCGGTTTTTGTAACCAGTATCAACCCCGAACTGAATACGGTGGTGCTGGGCGATGAAACCGATCTCGAACAAAATGAAATGACGGTTGGTAAACTGAACATGATCAAATATGATTCAGTAACACCCGGTATGGAAGCCATTACTAAAATCCGCTACAAAGACGCCGGCAGTTTATCGAATATCTATCCTGAAAACGGAACCATGAAAGTCCGCTTTTACGAAAATGCCAAAGGCATTGCTCCGGGACAAAGCGCGGTGTTTTATGAGGGGGAGGATGTGATTGGTGGAGGTATTATTCAGTCTGGAGATAGAAGTTAGTAGTTCGTAGTCAACAGCCCGTTCTAAGACTTATTACCATACTTATATTTTTCATTGATTTTCAATCATTTAATTTCTTCACATACTCGTTTTACGCTATCTGACTACTAACTACAAACTACTAACTTCTTACTACGGGCTACCGACTGAGAATCAGGCAATAAAGCCTCCAAAATCCCGTTATTACCCATGGAGGAGCTATGACACTCCGTATTTTGTTTGTAGTTTTAGACCTTAATTTATATCCGTGAACAAAGAAAAACCACTTATGAGAATTTTCTACCCTGTTCGCCTTTGTCTGATGGCGTATATCAGTATCGCTTTATTTTCCTGTAATGAAAAAGAGCAGTTCAGTTCTGCCCCCCTGTCTGATTACCTGCCATTGACAGCCAAAAAATATATTACTTACCGGCTTGATTCCACTGTGTTCACCAACTTTGGCCGGACTACAGAGGTTCATAAATACCAGGTTAAACATGTGATCGATACGGTGATACTGGACAATATGGGACGACCCAGTTACCGGGTATACCGCTACCTGAATGATTCAGCCGCTACCCAGACCTGGCAGCCGGCCGGATCTTATTTTATTACTGCGCTTTCTGACCAGGTGGAAGTAGTGGAAGACAATCTTCGTTTTATTAAAATGCACCTGCCCCTCCGCAACGGTTTCAGCTGGAAGGGAAATAAATACCTGCCTGCAGATCCTTACGGGCCTCTTTTCAATTTCAGTAATGATGACAGTATGGAAGACTGGGATTTTTATTATGACGGGGATGCCGGCAGTTTCAGTTATAAAGGAATTAATTATACGGATGTATACAGTGTGGAACAGGTGGATGAGTCTTTCAATGTACCCATCACCACCCCAACTGCCTATGCCGCCAAATCGAGATCCGTTGACCGGTATTCAAAAGATATTGGCCTGATTTACCGGGAATATGAGTTATGGGAATACCAGCCCAATCCCGGCGGTGCAGGCGGACCTTATAAAACAGGTTTTGGCATCACCATGTGGATGATTGCCCACAATTAATTTACGGCTTATACTTACATTTGATCCGGGCCAAAAGCCGGTATACCATGAAGAAATTATTACTCCTGGGATTTGTATGTATGATGCTCGGTTCTGTATCCAGGGCCCAGTTCACCCGGTATGTTGTCCGGCTGAAAGACAAAGGAAATTCTTCCTTTACCCTGGCCAACCCGGCCGCCTATCTTTCCCAGCGAGCCATTGACCGCCGTACTAAATATAGTATTGCTCTTGACAGCACCGATTTACCGGTTACTCCTTCTTATGTAACCCAGATCCGCAATGTGCCGAATGTTACTGTTCTGAATGTATCAAAATGGCTGAATTCGGTTTCTATCCAGACTTCCGACCCCGCGGCAATTACCACTATCAGCGCCTTTCCTTTTGTTCAGAATGTGGGCGGATTGGCCGCCAGACCCGGACCAGGTGAACGGATCAGTACCCGGAATAAATTCGCGGCAGAAGAAATAACCTCTCCTGTTCCCGCTTCTTCCGGAAAACTCGAAGGCATTACCGGTGACTTTTTTAATTATGGCACTTCCTCCTTAGCCGAGATCCACCTGCATAATGGTGAGTTTTTACATAATATCGGTATGAGAGGCCAGGGCATGCAGCTGGCTGTACTTGACGGTGGTTTTCAAAACTACACCGCTTTAAAAGCCTTTGACAGTGCTATTGCAAACGGGCAGATCCTGAGTACCTGGGATTTTGTTTCCCGCAATGCCGCCGTAGCGGATGATCACTGGCATGGAATGCAATGCCTGTCTACCATCGCGGCAAATATACCCGGCCAGTTTATCGGTAAAGCGCCTAAAGCCAGTTTCCATTTATTCCGTACAGAAGATGTAAACTCTGAATACCCGATCGAAGAACACAACTGGGTTTGCGGGGCAGAAAGGGCAGACAGTACCGGGGCTGATGTTATTTCCTCCTCATTGGGATATTATGATTTTGACAATGCGGTTTTTAATTATACCTACGCCAATATGGATGGCAATACCACCATGGCGGTAAAAGGCGCGGACCTTGCCGTGAAAAAAGGGCTCCTCGTTTTTAACTCGGTCGGCAATGAAGGGGGCAATGCCTGGAATTTCCTGGTCACTCCTTCCGATGGTGATAGTGTCATAGCAGTGGGTGCAGTTACCTCAACCGGTGTGGTGGGAGGCTTCTCCAGCTTTGGTCCTTCAGGCGATGGACAGGTAAAACCAGACATGGCTTCGGTTGGTGTGGCGGCAATGGTTCAGACAACCAGCAATACCATTGGTACCAATAACGGAACTTCTTTTGCCTGTCCCAATATGGCCGGACTCGGCGCAATTCTCTGGCAGGCATTTCCTGAATACAATAATATGAAGATCGCCCAGGCATTGAAAGCGGCCGGCAGTAAATTCAGTGCACCAGATAACCGGATCGGTTATGGGATACCCGATCTGAAACTGGCTTTTACCAACCTGTTGACAGAATTTGCCACTTCTACCGCCACTACCAATACCTGTACCGCCACACTTGACTGGACCAGTAAGGATGTGCAGGCAATGAAATATGAAATTGAAAGAAAGGCGCCCGGAGAAACTGTTTTTACTAAAGTGGGTGATGTAACTCCCCAGGCCGGCACCCTGTTATTCATTCATTCCTACCAGTTCAACAATTCACTGGCCGGTTTGAATGCAGGCACAGTCTCCTACCGCATCCGCCAGATTGTGGATACGGCTGCCGCCAGTTTTAAAGCCGTCTATATAGATACTGCAAATACTACGGTGCCGGCTGGTTGTTTTGCCACTGGAACCGGAAACACCGATCCGGTTAAAGAAAAAATAATCATACAGCCAAACCCGGTCAGCGGCAGCACACTGAGCCTTGTTGTTGAAACGCCGTATGCAATAAATGAAATGCCAGTCCGGATTTATGATACAAAAGGATCCCTGGTATTCAGCCAAAAAAGCAGTAAAGGCAGTGGCAAAAAAACCATTGAATTAACCATCAGCCAGCTGCAGGCCGGCAAGTATTATATCAGTGTTTACAACGGGCAGAAATTACTGGGTACAGCCGAACTCATCAAACTATAATTCCTTCCGAAACAGGCAGGCAAACATGCTGTCAGCTTTTTTATCATACCCTGCAAGCCAGGCCTGCTTCACAATGGTGAATCCACTACCTGACAGTATATTTTCCACCCGGGTTTCATTTTCCTCTTTAAATACGGAACAGGTGATATATAAAAAGTAGCCCCCCGGTTTTACATGGGGCAATATCCTTGTCACAATTTTTTGCTGCAGACCACTGTATGTTGAAAGTTTAATTAAATCAAAATAATATAATTGTTCCGGTGTACGTCCCCAGGTGCCACTGCCTGTACAGGGCACATCCGCAATCACCAGGTCAAACAGGTCGCCGGGGGCCAATGGATCACGGGCGGATAAATCAGCCACCATTGTGGTATAACCGCTTATTCCCGCTTCAGCAAAACGTTTCTTCAGGTTATGAAGAATACTCTCCCTGATATCGGATACAGTCAGGGATATATTTCCCAACCGGTCCTTTGTCATAATGGATTTTCCCCCACTGGCCGCACAGGCATCCCAAACCTGCAATAACCGGTTTTGTTTGACCTGTGCGATCAATTCCCCAACCTGCTGTGAATTATAATCCTGGATTACTGCTTCCTTATCAGTTGCGATTAATTCATCCAGCCTGGTACCTGCGGAAAAAGAAAGACAGTCAGGAGCAATGACCTGGAAAGGCACCTGCTTAGTGGTGAACAGATTTCTGAGGTACTGCTCATGGCCGGGTCTTATTCGTATAAACAAATCAGGTTGCACCAGGAATGAGGCGGCAAATGAAACGGGGTCAATACCACTGCTTAATTCTCCGGTCCAGGGAAATAAATCAATGATTGAACCGGGTAATTTAAGAAAGGCCCATTTGTCCCCGGTGCTGAGGGAGATGTTTTCCATCCATTCCGGGCGTAAGTTCTGCAGCACAGGATCAGCAGACTGACTACAAAGAAATAACGCAGTCAGTATTTTTTCTTCAATCTTTAATCCGTCCAGCGCTTGCGCGGCCCTGAAATAACAATAACAGCAATGGGCGATCTGCTTCCGGTCTTTAGAACCATATTTTTTATTGGCGGCAAAATACTTCTTAAGAAAAGCGGCAAACGGCTCTTCCCCTTTGTACTGGTTCAGTAGTGTAACAGCGGAATTAATATAGGAGTGAAAGCGGCTCACGGTGCAAAGAAAACAAAAAAGGACTGCATCCCTGCAGTCCATCATTTATAAATATCATTTTGCCATTTATAATTCCAGTAAGGTCTTCACCGGGTCTTTACCGATCAGTAATTGTTCCGGGTTTTCCAGCAATTCCTTTACGCGTACCAGGAAGCTGACCGATTCCCTTCCGTCAACGATCCGGTGATCATAACTCAGGGCGATATACATCATCGGGCGGATCACCACCTGCCCGTTGATGGCCATCGGGCGATCCTGTATCTTGTGCATACCCAGGATAGCGCTCTGGGGTATATTAATAATCGGTGTACTCATTAAAGAACCAAACACACCCCCATTGGTGATCGTAAAGGTTCCCCCGGTCAGTTCCTCAGTGGTGAGCTTACTGTCACGGGCTTTACCAGCCAGTTCGACCACTTTACGTTCCACATCAGCCATACTCATACTTTCCACATTCCGCATCACCGGAACGGTCAGTCCACGCGGTGTACTAACCGCGATGCTGATATCCGCATAGTCATGATAGACCAGCTGATCTGCATCGATATAGGCATTCACCGATGGCCATTCACCCAGGGCCACCGCGCAGGCTTTGGCAAAAAAGCTCATAAAGCCCAGGCCCACCCCATGGATCTCTTTGAATTTATCCTTGTACTTCGTTCTTATCTCCATGATACTGCTCATGTCCACTTCATTGAAGGTGGTCAACATGGCCGTTGTATTCTTGGCTTCCACCAACCGACGAGAAATGGTCTTGCGGAGATTACTCATTTTTTCCACCCGTACATTCCGGCTGTTCAGTTCAGTGCCGGCAAATGCTTTTTTACCCGGGGCTGATAATGCCGCCAGCACATCATCCTTCATGATCTTACCCATCGGACCGGAAGCCGTGACGGATTTGGGATCCACTTTTTTATCCGCAATAATCGCTGACGCAACCGGGGTTGCTTTAATACCTGCCTCGCCGGCAGGCAGGTCATTGGATACCGCGGTTACCGGCGCGGCTGTAACCGGTGCTTCGCTTTTAACCGGAGCCGGTGCAGCTGCTTCGACTGATTTGGCAGCAGGTTTCTCTGCCTTGTCATCAATACTGGCCAGGATATCCCCGATCTTCAGCGAGTCGCCTTCAGCCGCGGCGGTCTTCAGCACACCAGCCTGCTCTGCATTGACTTCAAAGGTTGCTTTTTCACTTTCCAGTTCAGCGATCACTTCATCCCTGTCCACATAATCCCCGTCTTTCTTCACCCATTTCAGCAAGGTCACTTCACTGATAGATTCTCCAACGGTTGGTACTTTTATTTCAATCATAATGTTATATGTTCAATCAGATACTAAATGCGGTTTCAATGATTTCTGCCTGTTCCTGTAAATGAACCTTATTATAGCCGGTGGCTGTAGAAGCCGAAGGCTGGCGGCTGATCACACCATAGTTCAGCCGGGTGAGGTTCATTTTAAGGAATGAAGCCGCACCCATATTCAGGGGCTCTTCCTGCACCCAGAACCAGGTGGCTTTGCTGTATTTTTTATACAGGGCTTCCAGTTGTTTATGTGGCAGCGGATACAATTGTTCGAGACGGATAATGGCTATATCCTTGCGGCCTTCTTTCTGTTTCCGTTCTTCCAGGTCAAAATACATTTTACCACTGCAGAACAAAACCTTCTTTACTTCAGCGGGATCTGCATTCACATCATCTATCACTTCTTTGAATCCCTCATTGGTAAATTCTTCTAACCGTGAATAAGTGCCCACGTGCCTGAGATTGGCCTTGGGGGAGAAATTGATGAGTGGCTTACGGAATGGCCAGGTCTGTTGCCTTCTCAGGGCATGGAACAGGTTGGCCGCCGTGGTAATATTCGTCACGACCATATTCAACTCGGCACAGAGTTGCAGGAATCGTTCCAGCCGGGCACTGCTGTGCTCCGGTCCCTGCCCTTCATATCCATGTGGTAATAACAGGGTGACCCCGCTCATACGGTTCCATTTCTGCTCACCGGCCGCGATAAACTGGTCGATCATGGTCTGTGCCCCATTGGCAAAATCCCCGAACTGGGCTTCCCAGATCACGAGGGCATTGGGATTGGCCAGTGCATAACCATACTCAAATCCAAGCACCCCGTATTCACTCAGCAGCGAATTATAAATTCTGAATTTGCCGGTTTTACCGGGAATTCTTGACAACCGGCTGTATGGTTTATCTGTTTGTTCATCCCGCAGAACGGCATGACGATGGGAGAATGTTCCCCGGCGTACATCCTGTCCGCTCATCCGCACATCCTTGCCTTCCAGCAGGAGTGTGCCATAAGCCAGTAATTCACCGGTGGCCCAGTCCACTTTATTTTCTGTTTCGAATAATCTTATCTTGTCCTGCAGAATTTTCTCCACTTTCCGCAAAGGCTTGAATCCTTCCGGCCAGGTCATAATAGCATTAAAGACCGTTTTGAATTTGTCTTCGGTCACCCGGGTAACCGGCGAACTGTCGAAATCACTTACGGATGCTCTTCTCAGTTTTTTCCATTCAATTTCCGGCGGCTGGTAATGATAGGGCAATGGATTTTGTTTGATCTCATCCAGTCGTTCCTGCAGGTCCGCCCAGAATTTTTTCTCCATGGCCTTGGCCAGTTCCTGTGCATCCGGTTCCCCGTTCTCCAGCAGGTATTTAATATATACTTCCCTTGGGTTGGGGTGCTTATCGATCAGTGCATACAAATGTGGTTGGGTGAATTTGGGATCGTCGCCTTCATTGTGCCCGTGACGACGGTAACAAACCATATCAATGAATACATCGCCATTAAATTCCTGGCGGTAACGGGTCGCAATCTCGGAGCACTTGATCACTGCTTCCGGATCATCCCCGTTTACGTGAAACACAGGAGCCTGTACCGCGGCTGCCAGCGAAGTACAGTAATCTGAGCTACGGGCATCATCAAAATCCGTGGTAAACCCGATCTGGTTATTGATCACATAGTGAATGGTACCCCCGGTATAATATCCCTTGAGGTAGCTCATCTGTAATACTTCGTAAACAATGCCCTGGCCGGCCACTGAAGCATCCCCGTGAATCAGGATCGGGAGGATGCGGTCATATTCACTATGGTACATGACATCCGCTTTGGCCCGCGCAAATCCCACCACCACCGGATCCACCGCTTCGAGATGCGAAGGATTGGGCATCAGTTTAAGGTGGATGGTTTTGTTATTGAGGGTTTCCACTTCACTCCCATAACCCATATGGTATTTTACGTCACCGCTGCCCATGGTCTGATCCACTTTGGCGGTACCTTCAAATTCACTGAAGATCTGTTCATAGGTTTTTCCCATGATATTCGCGAGTACATTCAGTCGCCCGCGGTGCGCCATACCAATCACCACTTCATTGACCTCCTGGTCTGCAGCTGTTGAAATGATGGCATCCAGTGCTGCAATCGTTGTTTCCCCGCCTTCCAGTGAAAAACGTTTCTGCCCCACATATTTTGTGTGGAGGAATTTCTCAAACATGACTCCCTGGTTCAGTTTCTCCAGGGCCCTTTTCTTTTTATTCAGGGGCAAGGGCTGCAACAGGGTGGTTTCAATTTCACGGGTCAGCCAGTCTACTTTTTTGGGATCACTGATATATTTGAATTCCACCCCAACACTGGAGGCATAACATTTTTCCAGGTGTTCGAGTATCCGGCGCAGGGAAGTGGTGCCAAGACCGATGAGATTCCCCACCTGGAATTCGGTATCAAGGTCCTTTTCCGTAAACCCATAAAATGAAAGTTCAATATGCGCGCCACGGTCCTTCCTTTCACGGATTGGATTGGTTTTGGCGATCAGGTGGGCTTTGTTGCGGTAGCCCAATATCATTCTGTAGGCCCTTAATTCACGGAGCCAGTCTGTATCTGCAGGAACAGCGGTGGAAACGGGTGCTATTGCCAAAGCAGCTGCCGCACCTTGCTGAATGGTGGCATTGCCCATTGCATAGTCAAACCCTTCAAAGAATTTTTTTAATTCGGGGTCCACACTGGCCGGGTCCTTAATAAAATCACGGTATAGGTTTTCAATGTACTCCGGGTGAGAGTTAGTGATATAGGAAAAATCCTTCATGAACGAGGTTATTAAAAATACTGGTGAAAAATCGGGTCACAAATATCGCTGAAAAAAGGGAAAACCCGCCCCGCCCTGCCGGGAAATGCGGGGAAGTAGTAAAGCTATTGCTATTCCATGACTTTCAGTGACTTAACCGGGCGAAACCCGGTACCGATAAAAGGCCGCTTTCTATCCTTTATTTTGTAATAAATCCGCCTGAAATTTGGTGGAAAGGTGCCGCAGCCCTACCTTTGCACTCCTTAAATCAATTTATAGATGGCTAATCACAGTGCAACAAAGAAGGATGCCCGCCAGGCGGCCAAACGTCGTGACAGAAACAAATATTACGGAAAAACCACCCGTAATGCGATTCGTGACCTGAAAGCGGCCACCGGTAAAGAAATGGGAGAAAAGTTCCCTGATGTTGCGAGCATGATTGATAAACTGGCCAAACGCGGTATTATCCACGCAAACAAAGCAGCTAACCTGAAGAGCAAACTGGCTAAGAAAGCCAACGTAGCTGCCAAGTAAGCTGTTGCAGTATATATTTTTTAAAGGGCATTCCTGTGAGGGAGTGCCTTTTTTTTGTGCCTGTTCGCCTGTGGCGAATTTTTGGGCCACGAATTCACACGAAAGGTCACGAAAGAATACAAATAGGCAGGCCACGAATTGACGCGAGAAATACAAGGCCACGGACCTGCCTCTGCCGGCAGGCAGGTTGCACGGATTAACACAGATTGATTCACGAAAAAATAAACGACTCTAATTCTTTAGGAGTCCAAAGTCCCCCTTTGGGGGACCTGCCTACCGGACAGGCAGGTTTAGGGGGCCTTTGCCACGGATAACACGGATATGCACGGATATAAATCCGTGTTGATCCGTGTGATCCGTGGCTAAAATCTTGCTCAGCAACATCCCCTTTTCATGTGAATTCGTGGCCGCTTCATTATCTTTAGTCATCTGAAAAGCCATTCCTGTTTCATAAACAAATTCTGTTCACCTCACCGTGTTTTTATATGAAGAAACTATTCCTGGCAACAGCCTGCATATTGAATCTGATAACATCTGCGGTAGCGCAGAACATCAGTACCCGTTTCGAACAATCCGGTGGCAAAGAGACACCACCATATGCGGAGATCATTGACTGGTGGAAAAAACTCGATGAGAAATCAGGCAAGGTGAAAATGCTGACCATGGACATGACCGATGCCGGTTTTCCCCTGCACCTGGTAGTGGTGGCGAATAACGGCGACTATAATTTTGAACAGATCCGGAAAAACAATAAACGGATTATCCTGATCAACAATGGTATTCATCCCGGAGAGCCGGATGGTATTGATGCCAGTATGTTGCTGGCCCGGGATATTGTCACCGGTAAATACAAGATACCGGATCATGTAGTACTTGCTATCATTCCCATTTATAATATCGGGGGTTGCCTGAACCGCAGTGCCAATTACCGGGTGGATCAGAACGGCCCGGAAGAATTTGGTTTCCGCGGCAATTCGCAAAACCTGGACCTGAACCGGGATGCTATTAAAAGTGATTCAAAAGATGCCCGTGCTTTTGCCCGGATCTTCCAGCAGACCGATCCGGATGTGTTTGTTGACAACCATGTAAGTGACGGGGCCGACTACCAGCATATCATGACCCTCCTGACCACCCAAAACACCAAGCTGGGTGGCGTGATGGGTGAATATATCAGTAAACAGTTTGAACCGGCCCTATATGGTTTAATGAAGCAAAAAGGGTTTGACCTGGTGCCCTATGTAAACGTATGGGGCGATAAACCGGAAAATGGCTGGTCCGAATACTGGGACAGTCCCCGCTATGCCAGTGGCTATGCTGCACTCTGGCATACATTCAGTTTTGTTCCGGAGACGCATATGCTGAAATCCTATGAACAACGGGTCAGATCCACCTATGCCCTGATGCAATCCTTTATTGAATTCACGGCCACGAACAGCGAAAAGATCCGTTCGTTAAGGGCCCAGACAAAAGAAACCGTGAAGACGATGGAAAATTTCCCCATATCCTGGGCGATGGACCGCTCACAATACAAGGAAGTTTTATTCAAAGGGTATATGTCTGGCCAGAAAACCAGTGAGGTATCCGGCTTCCCCCGCTTATTTTATGACCGCAGCAAGCCCTTTGAGCAGACCGTGAAAATTTATAACTATTTCCCGGCTAAAACATTTATTAAAAAACCCAAAGCCTATATCATTCCGCAGGGTTGGTGGAAGGTAATTGAACTGCTTCAACTGAATCATGTTCAGATGACCCCGCTAAAAAAAGATACGGTGATTGAAGTGGAAGTATACAAGATCACCGATTACAAGACGGCTGCCCGTCAATATGAAATGCATCACCTTAACAGTGAGGTGAAGACAACGAGCAGTATGCAAAAGTTTGCCTTCCGTAAGGGGGACTGGTATATCCCCATGAACCAGGTGGCCAATCGTTTTTTAATCGAGACGCTGGAGCCGGTGGCGGAGGATTCCTATTTTGCCTGGAATTTCTTTGATGCTATCCTGGGACAGAAAGAAGGGTATTCTGGCTATGCCTTTGAAGATATAGCTGCGGATTACCTGAAGCAGAACAAAGAGTTGCAGGTGAAGATGGATCAGCGGAAAACAGCGGATACTGCTTTTGCCAGAGATGGAAGGGCACAATTGAATTTTGTTTATCAGAACTCTCCCTGGTTTGAACCGGTACACATGCAGTATCCTGTTTACCGGGTTTTATAATTCTTTTTTACCTGCATCCACACCTTTAAAAAGATAATATCCCAATAATAACCCGATCAGCAATACAGCTACGGAAAGGTAACCCACCCATTCGTAATGGAGCAGTTTGCGTTGCGTATCTTCGGATACAATATAACCTGATACCAGGGCGGCCACCCCGGTGCCCAGGTGCTGGATACTGCTGTTCAGGCTCATAAAACTTCCCCGGTTCGCGGCACCGGTTACATTACTCACCATGGTTTGGGAGGTTACTGCCCGGCCGGTTGCCAGGGCGAACCAGATTCCGAAGAAGCTTAGTACAATGGAGAAAGGGAGAGCCGGCATATTGGTGATCAGTAATACCATTATGAAAGAGAGTGGCACACAGTACATGAAGACTTTCAGTTTACCCACCCTGTCAGATAAACGGCCCAGGAAAATGGCGGCAATAAAAGAAGCCACCCCTCCTACCAGGTAGATCAGCGGGGTAACGGATCGTGGGTATCCTTTATTAAATTCCATATAGGGATTAATAAAGGGAATGATGAGAAAATGGCCCATCATCATGACCCCTGAAAATAACAGGGCTATACCGGTGTATTTATCAGTCAGGGTGGACCATAATTGTTGTCCTTTGGAAGGGGCATTTTCTTTCTTTACCAGGTGTTCCTTCAGTAGCGGCAGGTGGATAAAGCAAAGTGGCCAGATAACCAGGGCCAGCAGGGCCACAAAGAGAAAGGGCACATGCCAGTCGTCTTTAAAAATATCCACCAGGTAGAGGGAGAATGTAACCCCGACTGAGGAAGCAACGGCAAAGGCGCTCATAACGGCTCCCATTGCTGTTCCCCGGCGTTCATAGGAAAACAGGTCTCCGATCATGGAAAGAACCTGTCCGCCGATAATACCCCCGAAAATACCGGCTACGATACGGGCAACCAGGAGCAGTTCGTAGGATTGGGCGAAACCGCAGGCGGCTGTACCAATAATAAAACCGGCATAGGTAAATAGCAACAGTTTTTTTCGTTCAAATTTATCGGCCAGGACAGCCATGGTTAATCCGGAGATAAAGGAGCTGATGGGGTAAGAAGCCAGCAGGAAGCTGAACTGGCGCGGGGAAATATGGAAATGCGGCATCAGGTAATTTCCCAGGGGCATCATGATCATGAAGTCGAGGATATGGGTGAAGTTCACCGCAGCCAGGAGAAAGAGGATGATGCGTTCTTTGGAGGACATGAAGGGCAAAGATTGTCAATAGAAAGCAGATGAGCAAACCGGAGTGTACGATACAGTTGCGAGTTATGAGGTACGAGTTCCGAGTTCGTTAGTCCGTACTGTACTTTAAGTCTCGAAACTCGTAACTCGTTGCTCGAAACTTCTCTTAAGGGCATAAAAAAAGCCTCTCATTTCTGAAAGGCTTTTTTAATAAATATGGCAGCTACCTACTCTCCCGCATTGTTGTGCAGTAC